>WHTM01000068.1 GCA_009377755.1 Hyphomicrobiales bacterium | reverse complement strand
AACCCCGCTCTTCGCCCACCGGCTATAACGTTGGTAGGCGATTTTCCAATCTCCGAAACGCTCTGGCAGATCACGCCATGGAATGCCGGCACGATATCTGAACAGAACCGCTTCGACGAACAGCCGATTATCTGCCGCCGTGCCGCCGACATGGCCTTCACGGCCCGGCAGAAAATCCTTGATCCGGTCCCATTGATCGTCACGTAATGCATAGCGGCGCATTGGTCAGCCCTCCTCAGGCTGACCGCCCATGAATCACTCAATCGATGATTTGGGAATCCCTCAACTGAACACAGGCTCTAGACCCGCTCCACGATCGATAGCCCGTTGATGCGGTCAAGCAGGTAGATCAGCCCGCGGTCGTCCTGGAACACATCGTTGCTGCACACGCGCCGTCCGGAGACATCCGGCAGATAGTGAGCGACCTCTTTCGGCGCCATCGGGTTGGAGAAGTCGATGATGCGCAGCCCTTGCGCGAACCAGGCGACCGGGAGCTCGGTGCCGCGGATCACCTCGACCGGCTGGTGCAGGCCGGTATTGTTGGGATTGCGCTTGCCGTGCACGCCCTCGACCTGAATGGTGGAGACTGGCATCGGGCGCGTCTCATCGGTCACGTCGAGGAACCACATGAATGACGATAGTTCCGGCGCCAGGTCGGGTTCGAGCCGCGCCACGTCTTCGTCGGCGACGATGATGTAGCGGCGCTCGTTGATCGCGAACGGAATCGGCACCACGGAGTGCGTCGGCCACGGAAACGGCGGACTCCAGTCGAACGACGACACCATCTTCGGCTTGGTCATGTCGGAAATGTCGAGGATCACGCCGCCGCCATGCCAATAGCTGACGTAGAGCCGGTCGCCCTGCCGAATCGGATGGTGGCAGCGGTGCTCGCGCGCCTCCCAGGTCGGCTGTTCCCCGCCGGCAATATGCTGTCCGGGCATCCACCAGCGGCCAACCTCCTTCGGCTTTGCCGGATCGGCCATGTCCAGGATCATCACGATGTTGCCGACGTAGCCGTCTATCTCGGGCGAGATGTAGGCGTAGCGGTCGTCGACGGTGAAGCGATGCACGCCCTTGCCGCCGCACTGCCATTTGGTGATCTCTTTCGGCTTGGTCGGATCGGAGACGTCGTAGATGCCGAGCCCGCCACTGATGCCGCCGGCCTTGGCGACCTCCGGATTGGTGACCTCGTGATTGACCAGCATGACGCCGTTGGCGACCCTCGCCTTGTGCGAATGGATGCCGGCCGGGATCTTGATCTCTGCGACGATGCGCGGGTTGCGCGGATCGCGAACGTCAACCACCGACGTTCCGTCCGGCGCGCTCATGTGGCCGATATAGGCATAATCGCCGACGACGTCGACTTGACCGCCACCCATGATATCGAGCTTGGCGACCTCACGCACTCCATGGCAAACAGGCATTGTCACTCCCCGTGACGGTTTGGTTGGCTCATGATGTATCGCGTTGCCGCATGCGCCGCCAGCCCGCCGATGGCGGATGGTGCGCCGCCAGGCTGAGACAAGGACAAGCAACAGCACCTTGGGAGCGAAACGTTATGAAGCTTATTTCACGGGTTCCAATGTTGATCGCGGCCATAGCCGTGGGCTGGGCATCAGTTCCGCCGGGTGCCGCCGGCGCACAACAGTATCCATCGGGCACCATTCGCATCGTGATCGGGTTTGGCCCCGGGTCGACGGTGGATATCGTCGGTCGGCTGATCGGCCGGCATATCGAGCAGAAGTTCGGGCAGCCGGTGGTGGTGGAGAGCCGCCTCGGCAACGGCAGCATGATCGCCGCCGAAGCGGTCTCACGCGCCCCGAAGGACGGCTACACCCTGTTCATCGGGACGGTGGCCAACACGCTCAATCCGACGCGAACCAACTCCAAGTTCAATCTCGGCAAGGACATGCAGCCGGTCGCGCTGCTGGCGGTCGTCCCCAATCTGATGGTCGCGCATCCCTCGGTTCCGGCCAAAGACATCAAGGAACTGGTGGCGCTGGCGAAGGCGAAGCCCGACATGCTGACCTTCGGCACTTCGGGCGCCGGCACTGCCAGCCACCTTGCCGTGGAACTGTTCAACCAGACGGCCGGGACCAAGATCGTCGCCGTGCATTACCAGGGCGGGAGCAACCAGGTGCTGACCGACCTGCTGACCGGCCGCATCACCATGGCGTTCAACGTCGCGGTGACGCTCACGCCGCACGTGAAGAGCGGCGCCCTGAAGGCGATGGCGGTGGCGCAGCCGAAGCGCGCCGGAATCCTGCCGGACGTGCCGACGCTCGCCGAGGCCGGCATGCCGGGCGTCGACGCCGGCATCTGGGTCGGCCTGCTGGCGCCTCCGGGCACGCCGGCGGACATCGCCAACAAGCTTTCCGCCGCAGCCAACGAGGCGCTCAAGGCCGACGCGGTGAAAAAGGTCCTGGATACGCAAGGCATCGACCCGCTGGGCGGCAGCCCCGAGGAGTTTTCCAAGTTCATCGACGCCGACATCAAGAAATGGGAGCAGGTGCTGACAGCCTCCGGCCTGCGGAAGTAGCGGCCGCGCACGGCCATCACCGCCAAGCCGTTTCTTGCCGCGCACGTTGACCGCACCATGGTCCGATTCGATCGAATCGGGCCATGTCGCGTATCAGCGCTTTATGGGTAGCCGTCTCATGCCTCGCCGCCGCGCGCGGCGGCCTCCTCCACGGATTGGCGGGGGCCAATAAGCGACAGATCGACCCGCCGTTCACCGAACCGCGCCTGCGTCTCGTTGATCGCGCTGAGCGTTGGCAGGCTCGCCTCGTTGCCGAGGTGCTGGACCGCATACGCGGACGCCGCCCGCGCAAAGCGGAAATGGGCCTCCCAGGTCGCATTCGGGCTCGTAAGGACGGAGTACATATAGGCTCCGTGAAAGATGTCCCCTGCCCCGTTTGTGTCGATGATCTGGTCCGACGGGACGTCGAGCGCAGGGAGAAAGCGTTGCGTCCCGGTCTCGTCGTACCAGATCATGCCGCGCTCACCGAGCGTGACGGCCCCGATGCGGCACCCGCGCGAGCGCAGGTAGATCAGCATCTCCGCTGTTGTCAGCCGCATCTGCTCGCACAGCCGCTCGGCCACGACGGCGACGTCGATGAAGCCGAGCAGGTCATGGGTGTTGGACCGTATGCCGCCACCGTCGAGCGAGGTCAGGATTCCGGCAGAACGGCAGGCAAGCGCATAGTGGATCGCCGCATCCGGAAGATGACCGTCGAGGTGCAGCGCGCGGCAGCCCTGCAGGTTGAGGGGCGGAAACGGATGCGCGAACTTGTCGTCGCGGCAGCGGACGATCGCCCGCTTGTCCCCATTCGGCATGATGAACGACAGAGAGGACTCCCGCACTTTTCGATGATGTACGGAGATGCCGTATTTCGCCGCCATGTCGATGAACATCCGCCCGAGCCAGTCGTCGGCGACCGACGCGATCAGGTCGGGCACGACGCCGAGCTTGGCGCAGCAGAACGCCGCCGTGACCGCGTTGCCGCCGAACGAGACGGCATAGTCGCGCGCCACGGTCTTCTCGTCTCCGGTCGGAATGTGATCCGTCAGGAAGGTGATGTCGATATAGCTCTGGCCGATGAATAGCGCCTGCATTTAGCACTCTTTTACGTTAGCCGCTATTTCGCAATCCCGCGGCGATGCCGTTGATGGTCAGATGTATGCCCTGCACGACACGGTTGTCGGTGTCACCCGCGCGATGCCGCCTGAGCAATTCCAGCTGCACGTGATTGAGCGGATCGACGTAAGGAAAGCGATGGCGGAGACCGCGCTCCAACGACGGATTGCGCTCGAGCAGCCTCTGTTGCTGAAGGATGGCGCACAGCGCGTCGATGGAATCATGCCATTCGGCTTGCAGGCGGGCGAAGATCGCCTCGCGCTGATCGACATCCTCGACGAGCCGCATATAGCGCGACGCAATGGCGATATCGCTTTTTGTCAGCACCATGTCCATATTCGACAACAGCGCCTGGAAAAACGGCCATTCGTTCGCCATCGCCTGCAGCAGCGGCAGGCCGGATTGGGGATTGGTTGCTGTCCAGGACTTGATCGCCGTCCCGAAGCCGTACCAGGCGGGCAGCATCAGCCGGCATTGCGCCCAGCCGAATACCCATGGAATGGCGCGCAGGTCTTCAATGCGCGTCGATTTCTTGCGCGAGGCAGGCCGGCTGCCGATGTGGAGATTGCCGATCTCGCCAATCACCGTCGATTCCCAGAAGTATTGCTCGAATCCCGGCGTTTCGTAGACCAGCGCACGATAGGCGCGATAGGCGAGCGAAGAGAGCTGCTCCATGGCCGCGAGAAATTCCTCGCGCGGGGCGGCCTGCTCGGGCTGGAGTATCGCGGCTTCCAGCGTTGCCGCTGCCAGGATTTCCAGATTTCGCCGTCCCATTTCCGGATTCGAGTACTTCGCCGCGATCACTTCGCCCTGCTCGGTGATACGGATGCCAGCTTCGACCGCTCCAGACGGTTGCGCCAGGATCGCCTGGTAGCTTGGCCCACCGCCACGACCAACCGATCCACCGCGGCCGTGAAACAGCCGGAGCCGTACGTCGTGACGGCGGAATACGTCGACGAGCACGATCTCCGCCTTGTCGAGTTCCCAGTTGGACGTCAGATAGCCGCCATCCTTGTTGCTGTCGGAGTAGCCGAGCATGATTTCCTGGATGCGCCCGCGGCCCTCCAAGAGCCGCATATAGTCCGGGATGTCGAACAATGCACCCATCACCTCCCCGCACCTGCGGAGGTCCTCGATCGTCTCGAACAGCGGTATGATGTTGAGGTCGAGCACACCGGTCTGCGGCCGCAAGAGTCCCACGTCCTTCAGCAACACGGCGACCTCAAGGAGGTCGGAAACCTCGTTGGTCTTGGAAATCACGTAGTATGGCTGGAAGGTGGGCGAATGACTGCGAAGCAACTGAAGATCAAACTTCCGATCACGCACGGCGAGCTTAGAGAAATACTGATCTACGATCCGACGACCGGCGTCTTCACTTGGCGCATCGACCGAGGCAGCAACGCGAAGGCCGGAAATGCGGCAGGCTTCATAAATCGGCGCGGCAATTGGTCGATCAACATCGGCGGCAAGTTCTATCTGCTAGCGCGAGACAGATATGGCGTGGTACGAAAGAAAGACCGATGACGGTAAAGGCCACTATTTCAATCAAATGGGCCTTGCCCTGCTGGTGCTCCTCTTTCTCATCGCCCTGCCGCTCGTCTTCCTTCCCGAAGACATACGGCAGTTTTACCTCAGTGCGGGCGGTCCAATTGAAGTCTTCTCGGCCGCCGGCTACCTGATCGTCGTGGCAACGCTTGTCCGGGAAATGCCCTATGGGGACCTACTCAAGCAGTGGTACCTCGTCGCCATCCCGATCGCGATGTGCCTGCGTGAGCTGGACTTCCATGCGCATTTCACGACCTACAACATCACCAAGACCACCCTCTACATTTCGCCTGACGTTCCGCTGTTGGAAAAGCTAATCGGCGTGACGGTCTTTGTTGCCCTCGGCGTTGCCTTCTATTTGCTCCTGAGGGACGGCTTCCGTAGCTTTGTGCGCGGGCTTCGCCATGGTGAGGCGACTGCCTTTGCCATTGCCACCGCTATCGGTTGCACCGTCCTTTCCAAGATTATCGATGGGGCGCCCTCAAATCTCGCAATTCTCGGCATCCACCTCACCGGGACCTATACCTCCACAGTGTTCGAGGAAATCCTCGAATTGGGGATTCCCATCTTTCTATCCATCGCGGCGTTCTCGGCTTTCCCGACGCAGGATGGCGGGCTGGATGCCCCCTAGGGTCAGGACTCACTAATCCTTCCGCTCAGACAATACGATAGTGATTAGTTGATGACATGCGATGATATCACACCGCCTGGTCGGGCGGGCCCCCCTCCCCCGGCGGCGCGTCCTGCTTGACCTTGGTCTTACGGCGCCTGGGCGCTCTGACCCCTGGCTCGGCCGCCGCCGTGTCGCGTCTTTTGCGCTTTGCCGCGTTGCTCCGCGGCTGCCCGACGTTCAACGGCTCGATACGCAGCGGCGGGGACTTCCCTTGCTTGTCCTCACCCATATAGAGGGTCATGTGCGGAAACGGAATCTCGATACCGCGCTCGTCGAAAACCTCCTTGATCAGCTCGTTATAGGCGCGTCCCGCCGCCCATTGCTCCCCCGGCATGGTCATTATGCGAGCCCGTACCATCACGGCGGAGGCGCCGAACTCGGTAACGCCGTGCATCTCCAGATCGCCAACGATGTGCTGGCCGAACTCGGTTTGTCTTAGCCTGTCGAAAGCGTCCTGCATCGCTTGCTTCACCGCCGGGATATTTTCCCGGTAGGCGACGCCGATCGCCGCGACGTGATAGCCGAAGTGCTTCATAAAATTTGATACGGAGTCGACGGACGAGAACGGGATGAGCTGATAGGCGCCGTCGAGCGTGCGCAAGCTGACCGAGCGGATGGTCAGTCGCTCGACCACGCCGGTGACGCCTCCGGCGGTCACGACGTCCCCCTCGTTCATCGCGTTTTCAAACTGAATAAACGCACCGTTGATCACGTCCTGCACCAGCTTTTGCGCCCCAAACCCGACGGCGAGGCCGACCACTCCGGCACCCGCGAGCAGCGGCCCGATGTTCACCCCAAGCTCGGAGAGCGCCAGCATGACCACCATCACTGCAAGCACGATAGTGAAAGCGTTGCGGAACAGCGACAGCAGTGTGCGTTGGCGCGGTGTCGGCACAGTGCCAAAATGAGGATTCTGTCGGTACTCCACCCAGGACTGGACGGCGAGATAGATCAATCCGCCAACCAGTAGGATGAGGAACGTCGACACGAGCGAGGTGACGAACTGTTGACCGATCTCGGTCGACAGCCAGCCAACAAAATCGACCACCTGCCAGACCTGGGTGATGACCAGGACGACACCGACCCCTACGACCGCGCGGACCACGCGCAGGACGTTGGGCACAAAGGCGTTGAGCCGCCTTTCGAGCAACGGCAGCCGCTCTCTGACGTCCGCCGGCAGCTGCATCCCGCCAGAGGCGAGCCGGGTAATGAAGGCGATCAACAAGAGGCCGAGTGTGATGGCAATGAGGGACTGGATGGTTGCCGCCAGGACGAAGGGCAGAGCCGCCTCATGGTCGACAATCCACAGCACGAAGACCAAGGTCAGGTATGCGATGGCAATAATGTGCCAGATGCCGGCGATGGCGGCGAGCGAGCGGCTGAGTGTATCGGTCCTGCCGACGAGCGCCCGGCGCGTCAGGTGCGCTCGCACCGCGTCGCGGTTCTGCAGCACGATGGCGCTCGCCATGACGAGCGCCGCAAACATCACGATCACGCTGATCACGTTCGCCGCATCACGCGATACGTTGGCCGCGAAGATCGGCGCGACGAAGAGGAAGGTATAGCCGATGACGCTGACGAGGCGGCTCAGCCAGAAATACCAATAGGCCGCCGTCGTGTCGTCGATGCCGCTGATGCGCAGGGCGGACCACCGCGGCGCCAGCAGAGTGCGCGCCGCAACCTTGATCAACTCGACGATCAGGAAGGCATTGAGGAACAACGCTCGGTTGATTCCTGTCTGCCCCGGCTGGTCGATGTTGAGGGCGAAGACGTAGCCTATACCCCATGCCGCCAGAACGGTGGCCGCATCCACTGCCGCGGATAGCCCGACGACTCCGACGCGTCTGATGAAGCCGCGCGTAGCAGCGCCGGCAAGCGTATGTTGAAGCTGCCGGAAGGCAAGCCGCAAGGCGAGATAGGTGGCGAACGTGGCAGCGATAACGAGAGTGACATTGCGCATCACGTTCCAGAGCGCCCATATGTCGACCGTGGCGGCGCCCGAGAGGATGTCGGCTATCTGGCGGACGAAGCCGGCCAAGGTGCCGAACATGCCGGCGACGCTTTCCGCGGCATTTCGGGTATATTGGGCGATCTGGTGCGCGATCGGATCATCGGATACGGCAAGGAAGGAGGGTTTGTCGGCCGGTTTTTCTGCAGCCGCAGCGCGCAGGTTATTGATCAGGCGGCCTCGCGCTTTATCGTCCTCGAGTATTCGGATAAGTGTTTCGACGTCGGCGCCCGCAGGCGCGGTTGCGGTGGAAGCGGCTGGCTTGGTTGTTTGCTGCGCCACGGCAGGCGTCGCAGCAGGGAGAAGGAAAAGAAGGGAAAGAAGAACAAGAATCCGCATCGTTGCTCTCGGACTTTCACTTGGAGATTGTTACCAGTGATGGCGCCTTCGATTCACATATTCTCTTTAAGAGGGTCAAGTTGATGGACCAATGGCCCGACTAGTCTAAAGCATCTAGCTTGGTTCTATGTTCACGGCCGATGGCCAAACATGATCGTTCATAAGAACTGCGACTTCACGGATATCAGGCTGGAAAATCTGGTCGAGATCACGACGCGGATCGGATCGAAATATCTGCCTCGTCATTGGCGGCAGAAACTGACGGCAAGGGCAAAGCGCGAACGTGAGGTGATCCACGAAGCAAGCCATGGCTAAACGTGGATCACCTTTTGGGTCCTAACCAATTGAAAAATATAGGCCCGGGAAAGGCGTGGTGCCCAGGGGCGGAATCGAACCACCGACACCGTGATTTTCAGTCACGTGCTCTACCAACTGAGCTACCTGGGCTCCGGCCAGCCGGAGCCGGCGGGGGTCACGAGGGCCGGGTTATAGAGGCTCCATTTTGGCCTGTCCAGGACGCGCCAGACGACGCGCCAGAGGGCAAAAGATGGCGCCTACGGCTGCGCGCGGGCGGCTCAGGCTTTGCGATCCCTCAATTGCTCGGCCGCCGCTTCGGCGTCGCCGGCATCCTCATCCTCCTCGACAGGAATTGCATAGACGCCGACGAGCCAGCGGTTGAGATCGACGTCCGCGCACCGTGGTGAGCAGAAGGGAGTGAGCTTCGCGTCCGCGGGCTTGCCACAGATCGGACATGGCTTGAAGCGGTCGGGTTCGGTCATGAGCAGCAGATAATGGTCCACGGACGCCCATCAACCCGCAACGCAGGAACCGGATCAGACCGCGTTGAGCCAGCCGAACCGCACCGGATAGCCCTCGCCCGCCAGCAGGTTCGTGGTCTCGTACAGCGGCAGGCCGACGATGCTGGTATAGGACCCGACGATCTTGACGATGAAGGTGCCGGCGATGCCCTGTGCCGCGTAGCCGCCGGCCTTGCCACGCCATTCGCCCGAGGCAAGGTAGGCCTCGATGTCCTCATCCGACAGCCGCTTGAACCGCACGCGGGTATCAACCAGCCGCTGCCGGAACGACTCGCGTGGCGTGACCAAGCAAACTCCGGTATAGACGTGGTGATTGCGGCCGGAGAGCAGGCGCAGGCACTGCGCGGCCTCGTCCAGCAGCTCGGCCTTGGGCAAAATGCGGCGGCCGACCGCCACGACGGTATCGGCAGCCAGCACGAACGATCCGCGCAATTCCTCGTCGATCCGGATCGCGTCGAGCGCCGACTCTGCCTTGGCCCGCGCCAGCCGCGTCGCCAGCGCGCGCGGCAATTCCCCCTTGTGCGGCATCTCGTCGACGTTCGCCGGGCGCAAGGCGTCGGGCTCCATCCCGGCCTGGTTGACCAGGCTCAGGCGGCGAGGCGAACCGGATGCCAGTACCAGCTTGGGTCGACCGATCATCGCGTCAGCGCCTCACCGGCGCGCGCGAGGTTGGATTGCTTACGTGACCATGATCCTTTCCGAAAACCGGCATCCACCATCCCGGCTCAAGTCCGGGGTGGGCCTTTGCGGGATCCTGCTCTTGCGGCCGCGAGGTTGACATGGACGCGACGATCACTTGAACCGGTACGTGATCCGACCCTTGGTCAGATCGTAAGGGGTCATTTCCACCAGGACCTTGTCTCCCGCAAGCACGCGAATGCGGTTCTTGCGCATGCGGCCCGCCGTGTGTGCGATGATTTCGTGTTCGTTCTCGAGCGTGACACGAAAGGTGGCGTTCGGGAGCAGTTCCGTTACGACACCGGGAAATTCCAGGAGTTCTTCCTTCGTCATCGATTACCGTGCCGTACGGGTCCGATGCCCGCCCTCCTCAATCCCCGAACGCTTCGCCTTTCTCGTGAGCGATTGGCGGCGGAAACTACCGGATGACGGCGATTTTCACAACTGCATAGGCGGCGCTGCATAGGCGGATGGAGCCGCCCGCATTGCCATCGAATGCTTAGTGCGTGGTGTCGATCCGCTCAGCTGCGGGAAAACCGCTCCCGGATGCGCCGGGCTAGCTGCTCGCGCACCTCCCGATAGGCATCGAGCCGCTGCTCGCGGCTGCCGTCGGCCGCGGTCGGGTCGGGCATCGGCCAGTACTCCACATCGGCCGCGAGCGTCCGGGTCAGTTCCAGCGCGCGGTGATGCGCCTCCGGCGCCAGCGTCACGATCAGATCGAAGTTCAAGCCCTCCCAATCTTCGAGTTCTTCGAAGGTGATCGGCCGATGCTTGCTCATGTCGAGGCCGATTTCCTGCATGGCGGCGACCGCGAATGCATCAAGCTCGCCTTTGCGTACGCCGGCAGAGCCGACATAGACCGATTGCCCGAACGCATGCCGGCACAGCGCCGCGGCCATCGGCGAGCGCACTGCGTTCCAGCCGCAGACGAACAGCACAGCCTGCGGACGCGGCTTGGCGGATGGAGCGGTCACGGACCTCACCCTCGCCAGTGCAGCACGCAGATCAACGTGAACAGGCGGCGCGCCGTGTCGAAATCCACCCTGACCTTGCGCCGCAGCCGCTCCTGCAGGATACGCGAGCCTTCGTCGTGCAGGCCGCGCCGCCCCATGTCGAGCGCCTCGATCCGCTCCGGCGTCGCCGTCCGGATGGCGTCGTAGTAGCTGTCGCAGACCAGGAAGTAGTCCTTCACGAGCTTTCGGAACGGGCTCAGCGACAACAGATACGCCATCACGGGCGCCCCATCGGCGGCGCGAATGTCGAAAACCAGTCGGTTCTCGGCGATGCTCAGGTGCAGCGCGTAGGGGCCTTTGTCGTCTTCGACCGGCGCGAAGGCATTCTCATCGAGCAGATCGTAGATGGCGATCGCCCGCTCATGCTCGACGTCGGGTCCGGACCGGCCGATCGATGCTTCGTCGAGCGTCACGGTGACGAGGCGCTGGGCATTGTCCTTGCTTTCCGTCACCGCGCGCGTCATGACCGGGCCGCCGATGATTCATCCCTACAGATTGAGCCGGATCGCCACCGAGCGGGCATGCGCATCGAGTCCCTCCGCCTCGCCGAGCGCGATCGCCGCCGGTGCCAGGGCCCGCAGCTGTTCCAGTCCGCATTTGACGATCGACGTGCGCTTCATGAAGTCCAGGACGCCAAGACCGGACGAGAATCGCGCCGAGCGCGCCGTCGGCAGCACGTGATTGGAGCCGGCGACATAATCGCCGATCGCTTCCGGCGTATGGGCACCGATGAAGACTGCGCCGGCGTTGCGAATCTGTCTCGCCAGCCGTTCCGCATCGGCGGCAGCGATTTCGAGATGCTCGGGCGCTACCGCATCGACCAGCGGCAAGGCGTCCTCCAGATCACGCACCACGATCACCGCACCGAAATCGCGCCAGGAGGCGCCGGCGATGCCGGCCCGCGGCAATTGCTTGAGCTGATCGCCGACCGCGCGCTCCACCCGATCGGCGAGCGCCGCATCGTCGGTGATGAGGATCGCCTGAGCGCCATTGTCATGCTCGGCCTGGGCGAGAAGGTCGGCCGCGACCCAGTCCGGATTGGCATCCTTGTCGGCGAGGATCAGCACCTCCGACGGCCCGGCGATCATGTCAATGCCGACACGGCCGAACACCAGGCGCTTCGCCGCCGCCACATAGGCGTTGCCGGGCCCTACGATCTTCATCACCGGCGCAATCGTCTCGGTGCCATAGGCGAGCGCCGCGACGGCCTGCGCTCCGCCGATGCGGTAGACCTCGTCGACGCCGGCAAGCTTTGCCGTCGCCAGCACCAGCGGATTGAGCCGGCCATCCGGCGCCGGCACCACCATGACCAGGCGCGGCACGCCGGCAACCTTGGCCGGCACCGCATTCATCAGGACCGATGAGGGATAGGCCGCGGTGCCGCCGGGGACGTAGAGCCCGACTGCCCCGATGGCGGTCCAACGATGACCGAGCTCGACGCCGAGCGCGTCGGTAAAGCGGTCATCACGCGGCAACTGCCGGCGGTGATAGGCTTCGATCCGGTCGCGGGCGAGGTTGAGCGCGGCCAGGGCTTGCGGCTCGCATTGCGCGGCCGCGGCGTCGATGTCGTCCGCCATCACCCGCAGGCCGACCGCATCAACGTCGACGCGGTCGAAGCGGCGGCTCAGGGCGGCTAGCGCCCGGTCGCCGTCGCGCACGACCTCCGCGATAATCGCGCGCACGGCCTGCTCGACGTCCTCCGAGACCTCCCGTTTAGTGGCCAGGAACGCGTCGAAGCGCTCGGGGAAATCCGCGGCGCGGGTATCGAGCCGGATGGGCATGATCTGATCCTGCGGCCCGTATCAGTAGTGAGTGCGGTGCACCCGGACCGGCAGGTCAATGGCGTGCGCGTTGGAGCGCGTCAACCCCGCCGCACTTCGGTCTCGACGATTGGCTGATCGTCGATGGCGTGGCCGGGGCAGGCCGTGGTGGTCCAGACGGCGCCGAGGTCGGCCAGCTCGGCCTCCAGGCACTCGACCTCAAGCCGCAGTGCCGCTCCGCCCGAAAAGGTCAAGGTGACGACGCCGGCCGGGGGGGCCTGTTGGTCGAACTCGATCGCCAGCAGGTTGAGCACAGCCTCCTTGTCGGCGGACGTGACGTGACGGCACTTGCAGGCGAGCACGCGATCGAAACGCAGCGCCGAACGGCGGCGGCGGTATTGCGGGTCGGGATCGAGCGTCACCTCCCAGTCGAAACGGTTGAGCCCGACGACAAGCCGCTTGTCCTTGGGCAACCAGACGATGTCCGCCACCTTGACGACGGCATCCTGCAAATGGGTCGAGACGACCGCGAGGTCATCCTGATCGAGCGCAACGAATTTCAACCCGTCCATGACCTCGCCGCTCTGTCGCTATTCCTTCATCACGATGACGTCCTTCCCGCTAGGTAGGACGTCTGATAGAGCGCCGCAAGACCGGGCGTCGTGTTCACGGCGGCTCGACCCCGGCGGCGCGCCATGACGAGTCCAAGCCCGGATCGGCGGCCGCGCGGATGAAGGCGGCGCCAGTCTGTGGGACAGTGCACTGGGTCGAGACGGCGGCGACATAGGTGGTGAACTTCTGCAGCGCTTGGGGAAGCGGCGCCGCGGGATACACGCCCTTCACCGGCAGCATTTCAGGGAGCAGCGTGATGCCGATGTCTGCCTCTCCCGAAGCCACGGCCTCGGCGGTCTTCACTCCGCTGCTGCGCTTGAGGAGCTTGTGGCTCACCGCACCTTCGATCCCCAATCGCTGCAGCAGGGCCGCGAAATGCGTGCCCGCCGACCCGCCGATCGCCGGATCCGAGCAGGCGATGGCGTGCGCCGACAAAAGCGCCTGCTTGAACAGGTCCGGAGTCGAGATGTCGGGTGCCGGAGTTCCGTCGCGCACGGCCAGCGTGATGCCGACCCGGCCGATTTCCCGGCGGCTCGCCTCGACGATCCGGCCGGATTTCGCGAATGCCGCGATCAAGGTGTCGGAGAGGATGATGACGTCGGCCACCTCGCCCCCTTCGAGCCGCTCCCGCACCGTTCCGACCGGCCCGAACAAGAACTCGACCGGCGCGCCGACCTTGCTCGCGAAAGCTGCACCGAGCGGCCTGAGCACCTCTTGCAGTGCCCGGGCGCTGGCCACCTTCAGCGATTCTGCCCCACTCCTCTCAGCCATCGTGCCTCCCCGCTGCGATGGGTTGCGTCTTATTCGGCCGGAGCGGACGGAAATATTTCCGTTTTGTCAACATGTTGGAAAATACGGATCAATTGGCCGGAGGCGGCGTGAGCGCCGCGGAAGTCCGGCAAGGCCTCTCCCCCTGGTTCGAGTCCGGGCCGAGCCTCCATCATTCGGCCGTTCCCCGCAAGATCGGACGACAAGCCTCGGCTACCCGCTGATCCGAGCGATCTCGGCGCCGCAGGCGGCGAGCTTGTCCTCCAGCCGCTCGAAGCCGCGATCGAGGTGGTAGACCCGGTGCACCATGGTCTCCCCCTCCGCCGCCAGCGCGGCGATGACCAGCGACACCGAGGCGCGCAGATCGGTCGCCATGACCGGTGCGCCCCTGAGCTGCTCGACTCCCTCGATGGTCGCCGTCTCGCCATCGAGATGGATGCGGGCGCCGAATCGGACCAGTTCCTGCACATGCATGAAGCGGTTCTCGAAGATCGTCTCGGTGATGCGGGACGTACCCTTGGCCCGGGTCATCAGCGCCATCAATTGCGCCTGAAGGTCGGTCGGAAACCCCGGGAACGGCGCCGTCCTCACTGTCACCGGCGCGATGCCGGCGCCATTGCGGGCGACGCGCACTCCCTCATTGGTGGCGCTGACGACGACCCCGGACTCGCTCAGGACATCAAGCGCGGTCTGCAACAAATCCGGCCGAGTGTTTTCAAGCAGTACGTCGCCACCGGCCATGGCAACCGCCATGGCGTAGGTTCCAGTCTCGATTCGGTCGGGCAGGACGCGGTGCCGCGCGCCGGACAGACGGGCCACGCCGTCGATGACGATGCGGCTGCTGCCGGCGCCGGAAATGCGTGCGCCCATCTTGTTCAGGCAATCGGCGACGTCGACGATCTCCGGCTCGCGGGCGGCGTTGTCGATCACCGTCGTGCCGTCGGCGAGCGCGGCCGCCATCAGCGCCGTGTGGGTGCCGCCCACGGTGACTTTCGGAAAGGCGATGTCGCCGCCCCGCAATCCCCTCGGGGCGCGCGCAAGCACATAGCCGCCGTCAATGGCGATCTCGGCGCCGAGGCGCTCCAGCACCATGATCAAGAGGTCCACCGGACGAGTGCCGATGGCGCAGCCGCCCGGCATCGACACCTTTGCCTCGCCGATGCGCGCAACAAGCGGCCCGATCACCCAGAAGCTCGCACGCATGCGCGAGACGAGGTCATAGGGCGCCGTGGTATCGACGATGCGGGCCGCCGAGAGGTGCAGCGTCTCGCCGTCGTAGGTGGATTCCCCGGCACGCTTACCGCCGATCATGACGTCGACGCCGTGATTGCCGAGGATGCGCTGGAGCAGCCGCACATCGGCAAGCCGCGGCACATTCTCGAGGATCAGGGGATCCGCGGTCAGCAGACTCGCGATCATCAGCGGCAACGTTGCATTCTTGGCGCCGGAAATGGGGATCGAGCCCTGCAACGGGCGGCCCCCGACGATGCGAATGCGATCCATTGCTCCCCCTGTGGGCGCGCCCGTCAGCGGATGCCTCTCGGCCCTATGCGCCGATCGGCCGCGCTAGGCAAAGTTTACGCTGAGACAGAGTGAACGCGCTGCCAAGACACCCCGGGATTACGGCGAAAGTCGGACCCTGCCTCGTGTCCCGAATCCGAAGCTCGCATGACCTCGCGGCGCCCCTCTTAGCGCTAGGTATCCGCTTCATCCGAATCTATGCGATTCGCATGCGGCGCGCCCTCGCCCGGGACCTCGGCCGGATCGGCACGGCCGCGCGCCTGCGCCTTGCGCCGCTTCAGGTTGGCGCGTAGCGCAGCCGCCAGCCGCTCGGCCCGGTCCGGGCGCAGCGTTCGGCGCGCCGATGCGTCATGATCGCGCTCATCCATGACCGATTTTATCGCAGAAGACGGCGTGACCGAAAGCGAATTGGCCCGCAAGTCCCGTCCTTGCACCACCATGCCCCTTTGTGGCAGTTTCCGCCGCGTTCGCGGCGCCCCCGGTGCGCGCCCATTCGCTGCCGTAGCTCAGTGGTAGAGCACTCCCTTGGTAAGGGAGAGGTCGTGAGTTCAATCCTCCCCGGCAGCACCACGTCCCTGGCAGCAAACTTGGCGCAGTTCGACGGGTCGGTCCAACCTCTCACAGACCAGAACTTAGCCGCCGGGCCATGAGTATCTGAGGGATGGTAAAGGCAAAGACAGTGCCGGGCGACATCATCGGCAAGCAAACGCCAAAATAAAAATCCCCGCAGCATTGCGTAGTATCAAAAAAAAGCGTATATGAAATCGTTCGAACAATTAGCCTGCCTTGCTAAGCACCCGCCTAGGGTCCCTCCAAGACATCGCTGAATTCGGATTCAAGCTTGCGTGATTGTCACGCCGGCATAGGCACATACGTGCATTTATCAAGGAGGCCAACATGGCCACAGGTACCGTGAAGTGGTTCAACTCGCAAAAGGGCTTCGGCTTCATTCAGCCAGCCGACGGCAGCAAGGATGTGTTCGTTCACATCAGCGCCGTGGAACGCTCGGGGATGAGCACGCTCAACGAAGGCCAGAAGCTTTCGTATGAACTCGTCACCGACCGCGTGCGCGGCAAGACCAGCGCGGAAAATCTACGGGCGGTCTGACGCTGTCTTTGGCCCGCCCTGCGTGGCAGTGGCGGGCCTTTCGTCTTGCCCAGGGCGGGGGGCAACCAGCTTCATCCTTTGGAGGATCTAGCGATGCACAAATTTCGCGTGGGACAGCGCGTCCAACTCGTCGGACCGACTCGCATGCTGACTCCGTCACAAACCGGCTACGAAGTCGTCCGCCAGCTTCCCGAAAACGAGGGCGAGCCCAGCTATCGCATCAAGAGCCGCGGCGAGACGCACGAAAGGGTGGCGAAGGAGAGCCAACTGCGCCAGTTCTAAGACTTTGTTCGATCAGACGAGCGCCGCGAAATCGGCTACCGGCTTTGCCTGATGCTCCCCGTACCTGTTTCCTGGTCCGCCTCGCAAATTCCTTCTACCGGCTGATGCGCGAGAGAGACCGAGCGAAAGGGCAGTACCATGCGCATCTACGTCTTCAAGTCTGAAACAACCACACGGTTGCGCGCGTTTGCGGGAGATGCAGCGGGAAGCAATTTGCCTGCCAGCCATGCTCCCTGGACCGCTACCGGGATTGTCGCGGCGGACAGGGCTCCACCTCACAACTTTTCGCGTGATGCGATCGAAAGAGCGATTGAAGCGGACGGATTCCAATTGTGGCGGTTGCGCAAAGCGAAGGCGCCGAACTAAGACACACCACCGACCTTCGCACCGGGGCGCGCCCCGGACTGCGTCACTCGATGACCGGCCACTTGGGCTGAGCTTTTTTCATCAAGTCCGAGCTGTTGGCGATTCGCGAGCCTCGCACCTGCGCCTCCTGCAGCGCGCTGGCTTCGTCGAACGTCTGAATGACGCCATTCTCCAAGAGAACGCATCCGTTGCACACCACCGTATCGGCGCCGCCGCGCGAGGCATAGACGAGATTCGAAAGCGGATTGAGGATCGGCCGCCACTCCGGCTTGCGCGTCTCGAACATCGCGATATCGGCCTTCTTGCCCTTCTCCAGGGAGCCGATCTCGTCGAACCACAGCGCTGCCTTCGCCCCATGGATGGTGGCCATTTCCAGGACCGTCTCGGGCGGCATGATACTGGGATCGAGGCGCTGCGCCTTGGCGCCGCCGGACGCAAGGAACATCTCGCGCACAATGTCGAGATAGTTGCTCGACATGGCGCCGTCGGAGCCGAGCGACACGGTCACGCCGAGTTCCAGCATTTCGGGGAACCGGCCGAACTCCATGCTGCCGAACGCGAGCCGGTAGCCGCAGGACGGCGAGCACGAGATCTTCAGGTCGTGCCGCATGCAGAGCACGAGCTCCTTCGGGCTCGCCCAACCCATATGAATCAGGACCATGTTCGGCCCGATGGCGCCGAGGTGCGCCATGCGCTCCACGTCCTGCATGCCGTATTGCACCCGCGAGGCGACGACCTCATCGCGCGATTCGCAGGCGTGCATGACGATGCCGACGCCCAATTCATCTGCCTTCGCCTTGACATCGCGAATGAGCTCGTCCGAGCAGGCCACCAGGACCCGCAGCGAGAACCACGCGCGCACACGGCCGTCGTGCAAACCGTTGAGTTCCCTGACGACCTTCTCCGCCTTCTCGACCGCCTCCTGGCGTGTTTCCCGGAACATCTTTTCCGGCAGCGCGCCGATCGACGTCTGATGAACGTCGACCGCTGTCCGCGCGACGATGCCCCGCATGCCGCTGACGCCGGTGGCCTTGGCGGTCTGCTCGGGGAAATAGCTGCCCGGGTCGATGAAGCAAGTCGTGCCGGCCCTGATCATCTCCAGCTGGCAGCACAGCGCCGCCCAGTAGGCGTCATCGACCATCACCTCGCTCTCGTACCCGTACAGACGCTGCAGCAGGTGGACCGCGATATCACAGCCGTCGGCGAGGCCGCGCCCGAGCTGCTGCGTGCTGTGGACGTGAGTGTCGATCAGGCCAGGAATTGCCAGTTTTCCGGTCGCATCGATGATTTTCTCGGCAGAGAAATTTGCGCCGACGTCTTTCGTCGTGCCGATCGCCGCAATACGATCATCATCGATCGCGATGGCACCATTCTTGATGATCCGCCGATCCGGATCCATCGTAATGAGCCAATCGATATTATTGATGAGAATCCTCGACATTACCGACCCCACGCCAACGTGATCCTAAGTTTAGTATCATAGGTTGTCTTGGCCCCGTCAACGTCGGGTGGCGATGAATACGTTTTCCGCACCCACAGATGATCGAGACGTGGAACTGAACTTTGCCCCCGATAACGTGTCGGTAGCTTTCGGAGTTGTCCGGTTTTGGTAGCACATCAGTTGTCCGCTTTGGTTTGCGGCGGTCCGGGGGGAAGCGGAACGACCCCTGGCGCCGTTTGCGTTGGTCA
>WHTM01000095.1:2791-3107 GCA_009377755.1 Hyphomicrobiales bacterium | reverse complement strand
GCGCGCCGTCGGCCGGTCCATGCACACAACGCCGCCGACCGTTACCACTGATATGGGGGCACGGCGCGGCCTGCGCTACTTGTCTTGCCGACTGCCTCGCGCTTTGCCCATGAAGAAACCCGCCGAGCACCATCTCTTACGTCGTGCCTGTCCATCAGGCTGGCGACGTATGGCTCGTGAACAGTCCGGTAATGCACCTCGTCAGGTCCGGGGAACGTGCCGTCATCGCCGTTCAAGCGAGCCCAGGTGGAAGTTGGAGTATCATCTGCACCATCTCAGGCAGGCTCCAAGAGCCCTAGCAGGCTGCTGAAAAAGT
>WHTM01000095.1:0-2781 GCA_009377755.1 Hyphomicrobiales bacterium | reverse complement strand
CGAGATGTCGATCAACCAGCACTGGAACAAAGCGCTCGGGTACGACCCGGACAGGGACCTAGCAGGCTGCTGAAAAAGTCGTTTTGCGAGGCGGTTGGAGTGTGATTCCGTGCATGTGCTTGATTCCTTTAAACTGAGGGATGCGATGCGCGGCGAAGATCAGCGATCGGAAGGTTTTTTCAGCTACGTTCGCTTGGAGGCTCGCATTCCGGCGGACCATCCGCTGCGGGCGATCCGCGATCTGGTTGACACGGCGCTGCGGGAGTTGTCGCGGGCGTTCGGCCGGCTCTATGCGCGCGACGGGCGGCCGTCGATCCCGCCGGAGCGGCTGTTGCGAGCGCTGCTGCTGCAGGCGTTCTACACGGTGCGCTCGGAACGGCAGTTGATGGAGCAACTCGACTATAATCTGCTGTTCCGCTGGTTCGTCGGGCTGTCGGCGGACGATCCGGTGTGGGATGCGACGGTGTTCTGCAAGAACCGGGATCGGCTGCTCGACGGCGATATCGCCGCCAAGTTCTTTGCCAGCGTGCTGAACCTGCCGCAGGTTCGCACGCTGCTCTCGAGCGAGCACTTCTCGGTCGATGGCACGCTGATCGAAGCTTGGGCCAGCATGAAGAGCTTTGTGCCTAAGGATGGCGGCGATACTCCCTCGGGACCAGGCCGCGGCGGCAGCGGTGGGCGCAACGCCGAGCGCGACTTTCATGGCGAGAAACGCAGGAATGACACGCATTCCTCGACCACCGACCCCGACGCGAGGCTGTTCCGCAAGGGTGCCGGCAAGGAGGCCAAGCTCTGTCACATGGGGCATCTGATGACGGAGAACCGCAACGGGCTCATCGTCGATGCGCGATTGACCGAGGCCAACGGCACGGCGGAGCGCACGACCGCGCTCGACATGATCGAGGACAACGCCAAGCCCGGCAGCACGGTGGGCGGCGATAAGAACTATGACACCGCCGACTTCGTCGCCGGCTGTCGCGAACGCGGCTGCACGCCGCATGTCTCGCAGAACAATGCTAATCGCCGCTCGGCGATCGATGCACGCACGACCCGGCACCCCGGCTATCGCATCAGCACAATCAAGCGCAAGCGGATCGAAGAGCCGTTCGGATGGATGAAGACGGTCGGAGGCCTGCGCAAGACGCGACATCGTGGCCGTGGCTTGGTGGAATGGTTCTTCGTGCTGACCGCCACTGCCTACAATCTCGTTCGCATCCCGAAAATCCTGGCGGCAACGGGATGAGTCTGCCTGGAGTGCTGAAGATGCGCCGAAATCATACAAAATACCGCCCTCGTAGCGCCGGTCGCCACCGATCGATCCACGTGTCGCGCTCGCAAACATCGAGAAAATCGACCTCACAACATACTTTTTCAGCAGCCTGCTAGAGGATGAAGAGAGATGATAGATTGAGGCCGATATCGAGAGGCGGGACGCCGATCTTAGATACCGCGCGACGGCAGGCAAGCACGCTCCGTCGCGATCGTAACCTCGTCGTGTCGATGGAGAGCGGGCGCTACTTCGCGGCGACGCCTTGCCCGTCGGGGCGCTGCACCAGTTGCGTCCATGCGTCGGCGGCGCTCACCACCTCCCGCATGCGTGCGACGAACTGCTCCTCGGTATAGTAGTGCTTCCAGCGCCCGCTGCTGTATAGCTCCGCGAAGTAAGCGAGGCGGCGCTCAGCCAGATCGCGCCATTTTTGCGCGATAGTGCCATATGGCTGCTGGTTGAACTGTTCCGCCATGGGCAGCGCCGAAAGCCTGTGTCAATTTTGTGACGCCATGCTCACTCACTCCACCGGAGATAGCAACCGAAATCGATAACACTCGCTTAGCTTTTACCGAGCCTATTTATTCTATAGCTGATTCTCGAATGACCGGAGCGGGTTACCCGCCAGGATGGCGAGAAATGGGGCTGGCGAAGCCGCCCACTACCTGTGGATATCATTATGATGGGCGGCTGCGAACGTTACCGCCTGCTCGAAGTCGCCGAGTCCGCCGTCCGCGGCTGAACGGCTTTGACGGCGCGGTAGGCATCGGCCAAACCGGCTCCATACTCGGGATCGCGGCCACGTTTGCCGAGATCCTGTGCGGTCGATTCCAGAACGCGGCGGACCTCGCTTGGGGTCAGGCTGGGACTGCGCTCGATCAACAGCGCAGCCAGACCGCTGACGTAGGCGGCGGCAACCGAGGTGCCCGACGTGATCTGGTAGGCGCCGCGTGGCGCCGGCGCGATGATGTCGACCCCAGGGGCCGCGACGGTGATGTAGTCGCCGCAATTGGAGAGGCTGAATATCTTGTCGCGCGCGTCGGTCGCCGCAACCGCGATCACATGCCGGTCGGCCGCCGGATAGAGCGGCGGCGATTTCGGCCCGGCGTTGCCCGCCGCGGCTACGAGCGTGACGTTCTTCTTGTATGCGGCCGCGAGCTGGCGCTCGATCGCCGGATCGCGCGGGCCGGCAAAGCTCATGTTGATGACTCTCGCCCCTTTGGCAGCGGCCCAGTCGATGCTCTTCAAGATGTTGAACGTGGTCGCCTGCGCGGTGGCCGGCTTCGCACCGAAGGCGCGGGCCGCGAGAATGCGCGAGCGCGGCGCCACGCCGAGCAGCCGCGCGTTCGCCACGATCGTGCCCGCCATTGCGGTGCCATGGCTGTGCGGCTCTTCGCCCGGCAACGCGTCGAAGCTCTCCAGCACCATGCCGGTCAGTTCCGGATGCTTCACATCGATGCCGGAGTCGATCACGCCGATCAGGACGTTGTCGCCTTGAGCAAGCGCATGAGCCT
>WHTM01000067.1 GCA_009377755.1 Hyphomicrobiales bacterium | reverse complement strand
CAACAACGCCACGGTCAGGAAATCGCTGACGATCTCCGGCAACGGCAACACCGTCTACCTCGGCAGCCCAATCACCGTAGACAAGGCCGGCGCGGTGGTGGCGCTGCGCGGGCTGGTGCTCAATGGCCAGGGCACGATCGATGATGGCATCAGCATCGTTGCCGCCGCCGCGGTACACATCGAGCGCTGCGTCATCCACGGCTTCACCTCCATCGGCATCGTCGCCACCGCCCCCGGGGCCCAGGTGTTCGTCCTCGACAGCATCTCGCGCGACAACGGCTTTGCCGGTCTGATTATCAATGCGGGATCATCATCGCGGCTGACGGTCGACAATTCCCGCTTCGAGAACCACGGTAACGATGGTGTCGTAGTCGCGAGCGGCCTTGCCACGATCAGTCGCTCGACAAGCTCAGGCAATGTCGGCCGCGGTCTGTTCGTCGGCAGCGGCGCGCTCGCGCGGATTTCGAACTCCACTTTCACGGACAATGCAATCGGCCTTTTCAACAACGGCGGCACGCTCGAAACGCGCCAGAACAACACCGTCAGCGGCAACGGGACCAACGTCAGCGGCGCACTGACGCCGATCGGCGGCATCTAGTCCAGATTTCGGTCAATCCCGTTCGTCCCCGCGAAAGCGGGGACCCAGGGCAGCAAAACGAGACGTCAACCGTGCGGCCCCTGGATTCCCGCTTGCGCGGGAATGAACGGAATATGCTCTAGGCTCCGGCGCGCTGACGCCGATCGGCGGCGTATAGCCTCCGGCGCGCGGCCGTGGAATGACCCGTGCCGAGTTTGTCGCACGGTCGTCCGGTTGAATTTCTGCATGCGATGCGGTGCATCGCACGCAGCCAAGCTTGCGCAGGCTGCGTACACGTGCCTGCAGCCAAGCTTGCGCAGGCTGCGTACACTTGCCTGCGCGTGCGCTGCACCGCGTGCGGGGAACGCATCGGAGTTTGTGTCGTAAATCAAATCGCCAGATCGCGCCGCGGCTCAAGCCCCAGCAGCGCCGTGCCCCAGTTGCGCGCGGTTATCTCGTATTGGTTGGCGTTGTGCTGCCGGGCCGCATTGATGTCAGCGAGCAGGCGTCCGAACGGTTGCTCGTCGTACAGTCCGGAGCCGCCGGTCAGCTTGAACAGACGCGCCGCCAGCAGGCTGCATCGCTCCACCACCGCCGCCGACTGGTATTTATATTGGAGCCGCAATGCCAATGGTGGCGGGTCGCCACGTTCGGCGTAGCCTTCGAGCGCATGGAAATTGCGGTGCAGGGTCGCCGTGGCCTCGTCGATCGCGGCGGCCGTATCGGCGCAGACGAGTTGCGCATCGGCGTCCTCGGCAGTCTTGAGCCCGCCGAGCGTGATGCGGCGCCGGCTGTTGTCGATGACGGCAATGAGCATTCCCTGCAGGGCACCGATCACCGCCGTCGATACGCCGCGGACGAAAATTTGACCGAACGGAATCCGATAAAGCGGAGCATCGTTGATCGCCTGGCCGGGGCCGCGGCAAAGGAAATTGTCCAGCATGGACTGGGTGCGGTAGGCGGGAACGAATACGCCGTCGACGGCGATGTCATGGCTGCCGGTGCCACGCAGGCCTGCGACGTGCCAGGTGTCGACGATGCGGTAGTCGCGCCGCGGCAGGAACAACAGGATCCGTTCGCCGGTCCCGTTAGGCGACGGCGGCAACTGCGCGCCGAGCACGCACCAGGCGCAGTGCTCGCAGCCGCTGGAAAATCGCCAGCGTCCGGTCAGACGGTATCCGCCGTCGACCGGGATCGCCGCGCCGCCGGGCGCCAGCGACGAGCAGATCAGGGTCGAGGAATCCTCCCCCCAGACCTCCTGGGCGGCCCGGTCGTCGAGCAGCGCCAACAGCCACGGGTGCAGGCCGACGACGCCGTAGATCCAGGCCGGCGACATGTCGCCTTCGGCCAGCGCGATCTGGATGTCGAAGAACGTGCGCGGGCTCATCTCATAGCCGCCCCAGCGCTTCGGCTGCAGCATGCGGAAGAAGCCGGCGTCCTGCATGTCAGCGATGGTGTCCGCAGGCTGGCGCCGTGCGCGCTCCGCCGCGGCGGCGCGCTCGGCGAGCGCCGGGATCATTGAGCGGGCGCGTGCGATCAGGGCTTCGGAACTGGGCACTGTATGCGACATGGAATTTCCACCATCGGGGAAGCCGTTCAGGGCTAACATTGGCGGACGAGTCAGTGCAATGGACGACGCATGATCCGCATCACCTCCACGATCGCCATCGGCGAAGATGAAATCGCCGAGAGCTTCCTGCGCGCCTCCGGGCCCGGCGGGCAGAACGTCAACAAGGTAGAGACGGCGGTGCAGTTGCGCTTCGATGTCGGTCATTCGCCGTCGCTTGCCGCCGAGGTGAAGGCGCGGCTGGAGAAGCTGGCTGGCCGCCGGCTGACGCGCGACCGGGTGCTGGTGATCACCGCGCAGCGTCACCGCATGCGCGAGCGCAACCGGGCCGACGCACTGGAGCGGCTCGTCGATCTGATCCGCCGCGCCGCCGTCCCGCCGAAGCCGCGCAAGCCGACCAAGCCGACACGGGCGTCGCGCAAGCGGCGGCTGGAGGGCAAGAAGCGGCGCTCCAATATCAAGGGCCTGCGGCGGGCCAAGCCGTCGACGGATTAGCCTATTCGAATAGGTCGGAATGGCTTTCGGTCCGGATGAGGACTTCCGTTGGGGTGACGTCGGTCGATTCGGAACTGCCTCCGCTGGGCAATGCGCCAGCCGGCCACGTCGTTTCCGCCTCGGTCAGCGCATCCTGCCGCTACATCTGGAAGCCGGTCGCCTTCACGACCGGAACCCATTTCTTGCTTTCGGAGGCGACCAGCGCCGCGAAGTCCTTCGGGGATCCAGGATGCGGCGCGAATCCAAACTTCTCCAGGCCGGCGCGCAGCTCGGGAGACTTCAGGCTCTCGTTCATGGCGCTGTTGATCTTGCTGACGATCGCGGCGGGCAGTCCGACCGGACCGAAGATGCCGTAGTAGCTCACCGACGTGACTTGCGGCAGGCCGCTTTCCGCCATAGTCGGAATCTCCGGGAGGAGGGGGCTGCGGCTCGTGCTGGTGACGGCTACCGCCCTCACCTTGCCCTGCTCGTGCAACGGCTTGAGCGTCGACATCGTGCCGATATTCATATGGATGCGTCCGCCCAGCATGTCGGTGATCGCATGCGCGCCGCCCCGGTATGGGACGTTGGCGATGTTGGTTCCGGTCGCCAGCTTGAACATCTCGCCGACCAGATGCGGCTGCGTGCCCTGGCCGAAACCGAAGTTCAGTTTGCCGGGATTGGCCTTCGCGTGTGCGATGAATTCCTGCAGCGTGCGCGCAGGGAGCGATGGCGCGATCACCATCACGTTCGAACTGCTGGCGATGGTCGCGACCGGCACGACGTCCTTGATCGGGTCGTAATTGATGGCCTTGCTGGCGACCGGGACGATCAGCAGCGTCGGGGTGTTGCTGAACAGCAGCGTGTAGCCGTCGGGTTCCGCGCCCATGACCGCCTTGGTGCCGAT
Organism: Hyphomicrobiales bacterium; assembly: GCA_009377755.1. Classification (GTDB taxonomy): domain Bacteria; phylum Pseudomonadota; class Alphaproteobacteria; order Rhizobiales; family Xanthobacteraceae; genus WHTM01. The sequence continues at coordinate 15,611 of WHTM01000067.1, read as the reverse complement.
CGAGGTGCCGCCGCCGGGCCGATTGTCGATGACGACGGTCTGGCCAAGCCGCGCCGACAGGTGCGGGGTGACGAGCCGGGCGAGCACGTCGTTCGGGGAGCCGGCGGTGAACGGCAGAACCAGCTTGATCGGCCGGTCCGGATAGGATTGCGCTAGGCCGGGCCCGGCCACGGCAAGCCCCGCGCTGGCCGCTACGGCGAGTGTGAGAAGGATTCGCTTTGTGATCATTGCTGCCCTCATCTGGCCAAATCGTCCGGATTGCACGGTGCCCCATTGCACGGCCGCGTGCGCGGGTGCGGGGTCACGTTATCGCACTCCCGGCGGGAGGCGAAACCGCCTTCAATCGTGCTATCCTCCTGCCTGACAATAACAGCCGTGGGGAGGGTGTGCGATGCGGACAATCGGTTGCTTCTTGCTGACGGCGATCGGCCTGGCCGCCATTGCCGCACCGGCCATGGCGCAGGATTCCGTCGCGGACTTCTACAAGGGCAACCGCGTGACCATCCTGGTCGGCTTCACCGCCGGCGGCAGCTCCAGCCTTTATGCCCAGTCGTTATCCCGCCATATGGGACGGCACCTGCCCGGCAATCCGGAATTCGTCGTGCAGAACATGCCCGGCGCCGGCGGGCTCGTCGTCGCCAACCATGTCTACAACAACGCCGCGCGCGACGGCACGGTGTTTGCCATCACCGGGCGCACCGCCGCGATCGAGCCGTTGCTCGGCAACAAGAACGCGAAGTTCGACGCGCAGAAGTTCCATTGGATCGGCACGGCGAACGTCGAATACACGACCTGCGTGTCCTGGTACACCGCGCCGGTGAAGACGCTCCAAGAGGCGATGCAGAAGGAGCTGATCGTCGGCGGCTCCGGCTCGGACGCGACCGAGGTCGTCTTCCCGAAGGCTGCCAACAAGCTCACCGGGACCAAGTTCAAGATCGTCACCGGCTATCACGGCAGCACCGAGATCAACCTCGCCATGGAGCGCGGCGAGGTGCAGGGGTTCTGCGGGATCGGCTGGACCTTCCTGAAGCTGCGCAAGGCCGATTGGCTGCGCGACAAGAAGGTCAACATCCTGTTCCAGCTGGCGATGCGCAAGCATCCCGACCTGCCGGACGTGCCGCTCATCATCGACCGCGCCAAGACCCCGGACGACCGGAAGATTTTCGAGTTCCTGTTCGCGCCGCAGGAGATGGGGCGGCCGTTCTTCACGCCACCCGGCGTGTCGGCGGAGCGCGTGCAGGCCCTGCGCACGGCGTTCGAGAAGACGCTGAAGGACCCGGAGTACCTCGCCGACGCCGCCAAGCTCGGCGTCGAGGTGCAGCACGTGGGCGGGGAGGCGATCCATGCCCTGCTGGCGCGCGTCTACGGCTCGCCGCCGGAGCTGATCGAGCGGGCCAAGGCGGTGGCGCGGTAGCGAGAAGATTTGCGGGGAGCGGGTCGCTGCGGCGTTGCCGCGGGGGTAGACTGCCGATCCGATTCACTGCGCGAACCGCACACGCTTCTCCCAAGGGGAGAGGTAAAGAAAGCAAGATATGCCCGTCCGCCAACTCACCGAGGCCGTCGTCAACCGCATCGCCGCCGGCGAAGTGGTCGAGCGCCCGGCGAGCGTCGTCAAGGAGCTGGTCGAGAACGCGCTCGACGCCGGCGCGAGCCGCATCGAAATTCTGACCGACGGCGGCGGGCGGCGCTTGATCCGCGTCACCGACGACGGCGCCGGCATGACGCGCGCCGATCTCGATCTCGCGGTCGAGCGGCACGCGACCTCGAAGCTCGCCGACGACGACCTGCTCACCATCCGCACCCTCGGGTTCCGCGGTGAAGCGCTGCCGTCGATCGGCGCGGTCGCGCGGCTGACGATCACCACCAGGCATGCGGACGAGCCGCATGCCTGGACCATTTCCGTTGACGCAGGCGAGAAGTCGCGCGTGAAGCCGGCCGCGCTGACGCGCGGAACCAGCGTCGAGGTACGCGATCTGTTCTATGCGACACCCGCGCGGCTGAAGTTCCTCAAGAGCGACCGCACCGAGGCCGAAGCGGTGCGCGACGTGATGCGGCGGCTCGCCATGGCGCGGCCGGAGATCGCCTTCACGCTCGCCGGCGAGGAGCGCATGCCGGTGACCTGGGCGGCGGCGCTGCCCGGCGCGCCGGGCCGGCTGGCGCGCCTCGGCGACGTGCTCGGGTCGGAATTCCGCGCCAACGCGGTCGAGATCGACATCGAACGCGACGCCTTGCGGATCGAGGGCTATGCGGCGTTACCCACATTGACCCGCGCGAATTCGCTCGGCCAGTATCTGTTCGTCAACGGCCGTCCGGTGCGCGACAAGCTCCTGGCCGGCGCGGTGCGCGGCGCCTATGCCGATTATCTGCCGCGCGACCGGCATCCGCTGGCCGCGATCTTCGTGACGCTCGATTCGCGCGACGTCGACGTCAACGTGCATCCGGCGAAGACCGAGGTGCGCTTTCGGGATGCCGGGCTGGTGCGCGCGGTGATCGTGCGGGCGCTGCAGGAGGCGCTGTTGCGCGGCGCACGGCGCTCGGCGACGACGGGCGGCAGCGCCACAGTTTCGGCGTTGCGGCCAGCCCCCTCGCTTCCCTCCCCCGCAAGCGGGGGAGGGTGGGGTGGGGGTAGAGGGGGTTGGGACTGGCGATCTTCTCCGGCGCGCCTGCCGACATCGGCGGCGTTCGCTTCCGCCGGCCTCGCCGAGGCGGCGCAGTCGGTCTTCGACACCGGCGGCCCGCAGGCGGACACTCGCCCGGTTGCAGCGGATTCGGCGCCCGAGCTTGTTGACCGGCCGCTCGGCGCGGCGCGCGCGCAACTGCACGACACCTACATCGTGGCGCAAACGCGCGACGGCCTGGTGATCGTCGATCAGCACGCCGCGCACGAGCGGCTGGTCTACGAACGTCTGAAGGCGGCGCTCGACCGCGACGGCGTCGCCCGCCAGATCCTGCTGATCCCGGAGATCGTCGAACTCGACGAAGCCGACATCGAGCGGCTGGTCGCCCGCGCTGATGCGCTCGCGCGCTACGGTCTGGTGATCGAGCCGTTCGGGCCCGGCGCGGTGGCGGTGCGCGAGACGCCGTCGATGCTGGGCGAGATCGATGCGCAGCGGCTGATGCGTGATCTCGCCGAGCACATGGCGGAATGGGACGACGGCCTGCCGCTGGAGCGGCGGCTGATGCATGTCGCCGCCACCATGGCCTGCTACGGCTCGGTGCGCGCCGGGCGCCGGCTCAAGCCGGAGGAGATGAACGCACTGCTGCGCGAGATGGAGGCGACGCCGAACTCCGGCCAGTGCAACCACGGCCGCCCGACCTACGTGGAACTGAAACTTTCCGACATCGAGCGCCTGTTCGGCCGGCGGTGACCGGGTTCACGCAAGATTTACGCCGCCGCGGCCGGCGCGATTTGACGCGCAATCCGGGGCAGTGCCACTGTCCACCTTTCTGAACAGGAGGATGGTAATGAAGACGCGTCTTTTCGCTGCCGCTCTTGCCGGTCTGGTGGCATGGACCGGGGCAGCCTTCGCGCAGAGTTATCCAAGCCGTCCGGTGACCATGGTGATCCCGTTTGCCGCCGGCGGGCCGACCGACGTTCTCGGCCGAGTTGTCGCCGCCCGGATGAGCGAAGTGCTTGGCCAGCAGGTGGTCGTCGAGAATGTCGGCGGCGCCGGCTCCAAACGCGTCGCTCAGGCCAACCCCGACGGCTATTCGTTCGTGGTCGGCACGGTGGGTACCCACGCTCAGAGTCAGACGCTGTACAAGAAGCCGCTCTACGACGCTGTCGCGGACTTCACTCCGGTTTCGCTGCTTGCCGAGGTGCCGATCGCGCTGATCGCGCGCCAGGACCTGCCGGCGAACAACTTCAAGGAGTTCGTCGCCCACACCAAGGCGAACCAGAAGACGATGCAATTCGGCTCGGCCGGCGCGGGTTCTGCGACTCATCTCGGCTGCGTAGTGCTCAACTCGGCGCTTGGCGTCGATATCACGCATGTGCCGTACCGCGGTACCGGTCCTGCAATGCAGGATCTGATCGCCGGACGCATCGACTATCTCTGTGAGATCATCTCCACCGCGAGGCCGCAGGTCGAAGGCGGCAAGGTCAAGGCGCTGGCGATCATGACAAAGGCGCGCTCGGCCGTGCTGCCGAATCTCGCGACCACGCTCGAGCAGGGCACCGACGTGCAGGCCTATACCTGGAACGCGATTTTCCTGCCGAAGGGGACACCGGCGGACGTGGTGAAGAAGCTCAACGAGGCGGCGGTCGCCGCCATGAACACGAAAGCCGTGGCCGATCGCCTGCAGGGCCTCGGTGCCACGATCGCTCCGCCGGAACAACGCAGCTCGCAGTATCTCGCCGGCTTCGTGAAGAGCGAGATCGAGAAGTGGGCTGCGCCCATCAAGGCGAGCGGCGTCAGCGCCGACTAGTGTCGCGATTCGGGGTCCCGGCTGCGGTGCATCTTGACGCGTCGGCCGCGACCGGCAAGGCTTCTCCTCCAAACAAAAAAGGGGAGACGTTCCATGCTGAGGATTGCCATTGCTATTGCGTTTGCCGCCTTGGCGGCAGGGAGCTCGGCGGGTGCCCAGGACTGGCCGACGCGGCCGATCATGATGGTCGTGCCGTTCGCCGCCGGCGGTCCGATCGATACGCTGGCACGCATCCTTACGCCGGGTCTCAGCGAACAACTCGGTCAATCGGTGGTCGTCGAGAACGTCGGCGGCGCCGGCGGCATGAACGGCGCGGCCCGCGTCGCCCGCGCCGAGCCGGACGGCTACACCTTCGGCTTCGGTAATCAGGGCACCCACGTCTTCAGCCGGTACCTCTACAAGAAGCCGCTGTACAACCCGGATACCGACTTCACGCCGATCGGCCTGGTCGTCGGCAACAGCAAGGTGCTGGTGGTGCGCAAGGACCTGCCAGTGAACAATATGAAGGAATTCGTCGCCTACGCGCGGAAGAACGAAAGCAAAATGCAGTACGGCTCCGGTGGCGGCGGCTCGGCGACGCACATCGCCTGCGTGCTGCTGACCAGCAAGATCGGCGCCCCGAAGATTACCCATGTGCCGTATCGCGGCGTCGCGCTCGCGATCCAGGATATTACGGCCGGCCGTATCGACTTTCTCTGCGACATCACCTCGACGGCGCAACCGCAGATCGTCGGCGGCCGTGTCAAGGCGATCGCGACGCTGCGCAAGACCCGCTCGCCGGCGCTGCCGAACGTGCCGACGGCGCTGGAGCAAGGTTTTGCCGACGTCGATGCCGACGGGTGGAACGCCTTCATCGCGCCGCGCGGTACGCCGCCGGCCATCGTCGCGAAGATCAATGCGGCAACCGGCAAGCTGCTCGACGATCCGGTGATCAGCAAACGGCTGTTGAGTCTCGGACTGGAAGTTCCGCCGAAGCAGGAGCGGTCGCCTGAGTACCTGACTCAACTCGTCAAGGACGAAGTGGCGAAATGGGGCCCGCCGATCACGGCGGCCATCGGCGCGAAGTGACTCTTGTCCCGGGCGCAGCGCAGCACACCCGAAGTCGGGTTTACCCACTTCGGGCAACCAAATAGTGCCGCAAGTCGGAAACATCCGACTTACGGTGTGATGCGCTGCAGACCCGGGACCTCGGTTGCTTTGCTTGAATCGAAGCGGGGAACGCGTCACGCACAGCGCATGATGACGAACTCGGTGTCGTCGTAGCGCCGCCGCTCGAACTCGGACAATCCCGCCGGCGCTGCGAAGCCGGCGTCCGCGGTCTCTTCTACGACAAGCAAAGCATCCGGCGTGAGCCAGCCGCCGTCGTACGCCGAGGCCAACGCTTGCTCGGCGAGCCCGCGTCCATAGGGCGGATCGGCGAACACCAGCGAGAACGGTTCAAGCGGATGCACCGGGCCAAGCCTGGTCGCGTCGCGGCGGAAGATGCGGCTCACGCCGCCGAGGCCGAGCGCCTCGACATTGGCGCGAAGCAGCGCCCGCGCCTCGGCACCATCGTCGACGAACAGTGTGAAGGCGGCGCCGCGTGACAGCGCTTCGAGGCCGAGTGCGCCGGTGCCGGCGAACAGGTCGAGCACACGCGCGCCGGTTAGCGGGTCGCCGTAGCCGTGGACCAGGATGTTGAACAGCGCTTCGCGCAGGCGATCGGTCGTCGGGCGGATCGCCTGTGTCTTCGGCGCGGTCAGCGTCCGCCCGCGCAGCCGCCCGCCGACGATGCGCATCCGCCTACCGCCGCTTTTCCCCGCCCGAGGGAGGGGGCCGCGCCGGCCGCGGCCCGTGCCGCCGGTCGCGCGCAGGGTTGCCGCGCCGGCGTCCGCGCGGCGGTGCCTGTTCTGGCGGCTCGGCGGAAGGTTCCGATTGCACGCGCTGCACCAGCACGCGGCGGCCCTTGCGGTCGGTGAGCAGACCCGCCCTGGTCTTGCGCGGGGCGTCTGGATTCAACGCGCGATCGGCAATCGGGATATCGCGGTGTCGTCCGCGCCACGGTCGCGGCCTCTTGGAGGTGTCGTCAGCTGGTGAGCGCCCTTTCCGTGATCCGTCCGGACCATCCTCCTTCGCGGCCCGCGTGACGCGCGTCTCGGGTTGGCGGGGCCGCGTCTTGAGATCGGAGGCCGGCTCCCGCACCGCCAGCGGCGCATCGAAATCGGCATCGGCAAGGGCCGCGATCTTCTTGCCGAGTTGATCGCGCAGGACGCGCGTCCGCACCTCCTCGATCGCGCCTTCGGTCAGTTCGGCGAGCTGGAACGGACCAAACGAAATTCGAATGAGCCGGTTCACCTGAAGATCAAGATGACCGAGCACGTTGCGCACCTCGCGGTTCTTGCCTTCGCGGATGGCGAAGGTCAGCCACACGTTGGCGCCCTGCACGCGGTCGAGCGTCGCCTCGACCGGTCCGTAATGGATGCCGTCGATGGTCACGCCCTCGCACAGCGCGTCGAGCTGCGGCTGGGTCACGCTGCCGTGCGCGCGCACCCGATAGCGGCGTAGCCAGCCCGTCTGCGGATGTTCGAGCACGCGCGCGAGCCCGCCGTCGTTGGTCAGCAGCAGCAGGCCTTCGGTGCCGATGTCGAGACGGCCGATGCTGATCAGGCGCGGCAGGTGCTTCGGCAGCGCGCCGAAGATGGTCGGACGGCCTTCCGGATCGGACGTCGTGGTGACCAGCCCGCGCGGCTTGTGGAACAGGAACAGGCGCGTGCGCTCGCGCTGCGGCAGCGGCTCGCCGTCGACGGTGACGGTATCCTCGGGCGCCACGTTGACCGCAGGCGAGGCGATGACGGCGCTGTTGATCGCCACCCGGCCGGCGGCGATCCATGCCTCTGCCTCGCGCCGCGAGGCGAGGCCGGCACGCGCCATCACCTTGGCGATGCGCTGGCCGGATTGCCCAGGGCGGTTCCCCTGTTCCGATGGATTCTTGTCGCCGCTCTTGCCGGACATGGGGCTGGTCACCGATAAGACTTGCCTGATAGCAGAGTTTGTCGAAGCCCACGAGCCATGCCGTCCTTCATGACAATAGCCCTCCACGAGGCCCGCGCCGCTGCGGTGGACGGCGAGGTGCCGGTCGGCTGCGTCATCGTCCGCGGCGGCACCGTCATCGCACGAGCCCGCAACCGCACCCTCGCCGACCGCGATCCGACTGCGCATGCCGAACTTCTGGCGATCCGGCAGGCTGCGTCGGCGACCGGCTCGGAACGCCTCACGGGCTGCGACCTTTACGTGACACTTGAGCCCTGCCCTATGTGCGCGGCGGCCATCTCCTTTGCCCGCATTCGGCGGCTTTATTACGGCGCGGCCGATCCGAAAGGCGGGGCGGTGGAAAGCGGCGTGCGGTTCTTCGACGCGCCGACGTGCCATCACCGTCCGGAGGTTTACGGAGGCATCGCGGAGCGCGAGGCGGGGGAGCTATTGCGGGCGTTTTTTCGGGAGAGGCGGTGAGGCTTCCTTCATTGCGAGGAGGCGTAGCCGACGAAGCGATCCAGGCTGGACGCCAAAGGACTGGATTGCTTCGCCTTCCGCTTGCTTCGAGCGCGCATGACGAGGTGGCGAGTTATGCGCCTAGCACCGCCACAAGCTTCGCCTTGATCTCCGCCTTCTTGGCCTCCGCGACGCGCAGGATCGAGCTCGCCTGGAAGAAGTCGAGCAGCCGGAACAGGTTCATGTCCTGGTGCAGCGTCAGGTCGGGGGCGCCATGCTTGAGCTTTTCCGCGACGATGACGTGACCCATGACCTGGAAGGTTGCGAGCAGACACTCCAATGGTTGCGGGATGCCGCGCACCGCGGTCGGCCCGACGGTATTGTCGATGGCGATCACCACGTCGGCCTTGCCGCGCAGATGCTCGAACGGCAGCGGATTGACGGCGCCGCCGTCGATCAGGACGCGGCCGTCGATCTCCACCGGCCGCAGCAGTCCGGGGATCGCCATTGACGCCGCGAGCGCCGTGCGCAGGGGGCCCGTGGTGAACATCACCTCGCTGCGGCCATAGAGATCGGTGGCAATGACCGTGAGCGGGATGTCGAGCGCGGCGAAGTCCTCGGGCACGGCCCGCGGCAGGAACGTCGCTGCGAGTTTCTCGGCGTCGATCAGCATCGGATTGGCGAGGCCGCCAGAAAACAGTTTAGAAAATGGGGTTGCGCGTGCCTGCATCAGCCGCGCGACCGTCTGCGAGCGGCGGTGAGCGACCTCGATGACAAACCGACGAATCGTCTGCGCCGGCATGCCCGCCGCGTAGGCGGCGCCAAGTGCCGCGCCGATCGACACGCCGGCGATGGCCGCCGGTTTGCGGCCAAGCTCGTCGAGGACTTCCAGCACGGCGATGGCGGCAAGCCCACGGGCCCCGCCGGCGCTGAGCGCAAGCGCGAAGGTCTTCATCCGCTCGTGTTCCCTTGCACAAAGCCCCACCCCTTGTCGGCCAGGGGCCGCACCATCAGCGCCATGGCGGCGGCGTTCTCATTCGCCGCGGTGCCGTCCCGCACGCGCCCGACGATGCCCTGGAGGATCGCCGCCAGGCGAAAGAAATTATAGGCAAGATAGACGGCAAGATGCGGGCGCGGATCGAGCCCGGTGCGCGCCACGTAGGCGTCCACATAGGCCGTGCGCGACGGTATACCGATCGCTGCAAGGTCGAGCCCGACGAGCGTGCCGACGCCGTAGCCCGACTCCGACGGCGGCATGTCCCACTGCATCAGGTGGTAGGCGAAATCGGCGAGCGGATCGCCGAGCGTCGAGAGCTCCCAGTCGAGCACCGCCAGCACCTGCCCCCTCTCTTTCCCTCCCTCGCCCCCTCCCTTTCCCTCCCCCGCTTGCGGGGGAGGGTAGGGTGGGGGTGCTGCGGGGGAGGGAAGGGAGGGCGCGACGATGAGATTGTCGAGGCGATAGTCGCCGTGCACCAACCGCACCGGCGCGGGCGGCGGCAGATGCGCCGGTAGCCATGCGATCAGCCGCTCCATCGACTCGACAACTTCCGTCTGCGAGGCGCGGTACTGCTTCGACCACCGCTCGACCTGTCGGGCGACGTAACTCTCGCCGCGGCCGAAATCGGCGAGGCCGATCGCCGCGGGATCGAACCCGTGCAGCCGCGCCAGCGTCGCATTCATCGCGTCGTACACGGCGGTGCGTTCGGGCGGATGCGGGCCCGGCATGCCTGGGTCCCAGAACACGCGGCCGTCGACGAAGTCCATGACGTAGAACGGCGTCCCGATCACGGTCTCGTCGGCGCAATAGAAGCGGGGCCTCGCGACGGGGAACTGTTGCCGTGCAAGTGCTTGCAGCACGCGGTACTCGCGATCCACCGCATGCGCCGACGGCAACAGTTTGCCGGGCGGCTTGCGCCGCAGCACCAGCCGCCGTGTCGGCGTCTGGATCAGATAGGTCGGGTTCGACTGGCCGCCCTTGAATTGCCGCACGGTGAGCGGGCCGGCGGCGTCCGGCAGGTGCTGCGCGAGATAGGCCGCAAGCCGCCCGGGATCGAGACGCAGCGCGTCCGCCACCTCCCTGGTGCCGGAAAAGGTCGCCTGACGGTCGATGGGTGGCATTATTTCTTCGTCGTCCCCGCGAAGGCGGGGACCCATACCCCGTGTGCTATCAAGTGAGCAGATCGCTGAGATCGCGCCATTCGAGATTGTTCTCTTCGATCAATCTGATTTTCCAATCGCCGGTTCCATTTCTTCAACTGCTTCTCGCGCCGGATGGCGGATTCAGGGTCATCGAACGCTTCGACATTCACCAATCGGGTCACACTCGGTGGCTATGGGTCCCCGCCTTCGCGGGGACGATCAGGAGATGCCTGCGGCCGTTCGATCGGCGCGTCGGCGAAGATATTGTACTGCTGCGCGCGGGGCTTCGCCTTGTCCGCCTCGTTGATCAGTTGCAGCGAGCTCTTGCCGAGCAGCGCGCGCGGCAGGATCAACACGCGGATGAAGCGGCTCGGCCGGTCGCCGGCCGCCTGAGCGAACACCGGCTCCGGCCCGGATTCGTACCAGGCGCCGCCGGGGCCGTAGGAGGTCAAGGTGCCTTGGGTGTCGATGCGGATGCCCCCCTCGATCAGGCAGCGGATTCCCGGGCCCTGATGCGTGTGCAAGTAGGCGCAGCCGCCCGGCGGAAACGCGACGCTGTCGCCGCGCATCAGCAATTCGCCCTTAGGCAATGTGTCGAGCTTGGCGGATAGCTTTTCGTGCGAGACGATGCCCGGTCCGGCCAGGGCATCGCCGGTATCGTTTTGGGCGAATTCCCAGCGCCAGCAGGTGACGCCCGTCGACCCTGGCGTCAGCGTCACCGGGCTTTCGCCATGCCAGGCTTCGTCGTCTCCGATTTGACGGTCGGCGATCGTCACGTTGCCGTGCACGACGTAGATCATCCGTGGCAGTGCCGGCAGACGGATATCGGGCGCACCAGCGGACAGGACATCTTCGTAAAGCCGCAACATTGCCGCCATGGAACGCCTCCGTCTCAGGTCGCCAAGAAAAAGTCGTTGAGTGCGGCGGCGGTCGCTTCCGGATTCTCCTCACAAAGGAAGTGGCCGGAGTCGATCGGCGCACCGCGTACGTCGCGCGCCCACGCCTGCCAGATCGCCAGCGGCCCGCCGGTCTCGTTGGGGATGCCGGCGGCGCCCCATAGCGCCAGCACCGCGCATGCGATCATCTTGCCGGCAGCGCGGTCGATTTCGTCATGCGCGAGGTCGCTCGACTGCCCGGCGCGGTAGTCCTCACAATGCGCGTGGATGCGGCTCGGATCCGAGAAGGCGGCGCGGTAATGATCGAGCGCGCGCGGGTCGAAGGCCGACAGATCCTTTGCCTTGGCCCAGCTCGCCATCTTCCATTCCAGATATTCGACCGGCGCCTTCTCGATCAGCATCTCGGGGAGCGGAAAGGGCTGCGCCAGGAACGGCCAGTGCCAGACCTTCATCGCCATATTGCGATCCATGCGATGCCACATGTCGTAGGTCGGCACGATGTCGAGCACGGCGAGCCGTTCGACGCGGCCCGGATGGTCGAGCGCGAGACGATAGCTCACCCGCCCGCCGCGGTCGTGCCCGCCGAGCCGGAAGCGGACGTGGCCGAGGCGCTCCATCAATTCGACCATCACCCGGGCCATGGCGCGCTTGGAATAGGGCTCATGGTCGGGCGCGGCCTCCGGCGCTACCGACCAGCCGTATCCGGGGAGGTCGGCGATGACGAGCGTGAACCGTTGCGCCAGCACCGGCGCCACGCGGTGCCACATCACGTTGGTTTCGGTATAGCCGTGCAGCAGCAACAACGGCGGTCCCTCGCCGCCGGTGCGGGCGAACATTTTTCCGATTTCGGTGTCGATCCACTTCGACTCGAAGCCGGGATAGAGGTCGGCGAGATCGGACATGGACGCCTAGCCTTCCTTCTCCCGCTCTACCGCCCGCCAGCCGATGTCGCGGCGGCAGAAGCCGTCCGGCCAGCGGATGCGGTCGACGGCGGCATACGCGCGCGCCTGCGCCTCGGCGACGGTGTGACCGAGCGCGCAGACGTTGAGCACCCGTCCGCCGTTGGCGAGGATGTGGCCGCCTTCCGCCTTGGTGCCGGCGTGGAAGATTTCCACGCCCTCAATCGCGGACGCCTCGGCCAGTCCCTCGATCACCGAGCCGCGTTCATAGTGGCCGGGATAACCCTTGGCCGCCATCACCACGGTGAGCGCCACCTCCGGGTACCAGCGCAGGTCGAAGCTTTTGAGCACGCCGTCGCGCGCCGCGATCAGCGCCGGCAGAATGTCCGACATCAGCCGCAGCATCAGCACCTGGCATTCCGGGTCGCCGAACCGGGCGTTGTATTCGATCAGCTTCGGACCGTCGGCGGCGAGCATCAGCCCGGCATAGAGCACGCCCTTGTAGGGCACGCCCATCGCCGCCATGGCGCGCATGGTCGGCATGATGATCTCGTCCATCACCCGGCCGTTCATCGCCTCGGTCATGACCGGCGCCGGCGAATAGGCGCCCATGCCGCCGGTGTTCGGACCGTGGTCGCCGTCGAACACGCGTTTGTGGTCCTGAGCCGTGGCGAGCGGGATCGCGGTGGTGCCGTCGCAGAGCGCAAAGAACGACGCTTCCTCGCCGGTGAGGAATTCCTCCACCACCACCTCTCCGCCGGCTTCGCCAAGTCCGCCGTCGAACATCATGTCGACGGCTTGCAGCGCGTCATCGAGCGCCTCGGCGACGACCACGCCTTTGCCGGCGGCAAGCCCGTCGGCCTTGATGACGATCGGCGCGCCGCGCGCGCGGATGTAATCCTTCGCCGGCGCGGCAGCCGTGAAGCGCTCATAGGCGGCGGTCGGAATGGCGTTGGCACGGCACAGGTCCTTGGTGAAGCCCTTCGAACCTTCGAGCTGCGCCGCGACCTTGCTCGGCCCGAACGCCTTGATGCCGGCGGCTTCGAGGTGGTCGACGATGCCGGCGCAGAGCGGCGCCTCCGGCCCCACCACGACGAAGTCGATGCGCCTGTCCTTGCAGAAGCCGATCACCGCCGCGTGGTCGGCGATGTCGAGCGCGACGCACTCCGCTTCCTGTGCAATGCCGGCGTTGCCCGGCGCGCAATAAATCTTGTCGGCGAGCGGGCTGGCGGCGATCTTCCAAGCCAGCGCGTGTTCGCGCCCGCCGGAGCCGAGGAGGAGGATGTTCATTCACAGGCCGCTTGAATTGGCGAGGATTGGCGCCCGCGTGGTGTAGCATGGCGCAGTCTGCCTGCAAGTGGCTCCAGCCGACGCCAAGCCGCGGCCCATTACGCCGCCACCACGCTGATGCGTGCCGCCGCGCGCGAGCGCGGCTTTGCGCGAATGACGATCTCGACATCCTGATCGAGCGCATTGAGCAGCGTCATCAACCGCTCCACCGAGAACCCTTCGAGCCTGTAGTTGCGCAAGGCCGAAACCTTGGGCTGATTGAGGCCGAGCCGCGATGCGGCTGCGGCCTGCGTCAGGTGCTGCACATCCATGACCGTGTTCAGCGCGTAAGCGAGCCGGAGCTTGGTCTGCCGCTCTTCGGCGTCGGGGAATCCCAAGTCCGCGAACACGTTGCCGTTGCCGCGGGTAATCTCGCGCGCCTTGCCTTTGCTACCGCTCGCTCTTGCCATAACGGGCCTCGTAGTCCTGTCGTGCGACTGTGAGCCGCCCGACCCTCCGCTGTCATGGCCGGGCTTGTCCCGGCCATCCACGTCTTTTTCTTCGCTGCTTACTCAAAGACGTGGATGCCCGGCACAAGGCCGGGCATGACGGGCTTGGGCGCGCATGGAAATATCCCAGAATAGGGATGTTGGCAATAGAATGGCAGGCTGGAATTTCCAAGAGGTCTGCATGCAGCGACGGGTCGCATACCGACGTGTTCAGCGCCGCGGCAAAGCGGACCTTACGTGTCGTACCCACCAGCCTCCCACGGAGGATAGAACGACAGGGTGTTACCCGGCATGAATTCGACTCGCCACGCGCCATCCTCGGTTTGTCGTGGGATGAGCCCGAACACAGTTCCGTTGCTTTCGACCTCGAAGGGACGAACCCAGATGCCGGCAATGGCGCGCTTGCCTAACGTCGCGAGATGCCGATCCTTCGCACTCCCAACACTTCCCCTCGGGTACGCGTCTCGTACTCCTATTAGTTCGATGGAATGCTCAACAAGGCGGCCGTCATGATCGAAAATGAAGGTGCAAACGAAATCCCTCGGTGTGCCGCCGGCGGGGTCAAGCTGGCTGTCGACCAAGAACGAGCTCCCGTCAGCGAGGCGGCCCACGTTGTGGATGTGCCACTTGTCTGGGATGAGCCTGATCTTCTCGGGCACGCCGTTTGACACTTCAAAACCCTCAGAGCGCGCGGCGCTGTCATTGCGCCCGGTAAGTACAGCAACGAGCAGGCTCGCAATAAATTGCCTTCGTCTCACTGACGTGCTCCGGATAAGCTCGTAGCTCGTAGCCCGGGTGGAGCGAAGCGTAACCCGGGAACGATTGCGCCCCTGGTTTCGCTGGATTTCATCCGAGCTATTTTGCTTGCTTCCCTTAGAGGACAGTTTTGGTGATCTTACGCACACCCTCGATCAGTTCTCTGACGTCATCCTTTGTAGGTTCGGTTGGTTTCTTGTGATCGCATTTGTTGCGTAAATCACCAAGATGCTGAATGAAGCGCCACGTTGGTGTTTCAGTCACGGAGGCATTCTTCAGTGCGTCATTCAAGTCCGAAATTGTCGGGTCCTTTTTACGTAAGGTGATGTTATGCCGCTTGGACACCGCAGCAAGGTGGCTTTCCAAGACGACTCCAGCAATTGCGCCGGCGCCACGTTGAAATCCCTTCGCGTTTAGTTCTTCCGCAGCGTGAAGTTCATCGTCTAGCAAATCTGCGTGCACCAAAGTCTTAATATCGTACAGGGTTGATGCAAACCGATTACGCAGGCCTGCAACGATGTTGTACTGTTGATACATAGGCCTAATTGCTGCCGCTGGCCCGGCTGTGACGTCTCCGTATTGTCTCACGGTTGTACCGCGAAGCGCGTCGCTAATTGTATAGTTCGAGAATAGTATCTCTTTCCGCGGCCCCTTGGGCGCATAGTACGCTTGGAAGTCGCTCACACGCTCCGGAATTAGTTGAGACACAACGGCTAGGCTCTCGGAATACCAAGCTTGATAGTTCAAGTGGAAATCAGGAAGATTCTTGAGCTCATCTTCAGACAAATCCGTTTTCGTTTCAGCATCGGGTTTGGCTAGGCGTTGTAAAGAGAGAACGAGCTTCCCTCCCTGCTTAATCAGGCGCTCAAGATCCGATTGGTATCGTTCGGCTGCATTGGCCACAATTGCGCCCTTCTCCCTTTATGAAAGCAATAGAAACGAGTATCGCTGATCGAGCGAATCGAAGTCCGGGGGCCTGCCCGCGGGGGAGATGAAGACCCGGATACCCTTGCTTAGGCCGCAAATTCTACTTCCGGCTCTTCCTCTACGTCGAGGTCGTCATATCCTATTCGAACAAACTGGCGAGCGATTCGGGCAAGCCTCCTAATCTGTCTCCGCTTTAAGTCGGTGGCTACGGTGCCGTCGTGGAGTTGGTTGGAATTGAGGGTGGCGTAGTCTCCGGGGTGATCAACCTCGAATCACCCGGCGTTAGAGCGCCGGGCTGGAGACCACGCCATGACGAACGA
>WHTM01000066.1 GCA_009377755.1 Hyphomicrobiales bacterium | reverse complement strand
CGACGCCGCCCACAACGCAAGCGTCTCCTCAATCGACGCTGCCCGCGTCCACGATCTCCGAATCATGGTTGCCCATGGATTCACAAGCCTTCCGATAAAACAACTGTAATGTTAGGGGAACGCCACTTCGCCCGGCCCTATGCGTTTGCAGCCTGTCAGGTTCCGGATCATCGCCTTCCCCGCCGCCCCGCCTTGTGCTTTACGGGGCCGTCATCTCCCGACGAGGACTTAGCCCCATGGCCGTGCAAGAATCGAGGCGCCAAGTGCGCGACGTGTCCGTGCGGACGTTCCGCGGCGGCAGTGGGACGCCGGTCGTGTACCTGCATGGCGCCGGCGGCATTGCCGGTTGGCTTCCGCTGTTCGAACAGATCGCCGCCAGGCACGACCTGCTGGTGCCCGAGCATCCGGGCTTCGGCAGTTCCGATGCCGCATCCTGGATCCGCAACACGCCGGACGTGGCGATGTACTACCTCGATCTCTTCGATGAGATGGGGCTTACGGACGTGCACCTCATCGGCTTCTCGCTCGGCGGCTGGATCGCGGCCGAGCTCGCCGTGCGCAACGCGGCGCGGCTCAAGACGCTGACGCTCATTGCGCCCGCCGGCATCCGCATTAAAGGCATTCCGACCGGCGACAACTTCATCTGGGGGCCGGAAGAGAACGCCCGCAACGTGTTCCACGACCAGCGCTTCGCGGAAGCGATGATTGCGCAGATGCAGCAGGCCTCGCCCGAGGACGTCGAGCGGGCGCTGGCCAACCGCTACATGGCCGCCCGGCTCGGCTGGGATCCGCGCTGGTTCAACCCCGACCTCGAACGCTGGCTGCACCGCATCAAGCTCCCCGCCCTGGCCCTGTGGGGCGAGAACGACAAGGTCATTCCCAGCGCCTATGCGGCGCTGTGGAAAGAGCGCGTGCCCGGCATCCGCATCGAGGTGACTCCCGCGTGCGGCCATCTTCTGCCAGTCGAGAAAGCCGACTGGGCGGCGCGCACGATTCTCGACTTCATCGGCGGGGCATGACGATGCATTTCACCTGCTTCCATCTGATGCCGTACCGCCCGCTCGATTTTGCCGAGCGCGCCAAGCACCGTTCCGCCTGGGTGGTCCTGCCGAACAGCCTGTACGATCCCGTCAAGGGCGCCGACGAATACGAGTCCTATATCGATCAGTTGACCTATGCGGAAAAGCTCGGCTTCGACGCCATCGGGGTGAACGAGCATCACCAAACCGCCTATGGTATGATGCCGGCGCCCAACCTGATCGCCAGCGCGCTGATCCAGCGTACCAAGACGGTGAAGATCGCGATCCTCGGCCGGGCGTTGCCGCTGGTGAACAACCCGGTCACCATCGCAGAAGAGTTCGCGATGCTCGACAACCTGTCGCGCGGTCGCATCATCACCGGCTTCGTGCGCGGTATCGGCACCGAGTACCATGCAACCGGCCTCAACCCGACGTTCTCGCACGAGCGCTATCAGGAGGCGCACGACCTGATCGTCGCCGCTTGGACGAAGCCCGGGCCGTTCGAGTTCGACGGGCAGCACTACAATCTGCGTTACGTCAATCTCTGGCCCCGTCCCTACCAGCAGCCGCATCCGCCGATCTGGGTGCCGTCGCAAGGTTCCTCGGAGACGATCCGCTGGGCCGCCGACCCCTCACGCAAATATCCGTTCCTGGTCACCTTCAGCGCCGAGGAGCTGGTGATCCGCTATCTCACCATGTACCGCGACCAGGCGCGCGAGCTCGGCTATGAGGCGAGCGGCGACCAGCTCGGCTGGGCCGCGCCGGTCTACGTTGCAGAGACCGACGAACGCGCCATGCAGGAGGCGAAGGCCGGCGTCGAGACGCTGTTCAACGACTACCTGAACAATCCGTGGGAAATGTTGCTGCCGCCCGGCTACATGTCGATGGCGTCACTCAAGCGCACGATCGCCATGCGCAAGCATCTCGGCACCCGCGGGCGCTTGACCGTCGACGAGCTTGTGAACAGCGGCACCGTGATCGTCGGCAGCCCGCAGACGGTGCGTGAGCGTATCGAGCGCGTGCGCGAGGCGACCGGCGTCAACCGGCTGGTGACGATGCTGCAATTCGGCGTACTGCCCGACCACCTGACGCGGCGGAACATGGAGATGTTCGCCTCCGAGGTGATGCCGAAGCTGCGGGACTGATGGCGGCCGACAACACGGTCGTATGGTTAATGATCGGTTTCAACGGATACCCCGCGGGGCACGGGGCACCCGGCTCAATCGCGCCGGTGCTTCATCCATCGCTCGAGATAGATCAGCGCAACCGCCCGCTCGTCGTCCGTCGCCTGCGTGAAGGCCGAATCGTAGAGCTCGTTGATCCACGCGTCCTCAGGGCCGGCGGCGGAGTCGCGCGCCAACGTGAGCCACATCAGCCCGCGCGACGCCTGCCGCCGCAAGTGTTCACCCTTGAACAGCATGGCGCCCAGGAGCGCCTGCGCCTGGTATTGCCCCTTGTGCGACGCGAGCGACAGCCAGCGCACCGCCTGCCGCGGATCGCGCGGCGCACCAACGCCGTCCAGGTAAAGCCGCGCCAGATCGTATTGCGCGTCGGGGTCGGCGAAATAGGTTGCTGCGTAATGGAACATTTCCCGGGCACGCGCCGGATCGCGGCGGATCGTGGAATTCGGAATCCCGTCGAGATAGTAGTTGCCAAGCGCGACCAGGGCGCTGGACACAATGCGCGCCCGCGGCGATTCCGGCCGGTCGTCGGCATGGCTGTTGGCGATCCGCGAGTAGTACTCGAAGGCCCGCATGTCGTTGCGCGGCACTCCGTCGCCCTTGGCGTACATCTGTCCGAGCTTCCACTGCGCCAGCGGATGCCCGTTCTCGGCGGCGTATTGCAGCGAGGTCAGAGCCTTCGCCTTTTCGCCCTGCTTGAGCGCCAGCGAGCCGTTGCGGAAGGCTTCGACCGCCGACATCCGGCCCGAGGGAGCGCTGGTGCCGTCGAACGCCCACGCCGCGGAACCAAGCACGGCGGCCGCGCCTGCAACGGCGACGGCGATCAGCGTGTCAGATATCTGCATAGCAGGCCTTCTCGGCGGCACCGCCCGGATGGGTCACCGCTCCGTTGAGCGCGGGTCCGACCTGCTGGGCATATTTCCAGAGATAGCCGGAACCGAATTCCTCCGGCCGCGGCTGCCATTCCGTCCGGCGTTCGGAAAGTTCAGCCTCCGATACCTTGACGTTGAGGAGGCCCGCCTCGGCGTCGAGCTCGATGATGTCACCATCGCGGATCAGCGCGATCGGCCCGCCGACCGCCGCCTCGGGTCCGACATGACCGACGCAGAAACCGCGGGTCGCACCGGAAAATCGACCATCTGTGATCAGCGCAACCGCATTGCCCATGCCCTGGCCATAAAGCGCGGCCGTGGTCGAGAGCATTTCGCGCATACCGGGACCGCCGCGCGGCCCCTCATAGCGGATCACCAGCACATCGCCTTCGTTGTACCGGCGATGCTTGACCGCCTCGAAGCACGCCTCCTCGCCATCGAAGCAGCGGGCGGGGCCGGTGAATTTCAGCATCTCCATCCCGGCGACTTTGACGATCGCGCCATCCGGCGCGAGATTCCCCTTGAGTCCGACCACCCCGCCGGTCGCGAGCAACGGCTTGTTCGCCGGCCGCACCACGTCCTGCTCCGAATTCCACTTCACGCTCTTGAGATTCTCGGCCACGCTACGCCCGGTCACTGTCAAACAATCGCCGTGCATGAAGCCGTGATCGAGCAGCGTCTTCATCAGCAACGGGACACCACCAGCTTCAAACATATCCTTGGCAACATAACGGCCGCCCGGTTTCAAATCCGCGACATAAGGTGTCCTTTTGAAGACATCGGCAACGTCGAACAGATTGAAATCGATGCCGCATTCATGCGCGATCGCCGGCAGGTGCAGTGCTGCGTTGGTCGAGCCGCCGGAGGCGGCGACCACGGCGGCGGCATTTTCGAGCGCCTTTCGGGTGACGATGTCGCGCGGACGGATACCTTCGCGCACGAGATCGACGATCTTCTCGCCCGCTGTCATGCAGAAGGCGTCGCGAATCTCGTACGGTGCCGGAGCGCCCGCCGAATACGGCAGCGCCAGCCCGATCGCCTCGGAGACCGTCGCCATGGTATTGGCGGTGAACTGCGCGCCGCACGCGCCCGCGGATGGGCAGGCATGCTGTTCGAGATCGGCCAGGTCCTCGTCCGACATGTTGCCGACCGAGTGTTTGCCGACGGCCTCGAACACGTCCTGCACGGTGACCGGCTTGCCCTTGAAGGTTCCGGGCAGAATCGAGCCTCCGTAGATGAAGATCGACGGCACGTTGAGCCGGACCATCGCCATCATCATGCCGGGCAGCGACTTGTCGCAGCCGGCCAGCCCGACCAGCGCATCATAAGCGTGGCCGCGGATGGTGAGCTCGACTGAATCGGCGATCACCTCGCGCGACGGCAGCGACGCCTTCATGCCGCCGTGTCCCATGGCGATACCGTCGGTCACGGTGATGGTGCAGAACTCCCGGGGCGTTCCGCCGCCCGCGGCGACGCCCTTCTTCACCGCCTGGGCCTGGCGCATCAGCGCGATGTTGCAGGGCGCAGCCTCGTTCCAGCACGTCGCAACGCCGACGAAAGGCTGATGGATCTGCGCCGTCGTCAGCCCCATGGCATAGTAGTACGAGCGGTGTGGCGCTCGTTCTGGGCCTTCGGTGACGTGCCGACTGGGCAGCTTGGCTTTCAAATTTGCTTTTACGTCCATGTCAGTCCGATAGGACCCCCGCCCCACCCAATTGTCGGGCTTCCATGACGCAGTCTAGAACGGCCTCGACCGCCGTGCTCCGTGTCAAAGAGAGGTGTGGCCAAATCGCGGCGCCGGCCAACACCATGGCGGCCGTTTCCTTAAATGTTCTAAACATGTTGCGCGAATGCCACAGGTCTTCGCGCCCCGACAGGTCAGCGGAACATTGACTTGGGCAACAGCAGCGCGATGTCTGGCACCAGCACCAGGATCACCAGGGTGACGATCATCGCCGCCCAGAACGGCAGGATACCGACAAAGATCTGGCTCATCGGGACGTCGCCGGCGACTCCCTTGACGACGAAGACATTGACGCCGAGTGGCGGACTGATCAGCCCCATCTCCAGCACCAGCACCATGACGACCCCGAACCAGATCGGGTCGTAGCCCAAGGTCGTGATGATGGGAAACACAACCGGCAGGGTCAGCACCAGCATCGCGAAGCCCTCGAGGAACGTGCCGAGGACGATGTAGGTCGACAGGATCAGCGTGAGGATCGCTTCCTTGGGCAGGTTCAGGCCGATCAGAAACTGCGCGAGGTCACCGGGTATACGCGTCACTGAGATGAATTGGGAGAACAGGGTCGCGCCGATCAGGATGAGGAAGACCAAGCCCGACGTGCGCACGCTTTCAAGCAGCACCTTCAGGAGGGCGCCGAAGGTTAGCGCGCGACGCACGACGGCAAGCAGCATCGCCAGGAACGCGCCCACGGCGGCGGCTTCCGTCGGCGTGAAGAAGCCGAGATAAATGCCGCCGATCGTCACCAGAACGATTCCCAGCATGGGCAGGGCGCGCAGCAGAGCCGCGGCGCGCTGCGCGATCGGTTGCACCTTGCCGGGCGGCCCGTAGCTCGGACACAGCAGGCACACCGCCGAGATGGTGATCATGAACATCACGGTGAGCAGCACGCCCGGCAGAATGCCGGCGACGAATAGCTGTCCGATCGATTGCTCGGTGAGAATGGCGTAGACGACCATTCCGGTGCTCGGCGGAATTAGGATTCCGAGCGTACCGCCGGCCGCCACGGCGCCGGTCGCCAGCCGCGGGTCGTAGCGATAGCGGCGCATCTCCGGCAGCGCCACCTGCCCAATGGTTGCGGCCGTTGCCACCGAGGAACCGGACAGCGCCGAAAATCCCGAGCAGGCGACGATCGTCGCGCCGGCAAGCCCGCCGCGCCACGGGCCGATCCAGGCATAGGCTGCGGCGTAGAAATCGCGCGCCATGCCGGACAGCGTGGCGAAATGCCCCATCAGGACGAACAGCGGAATGACGCTCAGCGCATAGGCCGATGTGACGTGGAACGGCTCGGATCCGAGCAGCGCGGACGCCGCCGGCCAATTGGTGAGAGCGGCGAAGCCGACACCACCCACCAGCAGCAGGCTGACGCCGATGGGCATTCGGAAGAAGAACAGCACGAACAGAACCACGAGGCCGACGACGCCGGCAAAGGTCGGGCTCATTCGGCCGTTCCCGCCGTGTCGCCGCTGCCGCCGGCGAGCTTGAACAGCAGCACCGCCGTGTACGCCAGAAAGCCTAGCCCGGCGACCGCATAGAAGGGGTATTCCGCGATCTGGAGCATGTTGGTGTGGGCGTTGCGACTGTAAACGGCCGCGGCCTCGACAAGGCTGTAGACTGCAACCGCTCCCGCGACCGATGCCGACAGCAGCACAACGACGATCTGCGCCACCTTCCAAAGCGCCGCCGGGACAAACCGCTCGCCGAACTCCAGGGCGATGTGGCCTTCGGTCCAGCCGCAGTAGGCGATGCCGAGCCCGGCAACGACCACAAGCCCAAGCTCGGTGATCTCAGTGACCCCCAGGAAGGCGATGTTGAAGGTCGACCGTAACGTGACATCGACGACGGTCGTCAGCATGATCCCGAGCAAGGCGACGCCCGCGATGGCGCCCGCGGCCCTCGCGATCGCCCCGAGCGGCTTTGCCAGTTTTTGCATGACGCCGGACTTGCTGGAGTATCACCTACTTCGCCTTGCGCATGGCGTCGAGAATCCGCGCGGCATCGATGCCCTTGCGTTCGGCGACGGCTTTGTCGAGAGCGGGACGGATTGCGGCGTCCCAGAGCTTGCGCTGTTCCGGCGTCACTTTCACCAGATGGCCGCGGCCGCGTTTGATCTCCTCATCGAGCTGATCGACCGCCTCCTTGTCATAGACCGTGGCGCCCTTGAGGCTGAATTCCAAACCAGTGGTCTCGTCGATGATCTTCTTATGCTCGGCGGACAGCTTGTCGTAGCTCGCCTGATTCATCACGACGAACTGCGGCGAGACGCCGAATTCGTATTCGCCGTAATACTTCAGCACCTCGCCGAATTTGAAGCCGCGGATCGCGCTGGTGCCTGTCGCCACGCCTTCGATCACGCCGGTCTGCACCGCGTTGTAGACGTCGGTGATCGTCATGAACACCGGGCTTGCGCCGATCGACCGCAGCATGTCACCGACCAGCTTGGACGGCACGCGAATCCGCATGCCTTTGATGTCGTCGGGTACCCGCACCTGCTTCTCGCGCGTCGAAAGGACGTTCGGTCCGGTCGAAAACAGCGCGAGAACCTTGACGCCCTGGTAGTCATCCTTGATCAGGTCGAAGACCGACCAAAGCTTGCGGGTCGCCGTGATGTTGTTCTGCGCGACATCCGGCATTTCCGCCAGCAGCGTGCGTGGGAACTGGTCGGAGGTGAAGCCCTGCAGGCTGTAGCCCATGTCGGCCACACCGGTCTTCACCCGCTGATAAGTCGCGGGCGCGGGCCCAAGCGCGCCGCCCGGATAGATGCGGATGGTCAGCGTGCCGTTGCTCCGTTTCGCGACATCCGCCGCCCAGGGCTCGAAGACATTCTTTTGGACGATGTGGTTGCTGGGAAATCCGGTGGCGAACCGAAGCTCGACTGCGGATGCGTTCGGGATGGCGCCCAGCGCCAACGCGGCAGCGGCGGCGACGCAGGACGCGCGGACCACCTGTCTTAACCCGTGTTGCATAGCAACCTCCCCATGATCTCCGATGACACGGCATCGGACTTGCGTTCTTGTTTTGCCGAAGCCGCCGTAACATGACCGCACGGCCCATCGCCCGAAACTGTGGTGGTTCGTTCGTCAAGTTGTCAAGGCGAGACCGGTTCTGTAATCAGGCGCGTGCACGCTCCGCGAGTGGCGAGCCCCGATTTGAAGAGCAATGCCGCAATCAGCCAAGCTCAGCCGCCCCTTCTTCAACCGAAGTGTCCATGGTGTCGCACCCGACCTGATCGGCGCCACGTTTCTCGTTGACGGGGTCGGCGGCCTGATCGTCGAAGTCGAAGCCTATCATCACACCGACCCGGCCGCGCACAGCTATCGCGGGCCGACCGCGCGCAATGCGGTGATGTTCGGCCCGCCGGGACACCTCTACGTCTATCGATCCTACGGCATCCATTGGTGCGTCAACGTCGTATGCGAAGCGGAAAACAGTGCCAGCGCCGTGCTGATCCGCGCGCTGCAGCCGACCGAGGGGCTTGCGGCAATGCGGCGGCGGCGTGGGCTCGACGACGAACGCTTGCTCTGCTCCGGTCCCGGCCGCGTCTGCCAGGCGCTCGGCATCACCCACGCGCACAACGGACTGGCCCTCGACCGGCCGCCGTTTGCGTTCTACGCGCGGGCGACCAAGCCGGAGATCGCCGCCGGCCCGCGCATCGGGATCACCAAGGCGATTGAGGTGCCGTGGCGCTACGGGCTGAAGGGCTCGCGATTCCTGAGCAAGCGGTTTCCGGATGCCGGCTGAAAAGCTCTCCGTTGTCGTCCCGGCCAAGCGACCCCGGCCTTGATCCGGAGGAGCACAAGCCGGGACGCATACCTCCGGCTTTCGCCCGCGCTCAGCGCGCATCAGTTCGAAACTGCGGGTCAAAGCCGAGCTCGTGGCGCGCCTTGTCGATCGCCACGGCGCCGTCGTCTTCGGCGATGTTGTAGATGCCCGGTGCGCCACACGTCACCGCAAGGCGCGCCGCGTACGCGGCGGCATCGACATGCAGCGAGCCGGGGCCGGACGGGCCTGTCTCGCTCCAGGTGCCGGGGCCGTAGAGCCGGCCGTAACGCAGCACGATGCCGTCGATGCCGGGCGCGCCCACGACCTGCTGTTCCAACGCGATGACGCCACGGAGACTCGTGCCGGGGGTTCCATCCGGCTGCATGGCCAACGGATCGGTTTCGACCCTTGCGCCTTCGCCGGCTGCGTAGACGAAAGCGATGCTCTGGGCGATGATCCGCTTGGCACCGGCGGCCTTAGCCGCCGCCACCAGGTTGCGCGTGCCGTCGATGCGTAGCCGGGCATTGGCGGCGCGCGAGGCTTCCATCCGCGCCGGATCATCCACCTGCGGCAAATCGGTGAGCTGGTGGATGACGATGTCGGGCATCGCCGCTTGCACGGCGCGCATCAGCGCTGGCGCATCGTACACGTCGACCACCACCGGCGTTGCGCCGACGAGGCGCAGCGCCCCAGCCTTCGCATCCGAACGTGTGGTGCCGAAGACATCATAGCCATCGGGCCGCAGCAGGTGCACCAGCCGCCGACCGATGACGCCGGTGGCGCCGGCAAGGAAGATGCGCATTTATTCTCCGTGTGTCCCGGGCGCGGTGCAGCGTGAAACGGCGCACCGCTGATCCGGACCGTTCCAAATACCGCCGCTGGTACGGTCCCGGGTCAGCAGCGCGGCATTGCATGCCGCGCTGCGCCCGGGACACAAGGCTCACGCCGCCCCCTTCAGCCGTTCCAGCGCCTCGACGATCTTCTCGCGTCGCGCTGTCGCCTCTTCGCGCCGCTCGCGCTCGCCGTCGACCACCTCCTCCGGCGCGCGCGCGACGAAATCGGCATTGCCGAGCTTGGCGTCGACGCGCTTGATGTCGGCGTCGACCTTGGCGATTTCCTTCTCCAGCCGCGCCTTCTCGGCGGCGAGATCGATCACGCCCTTCAACGGCAGGGCCGCACCCTCACCGCGCACCAGGAGGTGGATCGAGTTGGGAGGCTGGTCGACGGCAAAATCGATGCTGGCAAGCCGCGCCAGGCGCTTGAGGATATCGTCCCACTTTGCCGCACGCTCACGCGCCGGAGTGGATGCGATGAGCACCAACGGGATGAGCGTCGCCGGCGCGATGTTCATCTCGGCGCGCACCGAGCGCACCGCGGTGACAAGGTCGATCACCCAGCCAATCTCGGCTTCCGCGGCGGCATCGTCGAAGCCGTCGTGGTGCGGCCAGGCGGCGAGGATCAGGAGCGAGTCTCTGCCGGTCATTCCGGGGCGCGCCGAAGGCGCGAGCCCGGAATCCATACTCCCGATCGTGGTTATGGATTCCGGGCCCGGCGCTTCGCGCCGTCCCGGAATGACGGATGGAGAGGTTACCGCCCAAAGTTCCTCGGTGATGAACGGCATGAACGGGTGCAAGAGTTTCAGAATCTCGTCGAGCGCCCAGGCGGTCGTTGCCCGGGTCTCCGCCTTGGCCGCGCCGTCGGGACCGAGCAGCACCGGCTTCGACAGTTCCAGATACCAGTCGCAGAACACGTTCCAGACGAAACGGTAGATCGCGCCCGCCGCTTCGTTGAACCGGTAGGCTTCGAGCGCCTCGGTCACCTCCCGCGCCGTCTTTGCCGTCTCGTGGGCGATCCAACGGTTGAGCGTTTCCTTCGCACGGCGCTGATCGAATTCCGGATCACGCACGCAGCCGTTGATCTCGGCGAAGCGCGCCGCGTTCCACAGCTTGGTCGCGAAGTTGCGGTAGCCCTCAACGCGTTGCGGCGAAAGCTTGATGTCACGGCCCTGCGCGGCCATGGCCGCAAGCGTGAAGCGCAGCGCATCGGCGCCGTAGTCGTCGATGATGGCGAGCGGATCGATGACGTTGCCCTTCGACTTCGACATCTTGGCACCCGAGGCGTCGCGCACCAGGGCATGGATGTAGACGGTCGGGAACGGCACCTGTCCCTGAAATTCCAGCCCCATCATCATCATGCGGGCGACCCAGAAGAAGATGATGTCGAAGCCGGTGACGAGCACCGATGTCGGATAGAAGCGCGCAAGCTCCGGCGTCTCGTCCGGCCAGCCCAGCGTCGAGAACGGCCACAGCGCCGAGGAGAACCAGGTGTCGAGGACGTCTTCGTCTCGATAGATCGGAATCTTTGTGGGCCTTCGCTCCTCTGCACCGACTGGAGTGAGCCCATAATCGTATCGCTGATTGAACGCCACTAATTCCACGGGCGCTGCATATTGCGCGTAATAGGATCGTGCCTCGGCTAGAGCTTCAGCTTCGCTGGCCGCAACGAAGATTTGCTCGTCATCAGAACCGGAATGTAGCTTTCCATCGCGAAGCACTGGTCCATACCACGCCGGGATCTGGTGCCCCCACCAGAGTTGCCGCGAGATGCACCACGGCTGGATGTTCTCCATCCACTCGAAGTAGGTCTTCTCCCAGTTCTGCGGCACGAACCGGGTGCGGCCCGCGCGCACGGCTTCGATTGCGGGCTGGGCCAGCGTCTTGGCGTCGACGTACCATTGGTCGGTCAGGAAGGGCTCGATCACGGCGGCGGAGCGGTCGCCGTGCGGCACTGCATGCGTATGCGGCTCGACCTTGTCGAGCAGCCCCTGCTCTTCCAGCCGCGCGACAATCGCCTTACGGGCCGCGAACCTGTCGGCACCATGCATCGCCAGCATCGCGTCGAGATCGGAAGACGATGGCACGAGATTGAGGAATGCGTCGTTGTCCTTGAGATTGAGTTTCGCTTCCACGTCGAAAACATTGACCTGCCGCAACCCGTGCCGCTTGCCGACGTCGAAATCATTGAAGTCGTGCGCCGGCGTGATCTTCACGGCGCCCGAGCCCTTCTCCGGGTCGGCATATTCATCACCGATGATGGGGATGGGCTTACCTACGAGAGGCAGGATCGCGTGGGTGCCGATCAGGTGTTTCAGCCGCTCGTTCTCGGGATGCACCGCCACCGCCGTATCGCCGAGCATCGTCTCCGGCCGCGTGGTGGCGACGACGATGTAGGTCGAAGGGTCGTCCGGACTAAAGGTCTTGCCTTCGAGCGGATAGCGCAGGTGCCAGAGGTGGCCCTTGACCTCGACCTGCTGCACTTCCAGGTCCGAGATGGCGGTCAGAAGCTTCGGGTCCCAGTTGACCAGCCGCTTGTCCTTGTAGATGAGCCCCTTGCGGTAAAGCTCAACAAACACTTTCAAAACCGCTTTCGACAGCTCCTCGTCCATGGTGAAGCGCTCGCGCGACCAGTCGCACGAGGCGCCGAGCCGCTTAAGCTGGTTAATGATGGCGCCACCCGACCCCGCCTTCCACTCCCACACGCGCTCCAGGAACTTCTCACGCCCCATCGCGCGCCGGCCTGGCTGCTGCCGCTCCATGAGCTGGCGCTCGACCACCATCTGCGTGGCGATGCCGGCATGATCCATGCCCGGTTGCCAGAGGACATCCCTGCCGCGCATACGCTCGAAACGGCACAGCACGTCCTGCAGCGTGTTGTTGAGCGCATGCCCCATGTGCAGCGAGCCGGTCACGTTGGGCGGTGGAATGACGATGCAATAGGGCTCGGCGCCGCGCCGTTCTGCGCGGCCGGCGCGGAAAGCACCGGAGCGCTCCCAGGCCTCGTAGATGCGCCCCTCCACCTCGGCCGGCTGGTAGGTCTTTTCGATCATCGGCATTTCGCTTTGCGATAAACGCGCTACAAAGCCCTCCGGGTCCTGCCAAGTCAACGGGTTGGGCCGGTTCCCGCTCCCGTCCCGCCGCCACACCGCATGACCGTTCTCGCCCCGCCGCCCCAAACGCCGATCCGCACCATCACGCTTCTTGCGGTGTCCTCCTTTGCCACCCAGGCGATGGTCCGCGTCACCGACTCGCTGCTGCCGCAGATCGCGGCCGATTTCAGCGTCACCGTCGGGGCGGCAGCGATCGTCGTCACCGCCTATGCGGTGATGCACGGCACGACCCAGCTGGTGATCGGGCCGATCGGCGACAAGTTCGGCAAATACCGGACCGTTACCTTCGCGGTCGCGGCCGCGTCGGTGCTGGTGTTTCTGTGCGGCATGGCGGGATCGCTCGACATGCTGGCGCTGGCAAGGCTCGCCAGCGGCGCCTTTGCCGGGTGGATCATTCCGCTCGGCATGGCCTATGTCGGCGACGTCACCCCGTACGAGAAACGCCAGCAGGTGCTCGGCACCTACCTTTCCGGCCAGATCATGGGGCAGCTGTTCGGACAGGCGATGGGCGGCGTGCTCGGCGACCTGATCGGCTGGCGCGGCGTGTTCTTCTTGCTCGCCGGCATCTTTGCCGTATCAGCCGTGGCGCTGCTCTATGAACTGAGGACCAACCCGGTGACGCGCTGGGGCCAAAACGCCGACCGCGGCGGCCGCAGCTTCATGGCCGATTACAGCGTGGTCCTCCAAGACCCCTGGGCGCGGCTGATCTGCATCTTCGCGTTCCTGGAAAGCATGGCGATGTGGGGTCCCTTCGCCTTCGTCGGCGCCGACCTGCATCTGCGTTTCGGCCTCAGCTACACGATGGTCGGACTGATCGTCGGTATGTTTGCCGTCGGCGGCCTGATCTACAGCACCTCGGTACGGGTTTTCGTCGGCCGGCTTGGCCAGACCGGCCTCGCCATCGCGGGCGGCGCCACGCTGGCCGCCGCCTATGTGGTGCTGGCGGTGCAGCCGGTGTGGTGGGCGTCCCCGGTTGCGGTCTGCGGCGTCGGCCTCGGCTTCTACATGCTGCACAACACGCTGCAGACCAATGCGACGCAGATGACCCCGCACGCCCGCGGCACCGCGGTCGCAATCTTCTCCTCCGCGCTGTATTTGGGACAAACAGCCGGCGTCGCCGGTGCCTCGCTGGTGGTCGACCGCTGGGGCGCGGCGCCGATCTTCGTTACCGCGGCCGTTGCACTGCTGGGGATGGGCTTCTGGTTCGCCCACCTGCTGCGGCAGCACCGCGCCGCGCATGGTGCATGACAGGGAGGTCCACAGTGCTGTTGAGCGGCAAGGATAAGCTCGAACGCATGCGCGATGGCCGGGTCATCTATATCGGCTCGGAACGCGTTGATGACGTCACCACGCATCCGGCCTTCCGCGCCGGAGCCCAGACGGTTGCCGGCCTGTACGACCTCAAGGCCAACCCGGCGCAGCGCGAGCTGTTCACCTTCGAGGAGGACGGCGAGCTCTTCAGCCTGTACTGGCTGCGCTGCCGCACGCGCGACGACCTCCGCCGCCGGATGCGGGCGATGAAGGCGATCGCGGACGCCACCTACGGGCTGATCGGGCGCTCGCCGGATCAGGTCGCCGGCTTGGTAACCGGCCTCGCGATGAACCCGTCTGCGCTTGAGACGCTGCATGCAGGTTTCGGCAAAAACCTTTTGAATTATTACGATTTCGCCCGGCGAAACGACCTCTATCTGAGCTTCGCCGTGACGCCCGCGAGCGGTCGCCGCAGCCTCGATCTATTCCCCGGGCAGCAGCGCGACGACCCGAACCTTCAGGTCGTCGCGGAGGACGATACCGGCGTCACCGTCGCCGGCATGAAGATGCTGGCGACCGGCGCCACCTTCGCCGACGAGATCCTGATCGGCAATCTCACGCCAATTGACGAGAAGCTCAAGAGCGAGGCGATCACCGCGGCGCTGCCGCTGAATGCGCCAGGCGTGTCGCTCTGGGCGCGCCAGCCCTACGCCGTGCATGCGGCGCAGGAGGCGGACTATCCGCTGAGCTTCCGCTTCGACGAGACCGACTGCGTGCTGGTCTGCGACAACGTCAAGATCCCGTGGGAGCGGGTGTTCCTGCACAACCACGCGGTCATGTCGCGCGCGATCTACATCCAGACGCCGGCGAACTGCTACCAGAACCACCAGTCTAATATCCGCTTCTGGTCGAAGATGGGGCTGATCGTCGGGCTGGCGAGCCGCATCTGTCAGGCCAACGGCGTCGACAAAATCCCGGCGGTGCGCGAAACGCTTGGCCGGCTGGCGTCACTCGAGGCCATCCTCGGCGGGATGATCCACGGCCAGATCGAGGCCTACGAGGAATGGCCGGTGGGCTTTGCCACGCCGAACCGCCGTTTCATGTATGCGATGCTGAACTGGTGCCAGGAACATCACACCGAGATCATCGACATGCTGCGCACGCTCCTGGGCGGGTATCCGCTACTGATGCCGGCGAGCCTCGACGTGATGCACGATGCGACCCTGCGCGACCGCTTCGAGCGATGGTGGGCGACGCCGGCGACGCCGGCGCTTGATCGCTACAAGCTTTACAAGCTCGCCTGGGACCTTGTTGGCTCGGAATTCGCCGGCCGGCACATGCTGTACGAAAAGTTCTATGCGGGAAATTCCATTGTTGTGCGCAACCAGAGCGACCGCGAGGCGCCGTGGGAGCACTTCCACGCCACGGTCGACCGGTTGTTGGATGGGATTGAGACGCCGACCTGATGTTGTCAGACCCCGCACATGCACGTGCTTGCGGGGCATCCAGCAACCGCAGGTTCCTCGTTTGAGGCGCCCGCCGTGCGCGACCAACTGGCAATAGCGCTTATTGGATCGCCCGCCTTCGCGGGCGAAGACAACGGTGATTTCGGGGATTAGCCCCGCCCCCGCGAGACGCGCTCGATCTCGGCGCGGACCAGCCGCTCGACCAGGCCCGGAAGATTATCGTCGAGCCAGGTCTTGAGCATCGGCCGCAGCATCTCGCGCACGAGGTCTTCGAGCGTGCGGGCGTTCTGCACCAGCACCGTCTGCGTCAGGCTGGTGAAGGCGGAATCGATGGCAGCCATGGCTGGTTCCGAGAGCAGCCGATCGCCCGATGCAGGCAGGCTCTCGGCGCCGGGTTGGGACTGCGCCAGGGGGCCATCGGTGAAGACCACATCCGATTGGCCGTCGATGGTGCGGAATCCCGCGGTAGCAGACATCGCGGTCATGGCTTCAGTCAGTTCGAGAACGTCCGGTGCCGGCGTCGGCTCGGCCGCCGCAATCAGCGAACTGATTTCGCTCGACAGCGGCTTCGCCGGCGCAGCAGGCGGTGGTGGCGGTGGCGAGAGCCGCGGTGTCGGCGGCGGGGCAGCCGGTTTCGGCGGCTCCGCTGCGCGAGGCGACGGCCTGGTCTCGTCATCGGCAATGATCCGGCGAATGGAGGCTAGGATTTCCTCCATCGAGGGCTCTTGAGCCTTCGCCGCCTGCGCCATTGCGATACCCCGCTCATCTCGCGCCGAATGGCATTTTTCGGCACGGTAACAGAGCACGTTCCGCAAAAGTGGAAACCGGTTTTGCGTCCGAATGTGCTCTGATTTCTAAGGTGCGCGCTTTCCGCGCGGCTGACCGGTCTCCACTCAGCCTGAAAACGCACGCGAATCAATCAGAATACTGACACTATTAGCTAGCGTATCGCGAGTATGGCATGACGAAGTCCTCAAGTAATGCACGGGATGCTTCGCCGCGGAGCGCAATCAACAGCAATCATGCGACTCGGAGCGCATGCAGCAGTAACGCGGAGCGCGCGCAGGGTGTCCGGGCGCGAGCAACTCCACCCGACCTGAACGCCGCTGGCGTCGCTATCTTCCGTCCGGCGTGCGCACGCCGATCCAGGCGTCACGAACCTGATGGTAATGCACGCGTGGATCGTAAGGAGCAACGCGCAGCCCGAGCACTTGCGCGGTCAGCCTCCCAGTGGCGAACAGCAGCGCATAGGATGCGACCACCCGGTCGCGCTGGGCGGTGACAAGCGATACGCGGGCATTGACCAGTTCCTGCTGAGCATTGAGGACGTCGAGCGTCGTACGCTGGCCGACCCGCGCCTCCTCACGCACGCCATTGAGGGCGATTTCGGCGGCGCTGACCTGCGCTTGGGTCGCCTGAATCTGCGCCTTCGCGGCCTCCAGTTGGCCCCAGGACTCCACCACGGTCGCCCGCGCCTGGTCCCTGGCGGTGTCGAGGTCGAGCCGCTTTTGCCCGAGCAGTTCCTTGGATTGACGGATCGTCGAATATTCCCCGCCGCCCTGATAGATCGGAATGGTCACCTGACCGATCAAAGAGGCATTGAAACTTCGCAGCGCCGTGAGCGTCGTTTCATAGCTCTGTTGCACCGATCCGATGACCGACACCGTCGGATACAGCGCTCCTTCGGAGATCTTGACCTGCAACAGCGCCACGTCCACCCCATACATGGCCGCCGTCACTGACGGATTCTCCGCCTGTCCGCGACCGACGGCGAGATCGAGCCGCTTCGGCGAGAAGCGGTCGACCGGCGTACCCGCCAACAGCCGGCCCGGATCGACCCCGATCACTCGCCGGTAGGCCGCGCGAGAGGTCGTCAGATTCGCTTCGGCGGTCAGTTGCTGTGACCGCCCGGCGGCCAGCCGCGACTCGCTTTGGGCGACGTCGGTACGGGTCACCTCGCCGACATCGAAGCGGGCGCGGGTCTGGCGCAACTGTTCCTGCAGCACCTCGACGTTACGCTTCTGCAAGTCCAGAATGGCTGTGTCGCGCAGCAAGTTCATGTAGGCGGTGGCGGCATCGAGCAGCACCTGCTGCTCGAATAGCCGAAGGGTTTCGCGCGCCGCAAACACCTGGCTTTCCGCGGCACGCGTCTGGTTGGCGGTCTGGAAGCCATTGAACAACGTTTGCGATGCCGACATGCCGACCGAGCGCGGGGCGTGGGTCCCGCTGATCGTCGAATAGATCGACGGGCTGCGGCCCGGATTGGTGCGGTTCACCAATTCCGTGTTTTGCGTGCCGGCGCTCGCAGTGGCGCTGATCTGCGGGCGGTAGCCTGAGAGCGCCTGTGCTACGCCCTCATCGGTCTGGCGAAGAATGGCACGTTGCGCGTTGAGCTGTGGATTGTTCTGATAGGCCTGCCGCAGCGCAATTTCAAGCGTCTGCGCCGCCGCCGTGTCCGGCCTGCCGGCGAATGCGAGGACGAGCGCTAGCATGCCGGCCGAAACCACACGGCCAGCTACCCGTATCTCGCTACCCCACCCACGCGGCATCCCAACACTCCACGTACGCAGAGCTCGCGCGATACGCACGCTCGACTCTGGTCCAGCGGCACCTTCGCCGCCGCAACATAGGCGACGACGCCGGGGCTTGAAACCCCTGCCCTCCGTCCGGCCGGGGAAAAAGACCAGGGCTGGCGCAACGGCGCCACACTGGCCTGTGGACAATCAGAACACGAACGCCGGCGGCTTGGCAAAGCCCGGCAAGAGCGGCGCTGTCGCCTCGAACAACGGCCAGCCGCTGACGTCTCCGCGTACGCAACGATACGCGATTCCCTTGGCACCGGGACCCCGCCCCTGCACACAAACGAGGCACCCGCCCTCGCCGAGTTGCGACAACAGCCGGTGCGGGGCAATCTCGCAGCGGCCTTCCACGACGATGACGTCATAAGGCCCCAGCACCGGCCAGCCGTCACCCAACGGGCCGCGCACAACCGTCACGTTCACAAAACCGAGCCTGTCCACATTGCGCTCGGCGTCGCGGGCAAGGTCCGCATCTTCCTCCAGCGCGACCACCGATGCCGCGAGATGTGCCAGCAGCGCCGTTCCGTAACCGGTGGCGCAGCCAACATCGAGAACGCGATCCTCGGACTCGACGGCCGCGGCCTGGATCAATTTCGCCAGCGTCAGCGGCTTGAGCAGGCAGCGCTGCGGCCCGGAGCTCCGCGACGTCACCGGCAGGTCGCGGTCGAGATAGGCGAGATCGGCCAGCGCGGCCGGCAGGAAGCGCTCACGCGGAAGCTCCAGCATGGCGCTGGTCAGCCGCGGTTCGGTGACATCGTTGACGCGCACTTGGCCCTGCACCATGAACTGGCGCGCGGCGGCAAAATCGGTCATCCGCAATCCTCGGCCTCGGCAACCTCGAACGCGCCTCTCTTGCGGCAGACGCCGCCAAAACGCAAGCGGCACAAGGCGCCGCAATTCGCGACAAAAGGCGCAAAAGCGCTGGAGGACGTGATATTCCGGCGCGCGGTTCACCAAACGCCGCGAAAGAGCGGGACCCCGCGCCACTTCCGTGCACCGGGCATTGCCCAGGTGCCGTTACGAGGCTAGATACTCGCTCAAGGCCACGTGGCGGAGTGGTTACGCAACGGTCTGCAAAACCGTGTACCCCGGTTCAATTCCGGGCGTGGCCTCCATCGACAATTCGCGTCCGCCGGCCTGACGCCGGCGATGTTTGCCGTAAAGTCGCAGGCGCTGATGGAGCGCCTCAAGCCCAACGACGCGACCCGGTTCACAGTCGACCAGAGCAACATGATGATCACCGACAATCGGTGATCCGGCGTGCGAACTGAACTGCCGCAGCGAGCTACCCCACCTCGATCCGATCAACTGGGCGACGCGGCCCCGGCGGCGGGCCGGCCGAGGCGCCGCCCTTGCGCCCGAGCCGGCACGCGGCAAATCAGGCTGGCAAAGCCGGGACGGCTTTGTTATAGGCGGGCGCGCACTGCTGCCAGCGTGTTCCCCGGTAGCTCAGCGGTAGAGCAACCGGCTGTTAACCGGTTGGTCGCTGGTTCGAATCCGGCCCGGGGAGCCAACAATTATTCGGCCTTTGAATTTGCCGGACTTTTCTTGGTTTTTGTCAAACCTTGCGACAAGTTTGACATTCACGCTTTCACTTTCTGCATTGCCG
>WHTM01000065.1 GCA_009377755.1 Hyphomicrobiales bacterium | reverse complement strand
CGTCAATCAAAACGCTTGCCAAGACGGCGGCCAGCGTCAATCATCACCGCACACGGCTGCCTCGTCTCATCCAGATTGCCGCGCCGTTCTCATCCTGATTGTCGCGCTATACACGATGGTGACCGGCCAGTGCGGACGCGGCCGCGCACGCCGGTCGCGCCAAACTTCGATCGCGGTGAGGAAGGTATAGGCGGAAATGCCGACCGAGCTTAGTAGCAGGCGGCCGCTACCGCCCTCGGCAAACATAGGCCACCGCACGGCGATCAGCCAAACGACAGCGCCGGCCATCAGCGTGGGCGGCCGAATGCGGCGGCCGTAGAACAGCCTGGCTCCGGTCCAGATCATGCCGAGGGCCAGAAACAACAGCGCGTTCGGCGCTTCCTTGGCGATGGGAATGCCGAGCCCGTGCCCATGTCCCGAGATCCACGAGGCGACAGCCGATCCGCCGATGATGTAGGCGGTGCTCCACCACGCCAGCGCCCGGCTGGTTCGGTCCGAGATCCAGGCGAGCAGCAGGAACACGCCGAGCAGCGTGGCCATCGAGGTCGCAATCACCAATAGCGTCGGTACATCCAGCGCCAGGGCGAGATCGGCAGCAGGGGTGGTCATGGTCTACGCGGCTTCGAGCAGAACTGCGTACGCGGTGCTGCATATCAGGCCGCGAAAAGTTTCGCTGGACTGGCTGTCCGCAAGCTTTGCGGGCCGTTGTCAAAGTGTACGAGAGATCGCGCTAAATGCGACGAAAAATAGGGGCGCATGCGCCCCTATTTTTATCGAATTTGCCGGATGCCTCCCCACGCGGCGCCGGTTGCTCCACGTCCGGCCAGACAGGAAAGGTATGCCCGCGTCAGCGCTTGGAGAACTGGAACGAACGGCGCGCCTTGGCCTTGCCGTACTTCTTGCGCTCGACGACGCGGGAATCGCGGGTAAGAAAACCGCCTCGCTTAAGCGTCGGTCGTAGATCCGGCTCGAAATAGGTGAGCGCCTTGGAGATGCCATGACGCACCGCGCCGGCCTGGCCGGACAGCCCGCCGCCGGAGACGGTGCAGATGACGTCGTACTGAGTCTGCCGGCTGGCGGCGACCAATGGTTGCTGGATCAGCATGCGCAGCACGGGCCGGGCAAAGAAGACTTCGAACTCCCTGGTATTGACCAGGATCTTGCCGGCGCCGGGCTTGATCCAGACGCGGGCGACGGCGTTCTTGCGCTTGCCGGTCGCATAGGCACGGCCCTGCTTGTCGACCTTCTGCACGCGCTTCGGCGCCTCCACCACCTCGGGCTTCAGCGCGGACAATCCTTCCAATGACTGAACGGTCTCGGCCACGTCAGGCGCTCCTGGTGTTCTTGCGGTTCATGGCCGCGATATCGATGGTTTCCGGCTGCTGCGCCGTATGCGGATGCTCAGGGCCTGCGTAGACGCGCAAATTGCCGAGCTGCTGGCGCCCGAGCGGACCGCGCGGCAGCATGCGCTCGATCGCCTTCTCGACCACACGCTGCGGGAACCGGCCTTCGAGGATCGAGCGCGCCGAGCGCTCCTTGATGCCGCCGATGAAGCCGGTATGATGGTGATACACCTTCTGCTCGCGCTTGCGGCCGGTCAGCACCACCTTCTCCGCATTGACGATGATGACGTTGTCGCCACAGTCGACGTGCGGGGTGTAGGTCGGCTTGTGCTTGCCGCGTAGCCGCATCGCCACGATCGAAGCGAGGCGGCCGACGATAAGCCCGCTGGCGTCGATCATGACCCACTTCTTCTCGACCTCGGCAGGCTTGGCCGAATAGGTTTTCATCAGGCTCTTCCGTCGGGGGTTGCGGCGGCCGCACGGAGAACTCGGGGCGCCGAACGTGGCGCGGCTTCTACACCAGCGCTTGGCTTGCGTCAATCACGTTGACTCAACAAATATCAGCAAAAACAACATCTTAAGAAAATGGTATTTCATTACCTTAACTCCCGCGGCGGGACCGAGTAGGTCGCGGTGACGTGCGCGACCGGCTCCTCATCTCCCTCCGAGCGGATCGTCACCTCCCCCACCGCCAGTCGCTTGCCGAGCTTAAAGAGGCGCGCCTCGGCCAGAAGGTCACGCTGTGCGGGCCGGCGCAGGAAATTGATGCTGAAACTGATGGTCACCGCCAGCGGCACCGGCCCGATCGCCGCCAAAACCGCGCAGTACATGGCGAAATCGGCGAGCGCCATCATCGTCGGGCCGGACATCGTGCCGCCGGGCCGGATCAGATCATCGCGAAAGCGCTGCCGCACGCGGGCGCCGCCGTGCCAGACCTCCTCGATGACCAGGCCGCTCCCGGGATGATAGGCCTGGGAAAACTCGGCCGACAGAAAGCGGCCGAGCGCTTCGATGTCGAGCTTTGGCGGTATTGCGTCCGACATCCCAACCCTCATTCAACGATCTCAAATCCGTCGCCAGAATAGGCTATCAGGTCGCACGGCACGACACTGCCGCACCAGCACTTGCGGGGGCGCCGCGCGGATCGCAAATTCTAACGGTACCTTTGCCGCCAGGACCCGAGTCGATGACCGTTCAACGGACCACCCTGCGTGCTGCTGCGCCGTCGGTCCCAATCCTGCAGCGCGAGGATCTCGACGGAATCACCGTGCTCACGCTCAATCGGCCGGAGACGCGCAACAGCCTGTCGGAGGCGATGCTTGCCGCGCTCAGTGATGCGCTGGCGTCGATTGCCGCCGACCGTTTGCTCCGTGCCGTGGTGCTAGCGGCGAACGGACCGGCATTCTCCGCCGGCCATGACCTGAAGGAACTGACCGCGCGGCGCGCCGACAGCGATGGCGGCCGCGGCTATACCCGGCACATCATGGAAGCCTGCAGCGCCATGATGCTGGCGATCCTGCGGCTGCCGCAACCGGTGATCGCCGCCGTCGAAGGCGTCGCCGCGGCAGCCGGCTGCCAACTGGTCGCGACCTGCGATCTTGCCGTCGCGTCGGCCAGCGCCAAGTTCTCGACGCCCGGCGTGCAGATCGGATTGTTCTGCTCGACGCCCATGGTCGCGCTGTCGCGCAATGTCACCCGCAAGCACGCCATGGAAATGCTGCTGACGGGCGAAACGATCCTCGCCGAGCAAGCGCTGAACATCGGCCTCGTCAACCAAGTGGTCGAGGCGGGCGCGGCGCGCGGCGAGGCGATCCGGCTGGCGCGCAAGATCGCCGCCAAGTCGCCTCTGGTTGTGAGGATCGGCAAGGAGGCGTTCTACCGGCAATTGGAAATGGGGATTGCCGGTGCCTATGCGTGCGCGACCGACGTGATGGTGGAGAACATGATGGCCCGCGACGCCGAGGAAGGCATCGGCGCCTTCATCGAGAAGCGCGAGCCGAATTGGGAGGATCGCTGATGCCAAACGCCGCTTTCGACCGATAGGCCGGGGCGCCTTGCTGACGGCGGGCGTTTCTTGATAATTTCTGAGAGGTGGCGGCGCTGCCGCACCCCGCGCGCACGGCACAAAGCTCGTGGCAATGGGAGGGAAACATGGCTGACCGGATCCTGACGACCCACGTGGGGAGCCTGCCGCGACCGGAGGAACTGATCGAGCTCACCCATCAGCGCACCGTCGGCGAGAAGTTCGACGAGGCCGCTTTCGATCGGGTGCTCAAGGATGCCGTGGTCGATGTCGTCCGCCGCCAGAAAGAGGCTGGCATCGACCTCGTCAACGACGGCGAGCTCGGCCACACGATGGGTTGGGCCTACGATTACGGCTCGTGGTGGTCGTATGTAGTCAAGCGCCTCGGCGGCGTGGAGGTCGTCGACACCGGGCTCTGGTTCACAACACTGTCGGCGCATACCAAAGCCCCCCTCGCGCCCAACGATTTCGTGGTCGGCAATTGGGGCGAACGCAGGGACATGGCGAAGTTCCACGAGGCCTATATGGATCCCCATTCCGGGTGCGGGCTGCCCGAGCAGTTCATGACCCACTATAGCCCCTTGGTCAAAGGCCCGATCACCTACAAGGGGCGGGACGCGATCCAGCGCGACATCGCCGACCTCAAGGCCGGACTCGCTACGGCGGGGATCACGGAAGGCGGCTGGATGAACTCGATCGCGCCGGCGAGCTGCGCGCGCATGCCGAACGAGTACTACAAGAACGAAGAAGAACTGCTGTACGCCTGCGCGGACGCGATGCGCGAAGAGTACAAGGCGATCATCGACGGCGGGCTGATCGTGCAGCTTGACGACCCGGCGATCGGCGAGAACTGGGATCAGCAGAAGGAGGAGCCGAACGTCGAGGGCTACAGGCGCTACACCAAGCTTTGCCTTGACGCGCTCAACTATTCGATCAAGGGACTGCCCGCCGACAAGATCCGCTTCCACCTTTGCTGGGGAAGCTGGCACGGGCCACATACCACCGACATCCCGATGGAACACCTCGTGGACCTGATGCTGGGGGTCAACGCGGACGCGTACTCCTTCGAGGCCGCGAACGCCCGCCACGAGCATGAGTGGAAGCTGTGGAAGGACGTCAAGCTGCCCGAGGGCAAGGTAATCATGCCCGGCGTCGTCACCCACTCGACCAACCTGATCGAGCACCCCGAGATCGTCGCGGACCGGATCGTCCGTTTTGCCGAGGCGGTCGGCCGCGACAACGTCGTCGCCTCGACCGACTGCGGGCTCGGCGGCCGCGTGCATCCGCAGATCGCCTGGGCGAAGCTCGCAGCACTCTCCCAGGGCGCGGAGCTCGCCTCACGGCGCCTTTGGTCCTGAGCGCGATCCCCAATCCGCGCCGGCGCTTGTCACGCGCCGGATCGCGCTCTTCTCGGAACGGCTCGGGCTCGATCGCGAGCGCATTCTGGCGTGACCTTTCATTGCACAGGCCGCGCTGCCGGCGGTATGGCGGGTCCAGGACGGGCGCGACCCAACGCGAGGCCTCGCCACGGCCGAGGCAATTTTTCCGCTGCTCTAGCTCCCGGCCTGATGAGAGCCTTTCCGTCGTCGCGGCCAGCCGTTATCTAAGTCCAAGAAGGCAGAACGCATGGACCACGATACCTATCCGGACAGCTATATCCGCGGCATCCTCAACACGGTGAAGACGATCGCCATGGTCGGCGTCTCGCCGAAGGACAATCGTCCGAGCTATTTCGTCTTCAAGTACCTGCTGGAGCACGGCTACCGCATGATCCCGGTCAATCCCGGACAGGCCGGCAAGGAGCTGCTCGGGCAAAATGTCTACGCGCGCCTCGCCGACATTCCCGAGCCGGTCGACATGGTGGATATCTTTCGCGCCTCGCAGCACGCGGTGCCGATCGTGCAGGAAGGCCTGGCGATGAACCCGCGCCCGGGCGTCATCTGGATGCAGCTCACGGTGCGCAATGACGAAGCCGCCAAGCTCGCTGAGGACGCAGGCCTCAAGGTGGTCATGAACCGCTGCCCGAAAATCGAGTATGGCCGCCTCTCCTCGGAGATCGCCTGGATGGGGGTCAACACGCGCACGATCTCGGCAAAGAAGAGCAAGATCGCGACAGGCGGCATCCAACGTCTGTCGCTCAACCGCCCGACGCTCGCTGGCGGCGCCACCGCAGCCGCGATGCGGGCGCAAAACAGCGGAAAGCCGTAGCCCGGATTGCGCACACAGCGCAATCCGGGAACTGTATGTCGCGGATGTCGCTGCGCTCCATCCAGGCTACAGGCTATCGGGCTCTCATCGCTGCAACCGCCGCTGCCCCGGTGCCCGCGTCGAGTTCGAAAAGATAAGACCCGGCCAGCAGATTTGAATTTCCCACTTGTTGCCCCACCTCCGAACCTGGAATGGTGAAAAAGCCGCCGCCCGCGATCGGCATCGTTGCGGATCGTATGTTGACGGCGAAGTAGTAACTCCGACCGGCCGAGACATCGAACGTGTGCTCGGCTGCTCCCAGGTCAAAGGGGAAGCTGACATTGAGTGTATACCGTCCCGCCGGTCGAACGAGGGATATGTACGAATTGCTGGCCAACGATCCAACTTCGACACTGTTCATCTTGACCCTCGCTCCCACGGTACCGTAGCTCCAGGCACGCGGGCGCAAAATATAGATGCGCACGTCGCGAGCGGATGCATGACGATTCTGCGGCTCATGGCAAAGGCGAGGACCGCCAGCGCCGGTCGCAACAGGGAGCTTATCAACAATTCCTCCCCCCGATGAGCGTTGCGCTCGCACTGTAGCAGCAACCCCGATTCGACAACAACCAAGCCGTGCAAGTCGCCATCATGGGCAGAGCCGCATTCACTGCAATCGCGCCGCAAAGCGGCACCATGTTATCCGCGGCGGCGTAGCGCCGGAGCGCATCGCGAAGCGTCTCTGACCTTGACGCCTGCCCCCATCCGATACACGCATAGGCGGCGTTCCCCTCTACCAAGAGGATGCCATGATCGACCGCACCCCAGGCTTTGCGACCCTCGCCATCCATGCCGGCGCTCAGCCCGATCCGACCACCGGGGCGCGCGCGACGCCGATCTATCAGACCACCTCGTTCGTGTTCGAGGATGTCGATCACGCCGCGTCGCTGTTCGGGCTGCAGACGTTCGGCAACATCTACACCCGCATCGGCAATCCAACCAACGCGGTTCTGGAAGAGCGGGTTGCAGCACTGGAAGGCGGCACAGCGGGGCTCGCGGTCGCCTCCGGCCATGCGGCGCAGGTGCTGGCGTTCCATTGCATGATGAAGCCGGGCGATGAATTTGTCGCGGCCAAGATGCTCTACGGCGGCTCGATCAACCAATTCAACCACTCGTTCAAGAATTTCGGCTGGAACGTGGTGTGGGCCGACCCGGACGATCTCCCCACGTTCGAGTACGGGATCAGCGAAAGAACCAAGGCGATCTTCATCGAGTCGATTGCCAATCCCGGCGGCGTCATCACCGACATCGAGGCCGTGGCGGCGATCGCCAAGAAGGCCGGTGTGCCGTTGATCGTCGACAACACGCTGGCGACGCCCTTCCTGTGCAGGCCGATCGACTACGGCGCCGACGTGGTGGTGCATTCGCTGACGAAATTTCTCGGCGGCCACGGCAATTCGATCGGCGGGCTGATCGTCGATGCCGGCACCTTCGACTGGTCGCGCGGCGGACGCTATCCGATGCTGTCGGAACCGCGGCCGGAATATCACGGCATCGTGCTGCATGAGACCTTCGGCAACTTCGCGTTTGCCATCGCCTGCCGCGTGCTGTCGCTGCGCGATATCGGGCCTGCGCTGTCGCCGTTCAACGCCTTCCTGATCCTCAACGGCATCGAGACGCTGCCGCTGCGCATGCA
This sequence comes from Hyphomicrobiales bacterium, assembly GCA_009377755.1. Lineage (GTDB taxonomy): Bacteria > Pseudomonadota > Alphaproteobacteria > Rhizobiales > Xanthobacteraceae > WHTM01. The sequence continues at coordinate 12,435 of WHTM01000065.1, read as the reverse complement.
GCGCCACAGCGATAACGCGCAGGCCGTCGCCGAATGGCTGGTGAAGCACCCGAAGATCGCATGGGTGAGCTATCCGGGCCTTCCCGGCGACCGCTACCACGCGCTGGCGAAGAAGTACGTGCCAAAGGGAGCCGGCGCGGTGTTCACGTTCGGCCTCAAGGGCGGCTTCGCGGCGGGCGTCAAGCTCGTCTCCAACGTCAAGCTGTTCTCGCACCTCGCCAATATCGGCGACACGCGCTCCCTGATCATCCATCCCGCCTCGACGACGCACAAGCAGCTCTCAGACGCGCAGAAGGTGCAGGCCGGCGCCGGGCCCGACGTGGTGCGGCTGTCGATCGGACTGGAAGATATGGCCGACATCATCGCTGACCTGGAGCAGGGCCTGGCCGATTGATGAGAGGCACTCACTGCACTGTCGTCCCAACGGCGTATGGATCCCAGCCCGTACCCCATCATTGCGAGGCGGCGCAGCCGCCGAAGCAATCCAGGGGCGGCGGATGAAGGACTGGATTGCTTCGCCCTCCGCTGCGCTGCGGGCTCGCAATGACGGCGCACGGTTCCGTCAGTGCCCCGCCTTCGCGGGGATAACGCGAGTCGAGAGTTCCGAGTGCGCCAGCCGCTCCGCGTGCAGCACCGCGACGGTCAGCACCACCATCGCCATACCCTGGTGCGCGAGCGCGAGCGACAGCGGCGCCTGATAGAGCAGTGTGACGATACCCAGCGCCGCCTGCAGCGTCACCACGGCGAACAGCGCTGCCGCCCCTGCCAGGCATGGCCGCGATGGCATTCGCCACACGTCGCTGAGATGCCAGAGCGTGACCAGCCAGATCGCATACGCCATCATGCGGTGATTGAACTGCACCGTCAGCGTGTTCTCGAAGAAGTTCCGCCACCATGGCTGCTCGAAGAACAGTGACGCCGCCTTCGGCACGATCGCCCCGTCGATCAGCGGCCAGGTGTTGTAGATCAGGCCGGCGCGCAAGCCCGCCACCAGCGCGCCGAGATAGATCTGCGCCAGCAGCAGCAGCACCAGGATCGATGCCGTCACCGCCATGCGGCGCGGGATCAGCTCGATCGGGCGCGGCACCATCCGCTGCGCGGTCCACAGCACGCCTGCATAGATCACGCAGGCGAACGTCAGGTGGAACGCGAGCCGGTATTGCGACACGCTGGTCCGTTCGCTGAGCCCGGAAGCGACCATCCACCAGCCGACCGCCCCCTGCACCGTACCGAGGCCAAAGATCGCCCACAGCCGCCACCTCAAGCCGGGCCTGATCCAGCCGCGCCACAGGAACCAGAGGAACGGCAGCAGGAAAGCTGCGCCGATCAGCCGTCCCATCAGCCGGTGCGTCCACTCCCAGCGGTAGATGGCCTTGAAGTCGGCAAGGCTCATGCCGCGGTTAACTTGTTGGTATTGCGGGATCGCCTGGTACTTTTCGAACTCCGCCTGCCACGCCGTCTCCGAAAGCGGCGGCAACACGCCGGTCACCGGCTGCCACTCGACGATCGAGAGACCGGACTCGGTCAGCCGCGTCGCCCCGCCGACCAGCACCATGGCGAAGATCAGCGCTGCGACCGCGTAAAGCCACAGCCGGACGGCGCGCCAGCGGGGGTCGGGCCTGGGGAGGATCGAATGCATCCGGTCGGGATCGCTTGCGAGGACGGGCAGCACCCTATAGTCGGTGCCGCGCACGCCGTGCAAATGGTGGCCCATTGCGGCCGCCGCGAGGGGGAAAGGGTTCGCCCGCATGTCCATCCGCCAGCGCAAGCTGATCGGCGCCGTCGCCCTCATCGTCCTGGTCGTCGCCTGGTCGCTCGTGGCCATGGCTCTGGCGCAGACGGTCCTGACCTCGATCAGTGGCCTGGTCGCCGTGATCTACTATGTGGTAGCCGGTCCCGGCTGGATCCTGCCGGCGATGCCGCTGATCAAGTGGATGTCGCGGCCGGATTAGGCCGCGTCGACCCGGCGGAAGCGGTTCCACACCGCTGTCGCCGATCCGGACATCAGCACCCGCAGATAGCGCAGTTGCTGGTAGTCGCCGTTCACGGAAATCCGCGGCAGTGCCATCAGGTGATCCTGATGATCGCGATGGAGCACGCCCGGCCGCGTGGTCACGGCGGTCTTGAACCCGAGATTGGCGGCGATCGCGAATTCGCGCGGCCCGGCGGAGGTGGCATCGCCAACCGGATAGCAAAGATGCTCCGCCGGCATCCCGAGCGACGCCTCGATCACGCTACGGCTCATGTCCATCTCGGCCTGCGCGGCCGCCGCCGGGACCTTGGCCAGAATGACGTGGTTGACCGTGTGGGCGCCGACGGTGACCAGCGGATCGGCGGCGAGCTGTGCCAGTTCCTCCCATGACATGCACAGGTCGCGGCAAAATGCACCGATATCGACCTGGTAGCGGGCGCTCAAGTCGCGGATCACATGGCGCAGCTCCTCTTCGGTCTTGAGACTGCGCATCCAGCCGTAGACTAGGTCGAACAACTCTCGTTTCTGCTCGACGGTGCGGCAGTCGAACCGTTGGTCTCTGCCGTCGATGACCAGACCAATGCGGACATTGCGGGCGATGACAGCCTCCAGGGCCAGCCACCACAGCTCGCCGAGCCGGTCGGCAAAGCTGGTCGCCACATAAATGCCGAACGGAATCTCGTGTCGCTTGAGGATCGGATAGGCGTATTCCCGCGTATCGCGATAGCCGTCATCGATCGTCAGGCAGATGAAGCGGCGCCTGAAATCGCCCTGCGCCAGGCGGCGGTGCATTTCGTCGAGCGACACCAGGTCGAGGCGCGAACGCCGCAGCGCGCGAGCAACGCGCTCCAGGAAGCGCGGGGATATCTCCAGCAGGTGGTTGGGCTGGAACCGGCCGCGCCGCGGAGGGCGGACGTGGTGCAGCGTGAGAATGACCCCAACGCCACCGACGAACGGGCGCATCATCATGTGCGCGCCGCTGAAATACAAAGTCTCCAGACCGGTGCGAATGAGGGCGTTCTTCAGTCCGGACAAGGCCCTGGTCCTCGTTTCTAACCCACTATGCCAACTGTTTGTTGAGAAATGTTTGCGTGATTGCCAAGAAGAGTGCCGAAAACAGGGCGGATAGGCAGATCAGCGCCGTTGTACGGGGAGTCGTTACCCGATATTGCTGCCGCCGAGCCACACTGGCGTAAGTCTTGAATCTGAAGTTCCGCTCGCAGCCCGCTGTCAGAAATACGATTTCTTGCGTCCTGGTACCACCTTGCGCGCCGGTGGCCTCACCAAATCCCCGCTAGTGTCCCGGTTCCGACGTTCGTATCCCATTGCAGCACGTGCTCGTACGAGCGTCGGAACCAAAGGGACACTAGCAATTATATGATTCTAGTGTAGCTTTGGATTTGACGTTCCTACGAAAGGCTCGCCGCAATGCTGGTAGGAACGTCAAATCCGCCACACTAACCTGTGCTGCCGTTGGCGACCAGCATCGTGACCTCGGCGAATCCAACCGCCTGCAATCGTTGACAGGCAGAGATCGCGCCGCGATGCGACGGGTCGACGACGACCAGCACGCCCGTCTGGGACAATTCAGCGAACCGCTCGGCGGCAATCTCCGGCAGTGCCCCGCCATCCATGATGACGTGATCGTAGCTCCGCGCCAGCGCCTCGATCGTCGTCGCAAGACGCGACGAGTTCAGCACCGATGCCGGTGTCTTCACGCCCTGCCCTGCGGCGATCACGTGCACCGACGACATCTGATCCCTCGTGATCACGTCGGTGACGGTCGCGGAACCAGCCACCAGCTCTACAATGCCGGGTGCGTTCGGATCGGTCGAAATCACCGCCAGGTTCGGCGCGCCGAGCGCAAGATCGATCAACACGACCCGCGCGTCGCGGGCGAGCGCCCGGGCCAGCATGATCGCCGCGAACGAAGTGCCCACATTACGGGCCGCTCCCAACACCGTGACGCGCCGCCCGACCTCCCCCGCCTGGCGCAGGGCGCGCGCGAGTTCCTCGATGGCACCCACCGGCACCGGCGCCGACGAGCCACCGTCCGCCACGCGGACGCTGCTGCGCGACGTACGACCGGGGAGCGCCGCCGGCGCGGCGAGCGAACTGCCAAGCTCGCGGCCGACGGGACGGACATTCTGCGGGCTGAGCAGTTCCCGTGTCGCCACGAAGCCGATGCCGAGCATCAGCGTAAGCATCGTCGCCACGAGGATCATCGGCACCCGCTTGGGAAATACCGGCACGTTTGAGACGGTGGCGCGGGAAATGATCCGGGCGTCAGCGGGCGCCGCGCTGATGCTGTCGCGCGCCGCCGCCTCGCGGTACTTGGCGAGGTAGGATTCGAGCAGATCGCGTTGTGCCTTGGCTTCGCGCTCGAGCGCGCGCATCTGCACATCAAGTTCATTGGAGGAGCCCGCCAGGCGCTTAAGCTGGTCGAGGCTGGTACTAAGCGATTCTACCCGGGCGCCGGCGATACGTGACTCGTTCTCGAGGGCGCGCACGCGACGCTCGGCCTCGTTCCGAATCTCCTGGTTGAGATCGGCGAGCTGTGCACGGAGTTCACGGATCCGCGGATGCCCACCAAGCAGCGTCGCCGACTGCTCGGCGAGTTGCGCCATCAACGTCACCCGCTGCTCACTCAGCCGTCGGATCAGTTCAGAATCGATGGCATCGCCGGCCTCAATCGGCCGCCCGGACGTGAGAATGTTGCGGATAAGCCGTGAGCGAGCCTCCGCGTCGGCCTTTTGCGTCCGCGCTGTCGCCAGTTGGGCGTTCAAGTCGGTCAACTGCTGATTGGCGAGCGAGGCATTGTTCGTATTGACGAACAGATTTGCGCGGCTTCGGAACTCCGCCGCCCTCGCTTCGGCGTCCGCGACCCTCTTGCGCAGCGTCTCGATCTCGCCGGACAGCCACTGGCTCGCCGAGCGAGCCTGATCCTGTTTCGCCTGCTGCTGCAATGCCAGATAGCCGTCGGCAACCGCATTGGCGACCTTGGCGGCAAGATCGGAATCGGTAGATTGGAAACTCACCTCGATCACCCGCGATTTGTCGACGGAGAACACGGTGAGCCCGTCATAGTAGGACTGCAGCACCCGCTCCTCGGCGCTCATCTTCAGCGGATCCTTGGCGAGACCGAGAAATGCGAGAACCCGACTAGTGGGAGACAGCCCCTTCAGCATCGGGTCGAACTCCGGCCGATCACCGAGCTTGAGTTTGGTGATGACCTCGCGCGCAAGGTCGCGCGAAAGGAAAATTTGAATCTGGCTGGCGATCGCCTGCTCATCGAACGCGGTCCGCTCGGGCGTGGTCCTCTCGGCTTCCGGACGCAGGAAAACATTCTCGCGGACATCGATGAGCACGCGCGCGTCCGAGGCGTAGCGGGTCGTCAGCGTGTTGACGACGACGAAGGCTCCGACGGCGGCGGCAATGGTCGGGATGAGGATTCGCCACTTATGCCGCCACAGCGCTTGGCTGAGCGCACCGAGGTCCAATTCGCTGTCAGCAACCCACGTCGCCGCAGCTCCGCCACCCGGCGGAAACCCACCACGCATCAACGGCTCCTACCGACTCCTACGTCACCGTGCCGGCATCCGACCAGATTATGGTTGCCAACGCGTTAATCCCCGCTGCGGCACAGCCCCGCACTCAACCAGACCTGATTTGTTAGGCATTGCGGCGCTAACTTGCTTTTTGACCCAATTGTTAGGCATTACGGCGTTAACTCGCTTTTCGACCCAGTGTCCTGAATCCGAAGTTCGCTACGTCGCGGCACCCCTTTTGGCGAACTTCGGATTCGAAAGGACACTTACAAGGCTGCGTGCGGCTGTCCGGAATCCATAACCCGGTCATCGTGGCGCCGACCGGGTGGCTGGCCCGGAATCACCAAGGATTTTCACCATCCTGCTAGAACACTATGGTCTAGTGTGGTTTAGGTTCAGAAATTCTCTAGACGGACTCGCGGCTGAGACTAAAGAGAACTTCTGAACCACCACACTAGCTCCGGACCAGGCCTCGATCGATGCATGCGCCGCATTCGCGCCCTCTACGCATCCTTCACGTGGTGCGCGCGCCGGTCGGCGGCTTGTTTCGTCATGTCTGCGATCTCGCGCGCGGGCAGTCCGAGCGGGGGCACTCGGTCGGCCTGATTGCCGACAGTTCCACCGGCGGCGCGGCCGCGGACACGGTCCTTGCGGCGCTCGCCCCCCAGCTCACGCTCGGGGTCAGCCGAATCCCGATCGCGCGCGATATCGGCGCAAGCGATGTCGTCGGTCTGGCCCGAATGTTCCGCATCATTCGCGCCGCCTCACCGGATGTCCTGCATGGCCACGGCGCCAAGGGCGGTGCCTGCGCGCGGCTGGCGCCCGCGCAATCTTCGACGATTCGGGTGTACACGCCGCATGGCGGCTCGCTGCATTACCGGCCGGGTACGCTGGGCGGGGCCCTTTACGGGACCCTCGAGCGCCTGCTGATGCCGCGCACGGACCTCTTTCTGTTCGAGAGCGCGTACGCGCGCGGCACTTTCGTCGATCATATCGGAGTACCGACCGGCATTGCACGCGTCGTCTGCAACGGAGTCGGAGAGGCCGAGTTTGCGCCGGTAACGCCCGCGGCCGATGCGACCGATTTCGTCTTCGTGGGCGAACTGCGCCGGCTCAAGGGTGTCGACCTGCTGCTCGATGCGCTGGCTTCACTGCGGCAAAGCGGCCGTCATGCGACCTTGACGATTGTCGGCGAAGGGCCGGACGGCGCGGGGTTCCGTGCTCAGGCGGCGCGACTTGACCTGGCGGACATTGTGCGATTCGCCGGCTATCGCCCGGCGCGCGAAGCCTTCGCTCTTGGCCGAATCCTTGTGATGCCGTCACGCAACGAGTCGCTGCCCTACGTCGTACTCGAAGCTGCCGCGGCCGGCGTTCCAATCATCGCCTCGCACGTCGGCGGCATTCCGGAGATTTTCGGCCCGCAGGCCATCTGCCTTGTTCCGCCAGAGGATTCCGCCGCACTGGCGCGTGCCGTCGGCGCCGCTATCGAGCAGCCAGCCGGATCTAAGGCAGCCGCAGCCACCACCCGCGAACGGGTGCGGCAGCTGTTCTCGCTCGATGCCATGGTTGGTGGGGTGCTCGACGGCTATCGCGAAGCGCTGACACCCCGTTTTCTGGCCGCGCAATAACTCTCCGTTGATCATTAAGGGTTATCCTGCGTCGCTGCGGCGTTGGCTCGGGATTTTCTCGGCGCGGCTCGCCGTGAGTTGCATGACGGATATGGCAGAGTTCGACACGCGTACGATGGGGACGAATGCTGCGACCCGTGGCCGCACCGAGCCGCGCAAGCTGACCGCGGTGGCGCTTGCTGCCGCAGCCGAGCATACCCCACCCGCCTATTCGCAGATCGTCCTGGCCGGGATGGTTCGGCTGATCGAGTTCGGGCTGATCGCACTGATCGGCTTCGGCATCTACGGCGCCTACGTGGTGCCGATCGACGGATTCGAGCTGTACTACGCAACCGCCGTCGTCGGCATTGCGGCGCTCGCGGTGCTCGCCCTGCAAAGTGTCGGCCTATACCAGTTGCAGGCGTTCTGCGGCGACGCCAACAGCTTCATCCGGCTCACCTCCGCATGGTCGCTCGTGTTCTTCATCACCATCGGCATTTCGTTCTTCGCCAAGGCGGGCGACCAGTTATCGCGCGTGTGGCTTGCGACGTTCTTCATCTGCGGCGCGGCGGCCTTGCTGGGCTTCCGGCTGGCTCTGGCCCAGTTGGTTCGCCAATGGATGCGGGATGGGCGGCTCGAGCGGCGCACCGTGATCGTCGGCGCCGGCGAGGAAGGCGAACGGCTAGTCCACACACTCACTGCGCAGCGCGAGTCGGGGCTGCGCGTGCTCGGCGTGTTCGACGACCGCGGCGACGATCGTGCCAGCCTGAACTGTGGCGGCCGGCCCAAGCTCGGCACGGTCGACGATCTGGTCGAGTTCGCCCGCCGCACCCGCGTCGACCTCGTCGTCGTTTCGCTGCCGATCACCGCCGAGAAGCGCATCCTGCAAATGCTGAGGAAACTGTGGGTGCTGCCGGTCGACATCCGCCTGTCGGCGCACACCAACAAATTGCGGTTCCGGCCGCGCTCCTACTCCTATATCGGCGACGTGCCGGTGCTCGACGTTTTCGACCGGCCGATCACTGACTGGGACGTTGTGGTCAAGGGGTTGTTTGACAAGATCGTCGGTGGCCTGCTGCTGATCGCGGCGCTGCCGGTGATGGTGTGTGTGGCCATCGCCATCAAGTTCGACAGCCGCGGCCCGGTCCTGTTCCGTCAGAAGCGTTATGGCTTCAACAACGAACTGATCGAGGTATTCAAGTTCCGCTCGATGTATGTCGAGCAATCCGATCCGACGGCCGCCAAGCTCGTCACCAGGGGCGATCCGCGCGTCACGCGTGTTGGACGCTTCATCCGCAAGACCAGCATCGATGAGTTGCCGCAGCTGTTCAACGTCGTGTTCAAGGGAAACCTGTCGCTGGTCGGTCCGCGTCCGCATGCGGTGCACGCCAAGGCCGAGGATCGGCTTTACGACGAGGCCGTCGACGGTTACTTCGCGCGCCACCGGGTCAAGCCGGGGATTACGGGCTGGGCCCAGGTCAACGGTTGGCGCGGCGAGACCGACAATCAGAAGAAAATTCAGCGCCGCGTCGAGCACGACCTCTATTACATCGAGAACTGGTCGGTGCTGCTCGACCTTTACATTCTCGCCGCGACCCCGTTCGCGCTGCTGAAGACTGAGAACGCCTACTGATGGCGCATCATGACGCGTCGACGGCCTGGCAACATCCGGTGGAAATCACGGATTCCACCAGGCTAAGGCGACGCACTCTGAACGTCGTCCTGTTCCTGACGGTATTGTCGAGTCCGATCGCATTCATCGAACCCTCACCCTACGAGGGGATGATGGCGCTCCTGCTTCTGGCCAGCTTCATCGCCGGCGTCACGTTCGATCGCAAGATTCTTCCGCTCGTCGTCCTGCTGCTGATCTGGAACGCCGGCCTGCTGCTGGCGCTGATGCCGGTCATCGACGACCAGAAGGCGGTAATCTACTCAATGGTTTCGATCTATCTGACGGTCAACGCGATCATTTTTGCCTGCATCGTCACAACTCATTGTGAGGAACGGCTCGCAGTCATCCGAACCGCATACGTCCTTGCTGCCTTCATCGCCTCCGTGCTCGGCATCATTGGCTATTTCCAAATCGCCCCGCCGGACGTGCTGCTGTCTGCCGGTCGGGCACGATCGACCTTCAAGGACCCGAATGTGTTCGGTCCGTATCTCGTTCTGCCGATCCTGTTCCTGATCCAATCGATTATCTTGCGCGGCCTACGGCTGACGTCCCTGCTCGCGCTCGGTGTGATCCTGGTGGCGCTGTTTCTCAGCTTCTCCCGCGGCGCCTGGGGACATTCTGTACTGTCGGCGGCGACCATGGTCGCTCTGATGTTCATCACCACACCGAGCGCCCGCTTTCGCGCCCGCATCACCGTGCTCACCGGCGCCGCCGGCGCCGCGGTAGCGATGCTGCTCGGCATCCTGCTGTCGCTGCCGGCGGTGACAACCATGTTCGAAGAGCGCGCGACGCTGGTACAATCCTATGATACCGGCTCCAGCGGCCGCTTCACGACGCAGTTTCGCGCCTGGGGGCAGATATTCGACTACCCGAATGGAATGGGGCCGCTGCAGTACGCCCGCCATTTCGGGCTCGACCCACATAACGACTACCTCAACGCGTTCTATGCCAATGGTTGGATCGGCGGCGTCACTTATCCAACGCTGGTGCTGGTCACGTTGTTCGTTGGGTTCCGCGCGCTCCTGGTGCGCACACCGTGGCAGCCGTACCTGGTCGCCGTCTATGCCGCCTATTTCGGAACGGTGTCCGAGGGATTCATCGTCGGCACCGAGCATTGGCGGCACTATTACCTGCTGCTCGGGTTGGTATGGGGACTGTCGGCGGCAACCGAGAATGCCCGGCGCGCGGCAATCGCCGGCCGCGAATTCGCGGCGTTACCGCGCTAGCGCAGCGCCGGGCGCGTTGACCGTCGAGACGTTGCGCTGCGGCGCGCGATCCGCATCCGGCTCCAGATAGCTGCGGGTCGGATCGACGGGGTGCCAGCGAACCTGTGACGAGAATAGTCCGAAGATGTCGCCGCTGGTGAATCCAGGCGGCTCGGCATTGCGCTCGAACAACGACGGCCCGTAGGCGCCGGCGATATCCCGTTTGGCATAACCGAAGAGTTCGAGCAGCGTCGGTGCGAGCGAAAAGTGACTGGCATGGCCATGACTCGCCTGCGCGCCGGCCGTGAAGCGTTTCTGCAGAACCGGACTCGATGCCGTCACGAACAGCGGTACCAACCCTTCGCGCGGATCGGGGTCCTCGATCGTGCAATGCGACAGGCGGTCGGGATTGAACGCCTGCCCATGATCTGAGGTGTAGAACATGACGGCGTCGTTGAGCGCCGCCTCGTCGAACAGGCGCTTGAAGAAGCGGTCCACCGACCAGCGTACGGCGTTTCGGTACGAATTGATGCGTGCACGCTCTGTTGCCGCCTCGACGTAGGTCGAAATCGTGCGGTGGGCGACGCCTTCGCTAGTTGCCGCCCGCAGCGCATCGGACATGGTCGGGCGCAACAGTCGCTCGGACGCCGGATAGCTGGCGTCGTAGGGGAAGTGCGCGCCGTTCTTGTTCGCGTAGATGAACACCGGTTGCTCCGACCGCAGCTCTTCCATCATGATGTCCAGCAGCCGATCGTCGAGTTCCGGCGCCGGCACGTTCGCCGGCATTGTCACCAGCCGGTCGATATCCCGAGCCTCGTCCGCGGTCATGAAGTTCTGCAGCTTGCCCGGGTTGCGATTGAAGGCGGATTGCGCGTCGATGAACACGGTCCGGTATCCCGCGCGTTTGGCGTACTGCCACAGCGTCGGATTGGTCAGCACTCCGGTGCCCAAGTGTTCTCGCGCGGCGGCGAAACGCAGCAGCGCGTTCGAATAGTGGCTGCAATTGCCGGCCGACACCGCCGGGCCGAAATCCACCAGCCGGGGCCGCAACTGCGCCAGTTCTGGCGTGAATGGGTTGCCCGGCGTCCAGTCGATGTAGTCGGCGCGCACACTCTCATCGACCAGCATGACGATATGCCGAACCTTCGGCGACTCGGGCGTCCATTGGATCGCCTGCCGCTGCGGCACTGGACTCGCCGCGATCTTGGCGGCGGTGACCAGACCAACGGACAACGGAACGAACTGCGTCGGCAGCCCCTGCGTTCCACCGCCCTCCTTGGCGACGCCGATCGCCGCGATCAGCACAATCGGAAGAACTGGCGTCCAGGCAAGACGCGAAAGCCAGCGCTGCACCGGGATAATGCGAATGGCGGGCGGCGCAGCCAGTACCAGGAATCCCCCGGCAGCGACGATCGCCAGGAGCGTCATTTCAGAACTGTAGAAGTCCACGGCGCGAGCAGCCTCATGGCGCGCGCCCCACAGCGATATCGCATCGAAGATGCCGAACTCGGTACCGCTCGCCTTCAGATAGGCAAACCCGACCGCAGTCGCCGCACCGATCGCCGCCGCCCACACCGCACGAACCCACAGGCGCCGATGCAAGGCCACGATCAGCAGTGCGGTGAGAGACAAACCCCAGATCGCCAGAAAGGCGGCAAGGGTTGCCCAGCGGTTTTGCGTCTGCAGCAGCACCACCCGCTGCGCGACGCCTGGATTCGTCAAGGCGACGAAGCCGGCGATCGCCACCAGCCGCGCCGCCAGCATGATCCATCGAGTGGTGCCGTTCTGCACAAGTGTCATGAAGGTGTCATACCGCAGCCGGCGGAGCATCGCCGCAAGGCATTGACGGCATCCTTAACCGCAAGGCAATTGCGTTAACGGCCGCGGGTAACCCGCGCAGAGTCCAACAGTATTTGCGGCCAGGATTCCACCGCATACGTTAACGCGGTGCGGCGGGGGTTGAAGCCCTCAGACGAAATCAAGGCGGACCAGAAGTCCGGCGATCCAGACCAGCGCCGCCAGGCAGAGGGTGCAGAACACGGCGGCCGAGCCGCAGTCCTTGATCATGCCGATCTGCGAATGCCACTCCGGCGTCACGTGGTCGGCCATTTTCTCGATGGCGGTGTTCAACAGCTCGACCGCCACGACGACCCAGAGCACGCCGATCATGGCGACGTACCAGGCGACGTTCGGCGCGAGGAAAAAGCCGAGCGGAATGGCAACCGCCAGGACGGCGATTTCCTGCCGGACGGCGGCTTCGCTCCGGGCCGCCAATGCCAGCCCGCGGAACGTGTTGAGTGTGGCGCGATAGATTCGCATCGTTCGGTCCGGATGATGAGGACGTAGCCGTGCAATCTGCGTAAGATCAAACGCTTCGGCAAAGCCGACTTGTGCTTGTGCTTAACGGGTGAAGCCTTCGGGTGTCGGGCCA
>WHTM01000022.1 GCA_009377755.1 Hyphomicrobiales bacterium | reverse complement strand
CGTCAATCAAAACGCTTGCCAAGACGGCGGCCAGCGTCAATCATCACCGCACACGGCTGCCTCGTCTCATCCAGATTGCCGCGCCGTTCTCATCCTGATTGTCGCGCTATAGGCGCGTCAGGCCGATTGCTTCAGCGCGCCTATCTCGTCGAGCTTCTTCTCCCACTTCATGTCCTTGGCGAACTTCGTGAGCTCCTCGGGTTCCATGAAGACCGTCTCTTTCGGGCCGGGATAGTTGCGGCTGCGGACGTCGGCCATGTACCGGCTGATGACATCCTCTATGATCGGAATCAGGTCGGTGTAAATGCGCGAATGGCGCGGCACGTGCTCTTCCCAGAGGTGGAAGAGATCCGAGGAAATGATGTGCACACCGTGCGCACAGTTGCCGGCGCCGAGACTGATCACCGGTACCGGCAGTGTTTGTGCAAGATACTCGGCGACTTCCGAGGTCGTGACTTCGCAGAGAATCGAGAAGCAGCCGGCATCCACGAAGGCCTTCGCATCGTCCACCAGCTCCGTCGCCCGCTGTGCAGTCTTGCCCTGGGCGACGAAACCGCCAAGCTGCGGCATGCGCATCGGCGTGATGCCGATGTGGCCCTGGACTGGAATGCCCGCCTGCACGATCGCTTCGATGTTCTTGGCGTGATGCCGGTTGCCTTCGCACTTCATCACTTCAGCGTTGGCCTCGTGCACGAATCGGCCGGCGTTGGCGACGGCCTGCTCCTTGGACACGTGGAAGCTCCAGTACGGCATGTCGACCATGCGCAGACCGTATTTCGAACCGCGGTCGATGGCCTTAGCCATCATCATCACCTCGTCGAAGCTGACGGCGACCGTGCTCTGATGCCCGAACAAGATCATGCCGCCGGTGTCGGAGACGCACAGGATGTCCATGCCGAGGCGATCGGAAACGACCGCCGTGCGGTAGTCGTAGGCGGCAAGCTGCGTGATCTGCTCGCCTCTGCGCATCTTGGCCATCAGCGTGTTGATCGTCACCTTCCGGCGCGGGGCAGCTTCCTTGCGTGGTGCGGGTTCAGCCATGACGGTCCTGCATTGATTGAAATAATGGAGCCAACGGGATCGTAAACAGACGCGTGAACAGCTTCGGCGACCCGAGCATGCCGACGTTTGGTCCTCGGCTATCGAGTGGGCGTCCTCGCGTCGCATCAAGTCAAATACGCAGTTTCTATCAGGCGTTTGCCAATGCCTATGAAGCCGGATCACTGGCCATGCTCCGGTGCCGTCCACGGCGTTCGAGGACGACGCTTTTGCGGATCGAAGAAGGGCAACGAGGCAAGTCGAATATCGGCAAACGCACCGGTTGGATCGTGCAACGGCACGCCCGCAATCAGGTCGGATCGTAATGCGTAGCCCAGCCCGAGCGTGCCGCCAGCCTGCAGGCTGTGACAAGCTGAGGTGACGGTGATCATTCCCGACCGGTTGGGCGAAGGACAGGTGCTCCGGGCCGCGACAGAACGGGCTTCTCGCGAGTGTTCGCCCGAAAGCAGACGAGGGTGATCTCCGGCTCTTTTGGCGCACCACACAAACCGGCGAAGCGCTCGAGGCAAGCCTCCCGCGCCGTCACCGGAAGGCGAACTCATTCGCAAACAGCACGAAGCCCGCCTCGATCCGCAGCATGTCGGCCGCGGCAAAGCCGGCGGGTCGCGCCCGCCGCGCCAGCAGGTCCCAGAGTTCCGGTGCCGCAGGGCGTGGCAGCATAATTTCGAAGCCAGGCTCGCCGTGTAGCCGAGCCTGCCGACCAGGCAGTGCACATTGCAAATTCTGATCGGCATGAAGGTGAAATAGTCGAGCTTCGCAGTCGCGCCCGCATCGGTTAGGCCCGCAAGGGCATGGAGCGAGCCCGGTCCCTGCACCGCGATGATCGACGTCCGGGCGCTCAAGTCTTCCGCCTCGCAACCGGGCCAAGCGGCGACAACGAGATCCGAAATGTCATCGGACCGGCCGCTCATCACTTCGTAACGGGTCTTGCCGTGTCGCCAAACGGTCAGATCCGAGAGCAGGTGGCCGTTCGAATCGGCTCGCAGCGCGTAGCGGATTTGTCCGGGCAGCAGGCCCGTCAGCGGCCTTCTCGTCAGTTGCCGGACGGCGTCGAGGGCGCCGGGTCCATCGAGCCGTGCGCGACCGATAAACGAATAGTCGAACAGGGCACAATTCGTCCGGCAGGCATACGCCTCAAGCTCGGGTTCGCCATAATCCCGGCGGAGCGTGCTCAGATCGAACGCCATCTTGCAAGCTCTCTCAGCGCTCAGGCGAACAGGCGCGCTATCACCTTGATGGCAATCGAGGCGCCGACGACGACCAGGACGATCGCGACCGCACGACGCAACGCGGGACGCGGCACAGCGTGGGCAACCCTCGCGCCCACGAAAGTCCCGATCGCCAACCCGGCGGCCAACAGTACGCCCAGTGTCGGATCGAGGTTGCCGGACGAGAAATTGGCGGCGGTCGCGAGCAGAGCGATCGGAAGCTGGATCGCCTGGGAGAGGGCGATCGCGGTCAGCACGGGAAGTTCCAGCCACATGAGAATGGGAACCAGGATGAGCGGTCCGCCCGTTCCCGACAGCGCCGAACCGAAGCCCGTCACGGCCCCGATGAATCCCAGCGCGGGGCTCGATACTGCGTTTGAGCGCGTACCGTCGCCCGCTGGGCTCGCAGGCAGCGCGTGGACGCCCGAGGCGACTGTCAGCAGCCCGATCAGGACTTCCAGAACGAGCGGTGAAGCGCGGCCTGCCGCAAGCGCGCCCGCAAGCGCGGCGGGCATGGCGCCCGCGCACAGCCATCCCGCCATGCTCCATCGGATCGATTTCTTGCTGGTATAGACCAGCGTGCCGATGAGCCCCGTGAGCACATAGCTCATCATCGCGGCGGCAATCGCCAGGTGAATCGGAATACCGCCGAAGTAGACCAGGGCCGGAACAAGGATCACACCGCCAATTCCGACGGCGCCGATCATGAGGCCAGCGAGCAGACCGAGCATGCCGAAGAAGAGCGCGGCCAAGGCCGTCATGGCTGGGCGACCGGAGTGCCGCCGGCCCTGCGCGGCCCCAATTGAGGAAAATCAGAGCGCCCCGGCTGCATCATTCGGTCCCCACTACCCGAGGGTTGCGACATTGATGCCGTCTATCGCTTTTGCATTTTCAAATGTTGGAATTATCATACATCCAAATTGGGTCCCTGCCAGTCGGCGTGAGAACGGGGCCGGATCACGGGGTTGGAAACGATGTTCCTGCGGCAGTTCCAGTATTTGGTGGCGGTTGCCCAGGAGGGACATTTCGGGCGCGCGGCACGATCCTGCCATGTGAGCCAGCCGAGCCTTTCCAGCGGAATCAAGCAACTCGAGCTGGAGCTTGGCGTCCCGATTTTTCTTCGCGGACGGGGCCAGCGCTTTCACGGATTGACGCCGGAAGGCGAGCATGTGGCGCGATGGGCGCGCCAAGTGATTTCCGATTGCTCGGCCTTGCGCGATGAAATCGACGCCATGCAGAATAATCTGCGAGGCAACCTTCGCGTCGGTTCGATGCCCTCGATGTCGCCGGTGCTGCCCGTGCTCATGCAGTTGGTCCGTCAACGACATCCGGGTGTGCTGGTCGACGTGCAATTCATCGGCAACGACGCCATGAAGGTCGGCCTGAACAATTTCTCGCTCGATGTCGCCGTCACCTATATGGATACGGCGGACCTCGGACGCCGCAGTGCGCTGCCGATCTGTACCGAAAGGCTGAGTCTGCTCGTGCCCGATACGGACACCTTCCGCAAGCGTACGACGATCAGCTGGAAGGAGGCGGCTGAATTGCCTTTGGCTATGCTGAGGCCCTCGATGCATGAGCGCCGGTTCGTCAATCAGGTGTTTGCGCAAGTCGGTTGCCAGCCGGCGCCGAAGGTCGAATCCGAGTCGATCCTTCACCTGATGTTTCAAGTGCAGTTCACCGAGCTCTGCACGATCATTCCCTCGCACTTCGCGCGGATGCCCGGCTTGCGGCCGGGGACCAAGGCGTTGGACTTGGTTGATCCGGTGGTGAGCCAGGAGGTCGGGCTGTACTGGGCAGGGAGCGAGACCATCATGCCGATGGCCAACGCGCTGGTAGCCATCGTCAAGAGCTTGAACAAGACTGGAGAGCTGAGGCGACGCCTCGGCGACCCGACGGCGGGCCCGGTCAAGAGCATCGCCCGAGACGGCCCAGTCGCAGCGAACGGCGCAGGCCAGGCGAACCGTCGCTCCACGCGAGCGCAGTAACGGCAGAATTGGCACTAATTTAGTGACCCGATTCCGAAGTTCGCAAACCCTCGCGGCACCCTCTGATGCGAACTTTGGAAGCAAAGGGGCACTAGCAAATTTTCGATTCTAGTGCGGCCTTGGATTTCCTAGGCGAGCTTGCGGCTACAATGGTGGGAACTTCAAATCCACCGCACCAGGCAGCGCTTGCGCGTTCGCCGCCCGCAGTGAAGGCTATTTCGCGGCGGTCCTGCGCATGGCGCCAATTGCTGCGCGCAGACGATCCAGCGCGGCCTCCCCGGGTTGTCTCTCTCCCAAAAGGCTCGCCGCTGTCAGGACGGCGTCGGGCCGCGGCGTTGCGCCGGCCTTTGCGTCGTGGGACGCGAGGTAGAAGTAGGGCTGCTCACTGCGACCGTCTCCGGCCGAGAAGCCGGCACGCAGCATTGATCCGCTCGACGCATCGTGCGGACGCATGGGCAACAGGACGGTGAGGTGAAAGACCTCCGGCCGGCACCACAACGGCTGGATGCGGCGCGCAACCGCACCCGGCGCTTCCTGCTCGACGGCGGTCAAGACCGACGCAGCGTTTGCAAACCAGGCGGCGAGCTCGTCAAGCTCGGCTGCCAACGGCTCGGCGACGTAACGGACCGCGTCCCCCGTCATGAGATCGGCCATCTCATATGGTAGCGACTTGGAGAATCGATCGCGATCGACGCCGCGGTGTAGGAGCTCCACTAACACCCAGGCTTCCACCTCGGCTGGCGTGCGATCATCGATCTTGATGACGTGCGGCGCGGCGCGACCGTTTTCCTTGAACTGCAGGGCGAGCTCGGGGATTCGCAGCTCCACGGTCAGTTGCGTCAGAAACTCCTGCGTCACGAGAGCTTGTCGTTGTGGGTCCCACCGGAGCAGCGCGTGCCGGGCATCCGGCTGGGGCGGCATGTAACTATGCGTCAATCGCACTAGCCACTGAGCCGCGTTGTGCGCTTGACGCCGCGCCTCGCCGAGCCGGCGCGGGTCGACGGCACCGACCGACCACCACGTGATGGCGGTCATGACTCTTCCCTCCCAAGGTTTACCGAATACGATAATAGACCGGTTATCTTTGTGAAACTGCGCTTACTTAGTCTATCATCCTTCCGTTAAAGCAACGAAGTGCCAAGAGCAGCTTGGTCCGGTTCGCGGAAAAGGGGAGGCACATCCGCGGCCCGGCCGACAAAGTTCTCTCCGGGAAGTCTTTCAAGCGGACAGGTGGTGTTGGCATTGAATCCAGGCGGCAGCGGCCTGGGCGTGTGGTGTATTCGAAAATGTTTATCTTTCCAGAACACTCGCGGATACCCCTCTCGATCTCCTCTACCGCCTCGAACGTACGCCGCGTCGCTAGCAAGGTCATCAAGACCACCCGCCCCTTGCAGCCGGTCTGGCGCCGACGCTGGTTTCTCATTGCCATGCTCACCGGCGCCGGCATGCTCCTCCTGCCGCCGCCCGGTGCGCTGGGCTTCCACGGCTGGGCGGTGCTCACCATGGTGGTGGTCGCCGTCATCCTGTTCGTCACCGAGCCGATCCCGCTGCCCGCCGTCGCTTTGCTCATTGTGGCGGGGCAGGTCATCCTCCTGAATCTGGACTCCTCGGCAGTTGCGCAATCGCTGATGAACGACAGCGTGCTGTTCATCATGGGTTCGCTGATGATCGCGGTCGCCCTCGTCAAGCAGAAGCTCGACAAGCGCATCGCGTTCCTCATCGTGCGTCTGACCGGAACAAAGACTTTCAACGTCTGCCTTGGAATCTCGCTTCTATCAGGCGTTCTGGCGTCCTTCATCGGCGAGCACACTGTAGCGGCGATGATGCTGCCGGTCGCCTTGACCTTGATCCGCCTGACCTCCGACGACCCCAAGCAGGTCCGCGCCCTTGCCGCCGTGATCCTCTTCTCGATTTGCTACGGCGCCGCCATCGGCAGCATCGCCACGCCGTCTGGCGGGGCGCGCAACGCGATCATGATCGGCTACTGGAAGTCGTTCTTCTACGATCCGAACAATCCCGAGACAGCCCGGTACCTGATCGACTATGTAAAGTGGATGCTCTACGGATACCCGCTGTTTCTCGTCCAGGTCCCTTTCGTTACCCTACTTCTCTTCATGACTTTCCGGCCCGGGCAGAAGCATATCACGCGCGCCGTGGCCAAGCTACGCAACCAGGTTGAGGAGGAAGGCCCTCTCCGGCCCTCTGACTATCTCACGATTGCGATCTTCGCGGCGATCTTGCTCGCCTGGATCCTTGCCTCCGACAAAATAGGCCTCGGCACGGTTGCCCTTCTGGGTGCCGCCGCGTTTCTCGTGGCCGGCCTCGTGCGCTGGGAAGAGATAAGCTCGGGTGTCAATTGGGGTGTCGTTCTGCTGTACGCGGCGATGATCTCGCTGGGCGTCCAGATGGTTGAGACCGGCGCCGCCCTATGGGTGGCAAGGACGTTTCTCGGGATGCTCACATCGCTCGACGTCAATCATGGCGCCAGCCTCTATGCTGTGCTGATTGCGCTGACCACACTTGTGACTAACACCATGTCGACCGCCGCCGCAATCGCCGTACTGGGCCCAATCATGCTCAAGCTTGCGGGCGTGGTCAACGAAAGCCCGCTGATCATCGGCTTCCTCACCGCGCTCGCCTCCTCCTTCGCCTATCTCACAGTCGTCAGCGCACCGGCCTGTACGATCGTCTATGGATCCGGCTATCTGCGCACGACCGACTTCCTCGCCGCGGGCTGGAAGATGGTCGTTCTGTCCTCGCTTGTCTGCATCGGTGCCGCAGTGTTCTACTGGCCTCTGCTGCAGTGAGAGAGTGACGGCCTGATGGAAGACCCAGGCAAACGGTTCAGGATACTGACCTGCATCGACGGCTCGGAAGAGAGCTACCGTGGCCTGCGCTATGCCGCCCGCCTGGGCAGCGGCGTCGACGCCGATGTCACGCTTCTCTACGTGCGCGCCTTCGACAGCGCGCTCGGCACCGGCGGCCTCGACCCGCGCCTCATCCGCGAGAACCTGCTCGACTGGGACCTTGACCTTCCGGGCATCAGGGCCCTCAAGGCCGGACGCGACATCCTGCTGGAAGTCGGCCTCATGGATGAGGCCTGGATCTCCCGCCTCTACCACAGCGAGACACAGGGAGATCCACTCGGCGACAATGCCATCGAATATATCAGTGATACGGAGACCATGATCACGCTGCGGCTCAAGGTGGCCTCGGACATCGTCAACGGCATCCTGGAAGAATGCGAAGATGGCGACTACACGCTCGTCATCCTCGGCGCTTCGGAACGCTGGCAGCCCGGCCAACGTAAGACCTTCTGGGACCCCGCGGTCGCCGAGAAGATCGTAGCCCGCGCTCCGGCCTCGGTAATCGTCGCGCGAGAACTGGAACAAAACCACGGCCACTTGATCTGCACCAACGGGTCCGAGGCTTCGATCAGCATGGCCCGCAAGGATGCGATCCTAGCGAGCCGGTGCGCCTGTCCGATCTCCCTTCTCAGCGTTGCACCTGATGAGGCCTCAAGCGACAAGGCACAGGATGCGCTGGAGCGTACGCGCAACGCGATAGAGGAGCTCGGCGTGCCCGTCATGGAGGCCTTCATCCGCGTCGGCGATCTGGTGACCGAGATCATCGAGGCCGGTGCCGTCTACTCGGTGATCGTGGTCGCACATTCGCCGAAGGCCGGTCTGAGACGGCTGTTCGAGACCGATACCGCCTTCCAGATCGTCGAAAACGCCCGCAACTCGGTGATGGTGATCAAGTAATGCCAGCGAGGCACTGTTCCAACCTCTGGTCAATCCCGGAAGGAGGCGGGTGGCGAAGGTCGAGCGGCGTAATATAAGCAGGAACATATAGTTGATAGGAAAAGGGTTGGCAGCAGCGCGGGGCACGAAGCGGTCGATGTCGATTGTGTGTGTGCTCTCGATCGAAACTGCCTCAAGTTCATCGTCCTCGACAACAAGGAACTGGTTCTTTCCGATCTCGTAGCCGCGACCCTTGTCCTCGCTCTCGACCAAATCGCCAGTGACGGCGTCCCAGTACCGACGCGGGGCCACGGCGCGGACTCCAACGAGACGACAGACAATAGCGACTCAAGTGGTTCGAAGGACTCGATTTTTGAGTCGGATCCTACGGTTAGCGCCTGCAAGTGTATGCCGCCGGGACAGTCGTTGTGCACATCCGCGAGACGCGCACCGCCGTGCGGCCAGCATCGCTCAACGGGCTCCAGAATTCCACCTATAGTGGACCACAGCCCCATTGAAAGTAGGGGCGCTCGATGCACCGCCAATCATACGCTCTTTGATCGAGATTCGGACGATCGTGCGACTAGCTCGCTGAATAGCGGCGGGCCCTCGTTCCCGCTGATCGGCCGTCGTCCGGGAACGCTGCTGAACGGGCGTCCTCAGCAGGGCGCCCAGGGGGCGCCGCCGTCACTGGAAGACGGGAGAACAGTGAAAGTTCGGCGTTCGTATCGCAGAGTTGAGTGAGAAATTTCTTTCCCCAGTCGGCGATATCGTTCAGCCGAAGATTTCTGATCGTCGCTTGATACCGGTCTCGACGCTCCGCCTGCGACATGGTCAACGCGTGAGCAATCGCTTCGGCCGCCGTGTCAGTGTCGTAAGGGTTGACCAGGAGTGCGCCGGTGCATTCCCTGGCCGCACCGGCAAAACGCGACAGTATCAGTACCCCGGGGTCATCCGGATTCTGTGCGGCAACATATTCCTTCGCGACGAGATTCATGCCGTCACGCAACGGAGTCACCAATCCCGCACGTGCGCAGCGGTATAACCCGGCGAGCGTCCTTCGAGAGTGGGACTGATTGACATAGCGTATCGGGGTCCAATCAGGCTGGCCGAATCTGCCGTTGATGCGGCCTGCTGTCGCGCTGACCATCGCTTCGATCTCGGCGTACTCGCGAATCTTGAATCGACTGCGCGGTGCAATTTGCAGAAACGTTATTCGGCCTTGCCAATCGGGCTTCTCGAGCAAGAACCGCTCGAAGGATTCCAAGCGCGCCACGATACCTTTGCTGTAATCCAGCCGGTCGACACCGATAAGCATCGCGCGGCCTGAAAGGCTGTTGACGACGCGCCGCACGAGACTGGACTCCGCACCGCGCTCGGCCCACTGGATGATTTCGTCGACGGCCACCCCCACCGGAAAGACACCGAGCTGAACCGAGCGGCCATTCGCAAGAAACGTTTGCAAGTCTCTACTCGGCAGCTTGCATTCGCAGATCAAGTAGCGCGCGAAGTTGGTGCCGTCGGTTTCGGTCTGAAATCCCACGAGGTCGTAATGGCACAACGTCGGGAACAAGCGTTCATGGTTGGGAATCGCCGTGAGAATTTCCATCGGCGGCAGTGGCGTATGTAAAAAGAACCCGATCTTGTTTTGATGACCGCGGTCGCGCAATGCCTTGGCCAGCGGGATCAGATGGTAGTCGTGGACCCAGACCAAATCGTCCGGGGCAAGAACTTTATGCAATTCGTCAGCAAAATGCTCATTGACCCGCAAGTAGCCGGTGAGATCGCGCAGCGTGTATTCGGCAAGATCAAGCCGGTAGTGAAGGATCGGCCACAGTACGCGGTTGGCGAACCCGTTATAGTATTCGCTGTGATCCTCCTCCGTCAGATCCGTGACGACGAACTGCTGATTGTTCGCGGCAATCGTGCGTGTCTCGATGGATTGGTGTGGGACGACGCGGCCACTCCAGCCGAACCAAATCCCCGGATGGTCCCTAAACACCGCCCGTAGCGCGACCTCAAGGCCGCCGGCGCGGCTGCCGGAACGAGATGGAAGCGATACGCGATTGGAAACGACAACTAGCTTCGCCAATACCTGTCCTCCCAGTTCCGCGAGAGGCGCATGGCCGACAAAATCAATCCCGCTACCGAATAGGTTTGCGGGAAATTGCCCCAAAGTTGGCCGGTTTGCGGGTCAATATCCTCGGAAAGCAGTCCATAGTGATTGCGCCGCTCCAGGGCGTCGACAAACAACTCTCGCGCCTCCTCCCGCCGCCCCATCGACCACCATGCATCGATCAGCCAGAAGCGGCAAACGAGGAACGCGGTCTCCGGCAAGCCGAAATCATCGGCGGTCGCATATCTCATAATGTTATTATGCTTAAAGAGTTCCTTCTCAATCGCCGACACAGTTTGGACAAAACGCGGGTCGGTCGGCTCGACCAGCCCCAATTCCGCCAGCAGGAGGCAGCTTGCATCTAAATCGTCCGAATCAAACGCTGCGGTAAATGCCTTCCGCTTGGGGTTCCAGGCGCGCTCGAGCAACGGCCCCTGAATTGCCTGAGCCTTGCTGTCCCAGTATTGCGCCCGGTCTTGAAGGCCGAGATGACGCGCGATCGTGGCGAGACGGCTGCAACCCGCCCAGCACATCGCGGTGGAATACGTATGAACCCGGCTGCGTCCGCGGTACTCCCAAATTCCTGCGTCGGGCTCGATTGCAAATTTCGCGCCACTTTCGCCGAGCGGTTCCAAAAACCGAAACAGCACCTTATCGCCCGGCCGAGCAAGCCGCTGGTCGACGAACACAGGCAGTGCTGCAAGAATGATGCTTCCATAGACGTCGTGCTGTGCCTGTTCGGCGGCCGCATTTCCGATCCGAACCGGGCCATTGCCGAGGTAGCCATCGAGCAATGGTGCAATGCGCTCGGCCAGCGGGTCGGATGGAACAATTCCATAAACCGGTTTTAGTTGATGACCCTCGTCGCCGGATGCGACGCCGAGGATGAATGAAATGAAGTCCTCCATCGTGCGCGTCGCGCCAATTCGGCTCAGCGCCTTCACAACGAAATACGCGTCGCGCAGCCAGCAATAGCGGTAATCCCAGTTGCGTCCCGAACCCTGCGCCTCCGGGATCGAGGTCGTGTGTGCGGCAACAATTCCGCCGGTCTCTTCGAAGTTGCTAAGCTTCAAAGTGATCGCCGCTCGAATGATCGCCTGCTGCCAGTCGTAGGAAATCGACAGGCCGCGAACCCAGTCGGACCAGTATTCGAGCGTTCGCGCAAGGAAATCGCGA
This sequence comes from Hyphomicrobiales bacterium, assembly GCA_009377755.1. Taxonomy (GTDB): domain Bacteria; phylum Pseudomonadota; class Alphaproteobacteria; order Rhizobiales; family Xanthobacteraceae; genus WHTM01. The sequence continues at coordinate 68,738 of WHTM01000022.1, read as the reverse complement.
CACGTCGTGGCGAGTTCGCTGGGAAACGGCTCGTCGGTGCCGAACACGAGATACATCGGCCGTGTCAGCACGAACGCCGCCTCGCTTTCGATATAGGACAGCGGCGCATCGGTCGTGAGACGAATGACGCTCTTCTCGCCCCAATAGGTAATGTGATTGCTACCCATCGAACGGCGCGTTATCGGCCGGCCATAATCGTTGCACGGCCGGACGCGGATCGTGATCCGTGGCATTCCCGACACGGGTTCGACAATTCGGACGAGCTGCGGAGGCTTAGTCATCCGGCCAAAGCTACGAAAGCGCGGCGCAAAATCGGTGATCCGCACGCTCGAACCGTTTGCGTCGACCAGCGTCGTTTGTACCACCGCCGAATTGCGAACGTAGTCGGACTCGTGGTGCACGAGATTGTTCAGGACGACGTCGGTAAGACCTTTCTCTTCCTCGCCGGACAACAGTCGGCAAAAGACCGGGTCGCCGTCGAACCGTGGAAAGCACCACCAAACCATGCGGCTCAGTGGGTCGACGAGAGCCGCAACGCGGCAATTGCCGATGACTGCAAGGTCCAGATTCGTACCGCTCATTGCTCCGCCACCCTCGACGCAATACGCGCGAGCCAGGCGCGCACATCGGCTGGCTGGCCGAAAGCTCCGGTGGCGCCCGGAATTAATCTGCCAACGGAGAACCCTACACCATCGATGTCCGGTAGGATCGCAAAAACGGCTTCATCCGTGATGTCGTCTCCTATGAATATGGGTTTTCGGCCTTTGAAAGGCGGTACCTCCATGAGTTCAAGGACCGCGGTACCCTTGTTGAACCCGATCGGCTTGATCTCAATGACAAACTTGCCCGGCAAGACCTCGTAAGCACCATTCGGGAGCCCAGCCACGATCGACGCAATGGCCTCATGCAAAGCACCGCTCAATTCGGGAGCCAGCCGATAGTGCACAGCGATTGAATAGCCCTTGTCCTCAATGAAGACATGGCGCGTGGCGAGTTGGAGCACCTGGCGCCGAATCCGCTCGTCCAACAGCGGTGCTTTCGGGCGCATGACCTTTCCGCGCGCGACGGTCGGCCGGATCTCTGCCCCATGACCGCCGACCGCGGGCAACTCCAACGGCGCAAAAATGCTGTCGATATCCTTGAGGGACCGGCCACTGATAAGCGCTAGGCCGCCCCCCGTCCATTTCCAAAGCGTCGTCAGTGTCGCTTGCAGGCGCGACGGAACCAGCACGCCGGCCGGCGTCGGCGCGAGGTCGAGCAACGTTCCATCAATGTCCAGCAGAATCGCCTGCCCCGCAAATCCAAACATGTCGACGTACTGGTCGATGACGTCATTCGGACGCTCGGTGACAACATCCGCTCGCGCTTGTGAGGGCTGGTCCGAGACCCGTGGAGTACGACCGTTCCCCATATCCATACGAGGTTGGCGAGGCGACTTCCCTGGAATAACCTTTCGCCGGCTACGACGTTCCATCTTGATCAATAAAGCGGCTCTTGGGTGTGCAAGGTTCAAATGGGACAGAAATTGCCAAAGAAGGCGGCTTACCTGGTCGCCGACGTGGGCGGCACAAATACGCGTATTGCAGTTGGTAGCGCGGGGGGAAAATTGATTCAACTGCGCGCGTTCACCAACGACGAGGTCGACGACCTTCTTGCCCTGCTCACCGACACGGCGAATGCGGCCAGCAATCCGCGCTACGCAGTCTTTGCAGTCGCTGGGCGGAAGGAGGGTGACAACGTTCGCCCCCGACGGCTGCCTCCTTCGACAGCAACGAAGCCGAAGTACGCCGCTCGTGGCGCATCTGGGCCAATGCCAGCATGAGGTGACGCAAGCGCCGGCTGCATCCTAAAGGGACCGCAGCGCCTTGCCCCATCCCTCGCGCCGCTCCGGCACTTCGTTGTCACAAGCATGCCAACGAAAGCCCTGAACGGTCAGGGCCCCGTCAATCCGCTGCCAGATCGCGCCGGCTACTTGCTGCCGACTTCCTTGATCAGGTCGGCGAACTGCTGCATCCGCTTGGTGCGATAGGCGTCGTACTCGGCACCGCTCATATAGTCGATCTTCTCGCCGATGTTCTTGAGGAACGCGTGGTACGCCGGCTTCTTGTTGAGCTCGTCGAAGGCCTTGCGCAACTTCTCCAGCCGATCGGCCGGAACGCCTGCAGGCGCCATGAAGATGCGGTCCATGGTGAAATCTACACCGGGGAAGCCGAGCTGCGTCATGGTCTTGACGTCCTTGAAATCGGGATCGTCCTTCAGCGGCTTGTCGCCGGCAATGCCCAGCGGGACAAGCTTGCCAGCCTTGTAGTGCGGCCGGTATTGGGTCGCGAAGCCGAACGTCATGTCGTCCTCGCCCGCTAGAACAGCCCGCATGGCCGGACCGCCGCCCTGGTGCGGGATGATATTGACCTTGATCCCGGCGGCCTTGATCAACTGCATTGTGGGAACAAAGCCGACGCCCCATACCCCGGTATGGCCGATGTTCACCTTGCCCGGGTTCTTCTTTGCGTAGTCGATCATTTCAGCGAGCGTCTTGTACGGTACGCCCGCGCGTGCGGCGAGCATCGGCTCGTTCGCATTGATGCGGGCGATCGACTTGAACGCCGTCTTCGGATCGAATTCCACCTTGCGGGTCTGCGGCGTCAACTGATCGAACGCATTGTGGGTAAAGATGATGGTGTAGCCGTCCGGATTGGCTTTGGCGACCTGCGTGGTGCCCTTCATGCCGGCGCCGCCGGGGACTAGGCTGACAACCACCGGCTGGCCGAGAATCTCGGACAAGATCGGGGTGATGCCGCGGGCGTGCAGATCGTGGCTGCCGCCGGCGCCGAGCGGAATCACCACGGTGATCGGCCGTTCCGGAAACTCGGCGCGCGCAGCCGGCGGCGCCATCAGCGCCACAGCCAACGCCACCGCGCTTAGCAATCGTAGGGTTCTCATCGCGTTTCCTCCGTTGTTGGTTGGTCCTCGGCTGGTTGCGTCGTCAGGGTACCATCGCCTCACCCGGCCGGCGCCGATAGCGGACGTAGATCATGCCCACCATCCAAGCGATGCCGGCAAGCAAAAAGAATGAGGCGATTGGTCGCTCAATGAAGAAAAATGTCAGGTTGTCGCCGCGCGCGTAGAGGATGCTCTGGCTCAGGCGCAGCTCGATCGGCTCGGCGAGAATGAAGCCGATGATCAGCGGCGCCAGATCATAGCGCAGCTTCTTGAGAATGTAGGCGCAAATGCCCGCCACCATCATGATACCGAGATCGGACGCCGAGCCAGTCGACAGGGTGCCGACGAAGGCGAGCGCCAGGATCACCGGAACGAGGTAGGCCTTCGGCAGTTGGATTGCCTTGGCGAACGGCTTGAGCAGCAAATAGGCCAGAACCACGAAAAGGATGTTGGCGAGCACGGCGGCAATCAGGATTGCGTAGATGAGCGCCCCTTGCTCGTTGAAGATCTGCGGTCCGGGACGCAAGCCGTGAGCGACGAATGCGCCAAGCAGGATGGCGGTGATGTTGTCGCCGGGAATGCCCAGCGTGAGCAGCGGCACCAGCGTCGGCCCGTTGACCGCGTTGTTGGCGGCCTCAGGAGCGGCGATGCCGTCGAGCTCGCCCTTGCCGAACGTCTCCGGATGTTTGGAGGCGCGCTTGGCGGCGCTGTAGCCGATGAACGCGGCGACCACTTGGCCAACGCCGGGCACCATGCCGATGCCGGTGCCGATAACGGTCGAACGCAGAATGGTGCGGATCGACCGCTTGAACTCGTGCCAGCGCAGCGGCTCGCCGCTCTTTGAGGGGTCGACGGCCTCGTTGATGAAGCTCTTGGCCCGCGACTCGACCGCCTCCAATACCTCCGGCATGGCGAAGATGCCGATGACGAGAGGGATCAGCGGAATGCCGCCGACCAGGGCGGCGATGCCGAAGGTCATGCGCGCCTCGCCGTCGACCGATTCGGTGCCGACAAATCCCAGGCCGACGCCGATGCAGGCGGCGATCGCGCCCTTGAGCCCGGATTCGCCAGACACGCTGGCGATCAGGATCAGCGAGAAGATGATGATCGCGAACACTTCGGGCGGACCGATCAACAGAATGATGCGGGCGATCAATCCGATCAGCAGCAGGGTCAGGATGTCGGAGAGCACATCGCCGATCACCGAGGCAAAGAGCGCCATTTCCAGCGCCTTGCGCCCCTTGCCTTGCCGCGTCAGCGGAGGTCCATCGAACGTCGTCGCGATCGAGGCGCCGGTGCCGGGAATACCAACCAGGATTGCCGGGATGCTGCCGCCGTAAATGCCGCCCTTGTAGACGCCGATCAGGAACGGAATCCCGAGCATCGGTTCCAGCTTGAAGGAAATCGGCAGCAGCACCGCCATGGCGAGAATCGTCGTCAGCCCGGGCATGGCGCCGACGAACATCCCCACGATCAGGCCGGCGGAGATGTAGAGATAGATATCCCACCGCAGCAGCAGCTCGATGCTCTGGCCCAATGTCGCGAGCATGTCGGGTGCCGCCTAAGGAATGAAGATGCGGGTGAGAAACCGGAGAACCGCGTCCTCTACGAGGCCGATGCCCTCGATCGAGCTACGCGGAAGCGAGATCAGCAGCAGCCGCTCGAAGACGAAGCGGATGGCGACCGGGACAACGATCACGCCGGGAATGAAGGTCAGAGGATTGCGCAAGCCAAGATAGTAGGCCATCGCCACCGTCATCAGCATGGTCGACAGGATGTAGCCGAGCCAAGTCACGCTGGCGGCGTAGGCAATGGCGATGAGGGCCGCGATGGCGGCGCGCTGCATCCGGCCGACCTCGGCAGCACGCGGGCGACCCACGCCGCTCCGCACCGTCCTGACGGCCGCCATTAGGGCGACGATCGCGAGCACGGTGAGCAGTCCGAACGCCAGCCGCGGGATCAGTGCGGGCGAAAGCGTCGAGAAATCACGCTCGGTATCGATGCCCCCGGAGGCGATCAGCATCGGCATCGCAACGGTGATCGTAGCGGCAACGAGCGCGAGAAGGGCTGCGACCGCGACATCGACGCGCGCCATTAGCGGGCTGAACGCGACCGCCGACTCGATCTCGGCCGCGGAAGGCCCCACAGTCGATGCGTCAGCCGGAACGCCGCCCTCCGGCGGCCCGCCTTGGGTCGTATCGGTCAATGCCTCCCTCGCCTCCCAATTCCGCCAGTCCGCCGTTGTTGCCGACGTTGCCGCAATGCCGCCATCCCCAGCGGCGAGCCTCACGCGCCCCGACTGTAGCGCCGATTATTCTATTGATCCAAGGCTTTGCGCTGGGTGCGAAGGCTTTTCCGCAATACTGTGCTGCTAGCCCGGGCCACTAGCCGACCGCCGTCCCGCCGCGGTTCCAGCCGCGCGCGCCCTCGCCATAGATATCGTGACCGGCGTCGGTCACGATCACGGTGTCCTCGAGCTTGATGAAGCCGCGGCTCGGGTGCTTGAGCGTGGTCTCGACCGAGATCACATAACCCGCTTCGAGCGGCTTGTGCGCGTCCTCGTCACCGTAGGGCGACGGGCCGCGCCGCGTCAGATGCGGAATCTCGTGGCTGACCAGACCCATGCCGTGTGCCAGGAATTCCATGTGGTTGTGCAGTTTCGACCGGCGCATGCGCCCCTCGCCCGCCGCATAGATTTCGCCGCCCATGACGCCGGCCTTGATCGGCTTGAAGGCGGCGCGCTGGATGTCCTCGATCTCGCCCAGCAGGTCTTCCAGCTCCGCGTCCGGTTCGCCGAGGAGCGCCATGCGCGCGATATCGCCGATATAGCCGTGATAGTTGCCGCCGGAGTCGATCGAGAGCACGTCGCCCTTCTCCCAGCGCTGCGGCGACGGGGCGCGGTTGTGGCTTGCGCCCGCCGCGATCAGGCAATACTCAAACGTGAGCCCGCGGTTGACCTCCTCACGTTTGAGCGCGTCGTTGAGCTCCTGCTTGGTCGTGCCCGGTCCATGGTTGGCAATCACCGCCTGCATGGATTCGAGCACCAAATCGGACGCGATACGCAGTTTCTCCAGTTCCTCCGGCGTCTTGCGGGCGCGCAGCCGTTCCATCATGAAGACGGCGTCCACCATCTCGGCGTCGGGGTTCGCGGCGCGCAACGCCACTGCGGCGTCCACCGGCAGGAACCCGTACTCGACCGCGATGCGGCGCGCCTTCACGCCGATCTTGCGTAGGTGATCGACGGCCTTCGCCATCGTGTCCGTGGTGGTCGAATTGTTGGTGATGCACACCGGCGTCCAGAACGGCTTGATCTCCGTCTGATGCGTTTCCAGCCGGTGGCCGAAGTAGCCGGCCTTTTCGGGCTCGTCCTTGGGGTAGACCAGCACCGGCAGGTAGCGGCTCAGCGCCATCGCGTCCATGTAGTCGAAGAAGAACGAGCGGTGGCCGCCGAGCAGGTACTGAATGTTGTGCTTCGAGTTCACGATCAGAACGTCGATCCCGGCCTCGTCCATCAGCCGGTCTAGCAGGTCCGAGTCGAACGGGATGGTTGACCGGATATCCGACGGCTTGGCTTTGGTGAGCATGTGCGAACCTCCAGGTCCGTTTATCTGATCAGAGTTTGACCCAGCCGTCGGGCGGCGCCTTGCCGGGATGAATGGTGCCGCATTTCGGGCACGTGCGTGCCTTCTCGTCCTGGTAAAAGGCCTCGTAGAGCGGCGGCAAGTCCTTCACCAGGCTGGCGACCTTGACCTCGACCCGGTGCACCCGCGCGTTGCAGTTGAAGCAGTACCATTCGAAGGCGTCGAGCTCGTCCGGCTGCCGCGACGGCTCCACGACAAGACCGACCGATCCCTCCTGCGGGCGCTGCGGCGAGTGCCGCACGTGCGGCGGCAGCATGAACACATCGCCTTCCTTGATCGGCACATCGTAGAAATTGCCGTTGTCGACGACCTTGAGCACCATGTCGCCCTTGAGCTGGTAGAAGAACTCTTCCACCGGGTCGTCGTGGTAGTCCGTGCGCTGGTTGGGTCCGCCGACCACCTGCACGGTCATGTCGGCGTTCTCGAACACCCGCTGATTGCCGACCGGCGGCTTGAGCAGGTGCTGATGCTCCTTGATCCAGTTGCCGAAATTGAAGGCCTGCAAGCGTCCCGTGGTCATCGCGTCTCTCCGTCCGGCGACTGCCGAAGTTTATCACGCGTAGGGCGCAATAGCGAAGCGTATTGCGCCGTCTTGAGCTATGCCCTAGCGTCCACCCATGCCGAACTATCGCCGCGCGTTTGTTCCCGGCGGATGCTGGTTCTTCACGGTAACCGTCCTTGACCGCCAGTCGAGGCTCCTGACGGACAACATCGACGCGCTGCGCGAGGCCACCCGCCGTACATAGCAAAAATATTCATTTCAGATCGATCCCTTCGTGGTCCTCCCAGATCATCTCCATGCGGTGTGGACCTTGCCGCCCGACGACCAAAACTTTTCGATCCGGTGGAGATGGATCAAATCATGGTTTTCCCGGCAGCTGCCTCGGCGTGAGCAGATCAGCCCGGTTCGCCAAGCGCGTGGCGAGCGGGGAATCTGGCAACGCCGGTCGCGCGCGTGGTTAATTGGCCATTTTTCTTCCTTTCATCGAGATGTAAATCTCGGCGTTTTCCCCGAGGACTGGGCGGGTGACATGACTGCCATGGGCGATTTTGGAGAGCGCGTCTCATGATAGGCGGCACAATACGTTGCGCTCTTGCGCCCTCTACCTTTCACGCATTCTTATTGAGTTGCGGCCGGCAGCGATGAATCGCCAAAGACGATCCTTACCCTCCTCAGAATTTCCGATTGGTGCAGTTTCAGGTATTCGGCAAGCTTCCTGCGTTCGCTGCTCGACAGACTGCGATCGTGTCTCAGTGGTCAATGAGCTTTGATGTCTTAGTGTCGATACGAGCATTTGATTTCATAATTGCTCGCGTCCTTCGGACGATCTATCGCCGTTTGAAATCATCATAAAGTGAGATCATTGACGCTCTCCACGGCGCAATACGCTACGCTATTGCGCCCTACGAATTTCTCAGGCCGCTGAGGAGCGCAGCGCACCCGGCAGCCTCAAGCCGCAGGCTGCAAATGCCGCGCGGGTCGCGTCCTTCTCGGTCTTGGTCAGCTCCAGCATCGGCGGACGCACCCGGCCTCCCACCTGCCCGAGCAGTTCCTGCCAGTATTTCGAATGCGCCGGCGGCTTCTCCGCCGGCCGCGTGCGCTTGATCGCCTGGCGCACCGGATCGAGGCTGTCGCGCACCGCCTTGGCGCGGGCGACCTCGCCGCGGAACGCCAAGTCAGTGTACTCGCGCATCCGCCGGTCGACCTTTGTCTGTAGGAGATAAGGCGGCGACGAGCAGAGATAAAGGCGCCAGCCGAGCTCGACGATATTGTCGAACCACTCCTCCTCCGACGCGGTGCTGACGATCAGCTTGTCGCCGGCGATGCGGGTGAGCGTGGCATACATCTCGCGCGGCACGCTGTATTTGATGGCGACGATGTTCGGCAGTTCGGCGATGCGGGCGCACAGCTCCGGGCTCATCAGATACCCGGAGTCCGGGTGGCTCCACATCGCGATGCCGATGTCCACCGCCTCGCTGATCGCCTTGTAATAGGCATACAGCGTTTCGTCCTGGGCGTGCAGGAAGTGCAGCACCGGCGCGTGCACGACGATGGCGTCGGCGCCGATCACCTGCGCGTGCCTGGCGAGGTCGATGACCACGTCCATATTCTGATCCGAGCACGACATGATGGTGCCCGCGCGGCCACCAACGGCCTCCAGCGCAAGCTCGAAGCTGCGCTTGCGCTCCGCCACCGACATCGAGAAGAACTCGCCCTGCTTGCCGGAGATGAACACTCCGTCGACACCGAGGTCGTCGACCCAGTGGCGCAGGTTCCCGCGGAACCCTTGCTCGTCGACGCTCAGGTCGGCCCGGAACGGCATCAGCGCGGCGGCCCAAATGCCGGTCATCCTCTCGCGGGCGTAGTCTTTGGCGTCGAGCCTCGAATAGCGCATGCGGCACCTCGCGGTGATCGATGCCGACCATTTTGCACCGTTGCCCGGCAAAGCGCACCCGAAAATGCGCATGGCTGGGAAGTCGTGTGCGGGTTTCAGCCGGTCCAGACACCGGTAGCCATGCGGCGAATATCGGCTAAAATGCCGAGTCTTCCAAGAAGCCCGCGGCCCGCCGCGGACGTAGCCAAGTGAGGAACGCCATGCCGATCGGTCAGGACAAACCCATCGTCAGGATCGCGCCCAACAACCCGGTCTTCGACCTGCCGGTGATCGTCGGCATCGAGGAAGGACTGTTCGCGGACGCCGGGCTCGATGTGCGCTTCTCGGCAACCTATGCCGACCGGGAGAGGGACTTGGCCCAGAGCCCGATCATGTCCCGGCTCAAGGAAAACCTGTTCGATAGCGGCACCGCCGACAGCTACAACGTGTGCGAATGGGCGAGCATCGACCGGCTGGAGCGCGGGACGCGCGGCGGCAAGCTCGCCGCTCTGCGCGCCGCCGTCGCCGCCCAGGCGATCGTCACCTTCGACGAGACGCTGCAGGTGCCGCGCGACATGGCCGATGTCCCAGTCGTGGTGCAGTGGCTGACCGGCTCCCACTACACGACCCTGCAGATGCTCGAGAGCGCCATCGGGCCAGAGCACGTCAAGATCGAAGCCGGCGGCCTGCCGCAGAAGCGCTGGCAAGGGCTCAAGAACGGGACACATCGGGCGGTGACGGTGATGGAGCCGTTTATCAGTCTCGGCCTAAAGGAAGGCGCGCACATCATCGCCGCCTCGTTCTACCGCGGCGGTGAAGTGATCTCGGCCGACCTCACGTCCGAGCAGCGCAAGGCCTACTACGACGCGGAGAACGCGGCGGTCGATCTGATCAACGCTGACTTTTACAAATACGCCCACCACGTCGCCGCGCATTCGGGCAACGCCTTGCAGCCGAACGAACTGCTCCGCGCCTTCGTGCGGTACAAGCACGTCGACTATTACGATACGACGCTGTTCGGCCGCACCTACGATTGGATGAAGGCCCGCGGCCTGACCGAAGGCCAAAGCCAGCACGCTGCGCTGGTGGTGTGAGAGATCGGGTTCCGAGGTTCTTCCCAATCTCGGCGCCGGAACCCCTCACGCTGGCCCTCTCCGCTCGGGAGAGAGGGAGACGACCGCCCTCTTCGACAGGCGCAGCGTAAAGCTGTACCCGAGCAGGCCGAGGCAGGCGGCAAGGCCGAACCAATCGAGCGTCCCGGCTCCCGCGAAAGAATTGGGTGGGATCAACACCGCCAGCGCCGCCACCGCAAAGCAGATCCTGAGCGGGCTGGAGAGCGGCGAAAAGGCATAGCCGACGATCGCCGACGTGCCGACGAAGATGCCGAGCATATTGCGTGCGAACTGCCAGACGATCCCGTACCATGGCCCCTCCATCAGCAGTGCCGGTTCCAGCACGAACAGGAACGGGATGAAGAAGGTGCTCCAGCCGACCGCCACCGCGGTCCAACCCGTCTGCCATCCCGATACTCGCGCGATGTTGGCGGCCGCATAGGCCGCGATTGCGACCGGCGGCGTGATCATCGACAGCATGCCGAAATACATCACGTACATGTGCGCCGCCATCGGCGTCACGCCGAGCTTGACCAGCGACGGCGCCAGCAGCGTCGCGGTCAGCACATAGACGCTGACCGTCGGCATGCCCATGCCGAGGATGATGCTGATCACGGCCGTGAGCACCAGCAGCACGAACAGGTTCTCGCCGCTGATGGCGATGAGCTGCAGCGTCAGACCGAAGGAAATACCGGACACACTCAGCGTGCCGACCACCAGGCCGGCGGCGGCGCCGATCAGCACGATGTCGAGCGCGGCGCGACCGGTATCCAGCACTGCGCGCGTCATCTCGCCGACAGTGACGCGCCTGCCGCGATAGCCGAACATCAGGCACAGCACGATCAGGATGCCCGTCGAGTAGACGGCGGCGCGCTCGATCGGAATCTGAAAGATCTCGGGATAGGCGATGGTGAGAACGAGGAAGATGATGGGGATCGGGAAATGCCAGCCGGACGTTACGACCTCGGAGAACGGCGGGACGTCGTCGACCTGCGCGGCCCCGATCCGCTCCTTTGCCGCTTCCAGATCGACGTGCATGAACAGCGCCGCATAATAGAGAACCGACGGAATGATCGCGGCGATAACGACCGTGCCGTAGGAGACCTGCAGGAACTCCGCCATGATGAAGGCGGCGGCGCCCATGACCGGCGGCATCAACTGCCCACCGGTCGAGCCCACCGATTCGATGGCCGCGGCCTTCTTCGCGGAGAATCCTGAGCGCGCCATCAGAGGGATGGTCACGATTCCGACCGCCACGACATTGCTGACCACGGCGCCGGAGATCATGCCGAACAGCGCCGACCCCGCTACGGCGATCTTGGCGGCGCCGCCGCGGAAATGCCCCATGCCGGCCATCGCCAGGTCAGCAAAATAGGCCGCGCCGCCGGTGCGCCCAAGCACCTGGCCCATCAGCGTGAACGGAATCACGATCACCACTGCAACCGCGAGGATGGCGCCGATCATCCCGTTGAGGTCGAGGCCGAGGTAGACGAGCAGGCGTTCGGGCGACACCGGGCGCGTCTGGAAGTCGGCCGGCAAGTGCGGGCCGATGAAGACATAAGCCACCAATACCAGGATGATGATGACCAGCACGCCGCCCGAGGTGCGCCGCGTCGCTTCCAGCACGGCCAGTATCAGGATAGCGCTGCCGATGATGCCTTCGGTCGGCAGCAACGCGATCTCGTAGGTCAGTTGATGATAGCGCAGCGTGATGTAGAGGCAGATGCCGAGCGAAGCAAAAGCGGCAGTCCAATCGTACCACTTCGGCGGACGCGTCTGACTGCCGATATATGCCAATGCCAGGCTGAGACCCAGGCACACCGCGAGGAACTGCTCGGTGTAGAACGCCAGACCCAGCACGCGCCGGGGAACGTCCAGCACCCACAAGACGACGACCGCGATCAGCAGCCCCTGGAAGATATCCGTCCAGAGCGCAACCGCTCTGGACGCGGCGGAAGCTGGCATCGCCGCATCCGGATGCAGCGGAGTTTCACTCACTGCAACGCCGCGGGCTGGAGATTGCGCTCCTTGAAGTATTTCAAGGCGCCCGCGTGATACGGCACGTCATACGTCTTGTAGCCGGCTGCGGCGGAAAACTCGCGCAGCACCGGCTGGATGGTCACCAGATCTGGTTTGAACTTCTCCATCGTCTCCAGGACCTTGTAGACGACCTCGTCCTTCACCCTGGCATTCGTGTAGATCATGTTGTCGAAACTGAACGTCTTCATCGGCTTGGTGACACCGATGAAGATCGGGGCCGGGCTGATGGACGTCAGATAGGCCCATTTGAAGAACTTGCGGGCCTCCGGCATCAGCTTCTCGTCGGTTTCGAGAAAGCGGGTACCGCCGACGCTGGCGTCGACTTCACGAACCTTGGGTGCGCCGAAGGCGAACTGGAAGGTGTCGGCCGCGCCCGACACGAAGTCGTCGGCGCCGCGGATCACGTTGGGCACGAGTACCGGCTTGATGTCCTTTTCCGTCAGGCCGCCCGCGGCAATCATTGCATGCCCAAGCACGCCGATGGTCGGCATCGCCGAGAAGCCCCAACCCACGCGCTTGCCGCGCAGGTCGGCCACCGTGGTCATACCCGAGTCCTTACGGACCCAGAAGCCCGTGCGCAGGGTATGCATCACCCCGATGATGCGCAGGTTGGTCATCTTGCCGCCGGGCATGGCGCCCTCATAGGCGTTGTGCATTTCAAAAATGTTGCCGTTGCCGAACTCGGCTTCGCCGCGATTGACCATCGGCAGAATCGCCGTGTCGCCGGAGGTCGGCTGGACCAGAACGTTCATGCCCGCCTTTTCCTTCAACACCTTTGCGATAGCGGCAGCCGAGGTGTGGTTCAGCGAGCCGGGCTGCAGCGTGGCAAAGCCGAAGGTCTGCGCCGAGGCCGTGCCGGCGGCAAGGCTGAACGCGAACACGGCCGCTACGCCGGCGTTGTAGCGGGGCAGCGAACGTAGCGGCCGCGCCGCAGGTCCGCAGCGATTGATGAAAACGCGAGACATCATGTTCCTCCCTCAACGGCCTACCACGAGACTCCGGCCGCCCGACCGGAGAAGCGCAAGACGAATGCGGCTATTTGACGAGGCATCGGACGTTACGCCGATCGATCATCCCCTGCCGGGCCCCCGCACGCGCTCGCTCATTCTATTGCAAACCAGGCGGCAACGCGGGCGATCAAACGTCCTTGAATGGTGCGTGTCCAGAGCGCCACTGCCTGGACGCGGCAGAGAGCGGCTCTGTCGCGCCCAGGTTGTACGACCTTTCGCTCACTGTAGCGCGACAGGTTGGTAGCCGCGCTCTTTGAAGTATCTCAGCGCGCCGGGGTGATACGGCACCTCGTATTGCTTGTATCCATCCTTGGCCGAGAACGCGCGCAGCACAGGCTGCACCGCGATCAGGTCCGCTTTGCTCTTTTCCATCGTATCCAGAAGTTTGTAGACCAGATCGTCCTTCACCTTGGCGTTGGTGAAAATGACGTTGTCAAACGTGTAGACCTGCATCGGCTTGGTGACCCCGACAAAGATCGGTCCCGGCTCCGCACCGGTGAGATAACCCCACCGGGACACGCTGCGCGCGGTGGGCATACCGTTGGGGTCGATGGTCAGGACGCGGGTGCCGCCGACGGTTGCGTCGACTTCACGAACCTTCGGCCCGCCGAAGGCGAAGAAATACATATCGGCTGCACCAGAGACGAAGTCGTCGGCCCCGCGGACCACGTTGGGAACGAGAACCGGCTTTACGTCTTTTTCCGTCAAACCACCCGCTGCGAGCATGGCGCGCGTGAGCGTGTCGATAACGCGCATGGCCGAGTAACCCATCACGACCCGCTTTCCCTTGAGGTCGGCGATGGTCTGCATCGGGGAATCCTTGCGCACCCAGAACGCCGTCTTCAACGGATGGGCGGTGGCAATGATGCGGATGTCCGTCAGCTTGCCGCCGGGCCCTTCTCCGGCAAGCGCGTTGTGCAGTTCGACGGCATTGGCAATACCGATCTCGGCCTCGCCGCGGTTGACCATCGGCAAGATCACCGTATCGCCGGCGGTCGGTTGAACGAGCATGTTCATGCCGGCCTTATCTTTCATCACCTTGGCGATGGCCGAGGCGGTCGTATGGTTCAGCGTGCCGGGCGGCAGCGTGGCGAAGCCAACGGTCTGCGCCGCCGCTGACGCGGATGCCAATCCCAGTGCAACGAGCACAGCTGCTGTGATGCGCAGGTTCCAGATGACCTGCCTTCGAGCGTACGCAGCGACATTCACGCAATTGGTCGTGTGCATAGTTTCCTCCCTGCTGGCATGATGCCAATCACCGCGCCCCCCGAATTCCGATCTTGTTGTCGGAGAAATATTTCACAGCGCCGGGATGATACGGGACGCTGTGGCTTATGTGCAGCCCTGCCGCCGTGAGCGCCCGCAGCGCCGGCTGAATCGTGACGAGATCGGCCTTGTTCTTCACAATCGCGTCGATGACCTTGTAGACGATGTCGTCTTTCACCGTGGCGTTGGTGAACAACAGATTGTCCCACGTATAGACACCCATCGGCTTTTCGACGCCGATGAAGAACGGGTTTGGCACCGCGGGCGCCAGATAGCCATCAGCGAAGACCTTGCGGGCCGCTTCCATGCCGGCCTCCGGAATCGCCAGGGCGCGGATACCACCGACAGTGGCGTCCACCTCCCGGACCTTCGGCGCGCCGAATGCAAAGTAGAACGCATCCACCCCGCCGGCCACGAAATCATCGGCCCCCCTGACGACGTTTGGCACGAGAACCTGCGACACATCCGCCGGCGTCAATCCGCTCGTTGCCAGGATGGCCCGCATCACGATGTCGATCGTCCGCTGCGCGGAAAAGCCGTACACAACCTTCTTGCCTTTGAGATCGGCAATCGTCCGCAAGGGCGTGCTCTTGCGCACGAAGAAAGCTGTCGGCAGGGGGTGGATCGCACCGATCAGCCGCAGATTTGACAGTTTCGATTCCGCGACCGCAACCCTCACCTCCAGGCTGTTGGCGATGCCGATGTCGGCTTCACCGCGCGACGTGAGGGGAATGATGACGGATTCGCCGGCGGTCGGCTGTACCAGGACATTCAGGCCCGCCTTTTCCTTGAGCACCCTGGCGATCGCCGAAGCCGTCGTGTGATTCAGCGAGCCAGGCGTCATCGTTGCGATGCCCAACGTCTGGGCCTGCGCGGCGCCGGACATCAGGTGGACGGCTAGAGCCGCAGCACCGCACAAGCCGGCGCCGCGCAAGGGCCCGATCCGTAACCGGGCGTACCATTCACGTGAGGCAAGTTGCATCGATCCCTCCCCTGTTGCGCTCCGTTCTTATCCGCGGTGGATATCGGCTTCACAGCCGCAAATGCTCCGGCCCGCATGGATAGACCCTGGAACGATGAGCCTCTCGATCACCGCCGTCGCGCCCGCATCCTATACCGGGCTAGGACGGCGGCAAGCAACCGATCACGCCGACCACGCAGCTTCCCGAACGGTGCCGCCGTGCAGGCCGCCAGGATTGCAGCTATTGTTCCGGATCATGACCCTCGTGAAATCCCTTGATGCGAACCCGCCTGGTCCCCGCGGCCGCGAGCCCAGCGGGAGCGGCTGGATCGCGCGCGCCTCGGGAATGCTGACCTTGCAGCCTCTCCTGGCCGCCGCATTCCTCGCAGCTTACGTGCTGCTCGAATGGGTCAGCTTCATCCACGAGTACAAGGGCGTACCGATCACACCATGGAATCCCGGGCTCGGCGTGATGTTTGCGCTGATGGTCTTCGCCGGCCCCCGCTACGGAGCCGTGCTGTTTGCCGGGGTGATCATCGCCGAGGTGGCGGTGCTGCGCACCCATCTGGAATGGTGGGTCCTGGTCGCGATCGCCGCCATCTTCGCAGTCGGCTATGGGACGGCGGCGGCGGTGGCACGCAGGAACCTGCGCCTCGACGTCGGCCTGGACCATTTGCGCGACATCGCCATGTTGTTGGCCGCCGGATTTGCCGGCGCCATCGTCGTCGGCTCGCTGCTACCCTTGCCGCTGCTGGTGGAAGGACAGCTCGAAAGCGGCGATCTGCCGGTCGCGCTTGCACCGTTGCTGGTCGGCGACTTCATCGGCATCGCCGTGATGGCCCCGCTCACGCTGCGCCTGGTGCTGCGGGAGGGCCTGGTGCACGCCCGCGCCCTACTGCCGGCGCTGCCCGAGCTGCTGTCCTGGACCGGTGTGGCAGCCCTGCTCCTGTGGGTCATCATCAATCCCGCGATCCCAACCGGGTTCAATTATTTCTACCTGGTCTTCGTGCCGGTCGTGGTCATCGCCGTCCGCCACGGCCTCGACGGTGCCTGCGTCGCGCTGGCAGTGACGCAACTGGCCCTGGTTGCCTTGTTGCACCTTTATGGCCACGACGCCGCGGCATTCACCGAAGTGCAGATGCTGATGCTGGTGCTGACTGCGACCGGGCTGGTGGTTGGCGTCACCGTCAGTGAGCGCCAGCAGGCGCAGCGCGCGATCCGGGCGGTGGAGGATCTGCTGCGCAAACGACGGGCGGAGGCCGCCGGCGCGGCGCGCGTCAATCTGGTCAGCGGCATGGCGTCGGCGCTCGCGCATGAAATCAACCAGCCGATGACCGCCGCCCGGGCCTTGGCCCGAGCCGCGCAGCAGATCCTGCGGATGCCGAACGCGGATCTGCGTCGCGCCGAGAACAACCTAGCCACCCTGGTGACCCAGATCGATCATGCCGGTGGCGTGGTGCGCAGGATGCGGGATTTCCTCCGCCGCGGCCAGCCGCACGTGAGCACCATCGAGATTCGCAGCATGCTCGACGACACGCTCGCGCTGCTCGTCGCGGCGGCATCAACCAGCAACATCAGGGTCGAAATTGATCTTCCCGAGAAGCCCCCGGCATTGCACGCGGATCGCGTTCAGTTGCAACAGGTGATCCTCAACCTGGTCCGCAACGCGATAGACGCGATCGGACCGTATCGTATCGACGGCCGGATCATCATCGCCGTAAGACATCTGGAGTTGCCCCCGCAGATCGAATTCCGCGTCATCGACAACGGCCCGGGAATCGATCAAGAGCTTATCGGGCGCCTATTCGAACCCTTGACCACGTCCAAGCGCGAGGGCCTCGGACTCGGCTTATCGATTTCCGCCTCGATCGTGGAGTCGCATGGCGGCCGTCTCTGGCTCGAGTCAACCTCCCCGCAAGGAACGGAGTTCCGCTTCTCGCTTCCACTCGAGTCCCCACCAGCATGACGACGCCGCAGCGCCCCACCGTCTTTGTCATCGACGACCAGGCATCGGTGCGCCACGCGCTTGGCGAGATGCTCAGTGTCTTTGGATTCCGCGTGGAGACCTTCGATTCTGCCGAGGCCTTTCTGGAGAAGTCGGCAGCTCAGCACGCCGGCTGTGTCGTCGCCGACGTGCGCATGCCCGGCATGGACGGCATCGAGCTGGCGCGCGAAATCGGGCGGCGAAGGCTGCTGCTGCCGGTGGTGCTGATTTCAGGCCATGCCGACGTCCCGATGGCGGTCGCGGCCATCAAGGCGGGAGCGGACGACTTCATCGAGAAGCCGATTGACGACGTGCAGCTGGTGGCGGCGATCAATCGCTGCCTGCCGCGCGCGATTCAACAGCAGGAGACCAACGCCGGCGACTCGGTCGAGTCGCGCTTCGCGCGGCTGACACCGCGCCAGGTCGAAATCTTCGACCTGGTCGCCGAAGGCTTCACCAGCCAGGCGATTGCTGCGACCTTGAAAATCAGTCCGCGAACGGTCGAGAGCTATCGCGCCGAGGTGATGGAGAAGATGCGCGCGGAAAGCGTTGCCGTGCTGGTGCGGCAAGCAGTCCGCCTCGGACGCGTTACCCCGTAACAATACCACCCAAATCACACTGATACCGGCCGTCGCAGACGACCGATACATCTCTGAGGGAAAGCACTCGCGGCACGCGCGGATGCGGGACGCTCGGAGACGCTCAGTGGACGGCTGGAAACCTCAGCGCCGCTTGGCCTATGCTGACATCGTCGATGCCTTGAGGCCGCACGCCGCCCTGGCGCTTTTCACGCTGCTGGCGGCAATACCGCTGCTGCTGATTGCCTCACTCACGCCGGCGCCGCTGGTCCTCCCCGTCTTCAGCATTATCTTTCTCGCTTTTGCCGGTCTCGTCGCGCTGTTCGCTTGGCAGACAAGCGCCGTGCGGCATTCACGCACCGTCACCAGTTGGGACGTTGCCGGCGCGTTCGCTTTCGTCGGATTTGCCGCCGCGATCCTCAGCAAACCGGAGAACATCTTGCTCGCATTTGCCGGCGCAACCGCCGGCTGAACTGCCAATCAATACCAGACCGGGCCCCTCTGGCAGCCACCCGGCTGCGATGTCGGACTGGATAACCCGGCGAGTTTTCCATGATTACCATCCTACAGTTTGTCGGTGGTTTCGTCCTCTTGCTGTTCGGAGCCGAATTCCTCGTGCGTGGCGCCGTCTCGCTCGCGCGCCGTCTCAACGTGTCGCCGATGATCATCGGCATGACCATTGTCGCCTACGGCACCACCTCGCCGGAACTGGTGGTCAGTCTGCAGGCCGCCATCGACAAGCTCCCGGGCATCTCGGTCGGCAACGTCGTCGGCTCCAACATTGCCAACATCCTGCTGATCCTCGGCGCATCGGCGGTGATCTACCCGATCGTGGTCCAGCCCAAGACGCTCTACCGCGACGCCTCGGTGATGATGGGCTCGGCGCTGCTTTTCACCGCGCTGGCGCTGTCCGGAACCATCGAGCGTTGGCAGGGCGTGCTGATGATTGCTGCGCTCGTCGCGTTCTCGCTCTACGCCTTCAGAGCGGAACGCAAGCGCGGCAAAGCCAACGATCCCGGCGATCTGGCGGAAGAGCTGGCGGACGAGTTCAAGGATCCTCCGCAGCCGACCTGGCTGTCGGTGCTATCCATCGTCGGCGGCGTCGCCGCGGTGGTCGCGGGCGCCAGGCTGCTGGTCGGCGCCGCAGTCGTCACGGCCAGATACTTTGGCGTCGGCGAGGAAGTGATCGGCCTCACCATCGTTGCGGTCGGCACGTCGCTGCCTGAGTTGGCGACCGCCGTGGTGGCGGCGATCCGGCGACATTCCGAAGTGGCGGTCGGCAACATCATGGGCGCCGGCATCTACAATCTGCTGGCGATCATGGGGCTGGTCTCTGCGGTAGCGCCGATTCCCGTGCCTCCGCAGATCCTGGTCTTCGACCTGTGGTTCATGCTGGCGGTGACCGCGATGCTGCTCGCCTTCCTGCTGATACGCAACGGCCTGAGCCGTCCAGTGGGAGGGCTCTTCCTCGCCGGTTTCGTCGCCTACACGGCCCTGCAGTATTACGGCGTCGACAAGGTCATGGCGGGCAAGGAAGTACCGCATGAAGAGCAACTCGTGAGGACGCAGAAAGCAAACTGAACCGAAAATCCAGGCCGGGCCCCTCTGGCAGTCAGTCGCGCAAACCGCGCGTTCCTGGCTGTGATGTCGGACTGGAACTCAACATGAGTGGCCCGCCGCCGTCGTCCTGCGCCGAACCGTCGTTGGTTCGATCTCAGGGCTGATCGAGATACCGTGGCATCCAGCGCCGCGGACCGCATGCGGGTCTCTCTTGCAATCGGCAAAGAGGGAACTTGCGGCATGATATCCGAAATCGTCACCACAGAAGCAATGATGGCCCTGCTCCAGGTCATCATGATCGACCTGGTGCTGGCTGGCGACAATGCCATCGTCATCGGTCTCGCGGCAGCGGGGCTGCCGCAGGAGCAACGCGCCAAGGCGATCCTGATCGGCATTTTCGCAGCGACCGTGCTGCGCATCGCCTTCGCCGGAGTGACGACGCAGCTCCTGCAGGTGGTCGGCCTGCTGTTGGCCGGCGGCCTGCTGCTGCTCTGGGTGTGCTGGAAGATATGGCGCGAGCTACGTGTCTCCACGGAAGACGAGCGGGATATTGCGAATGCGACCCACGACATCAATTCCGATGGAAGCATTGCCGCGACCGCTCCGCGAAAGAGCTTCGCGCAGGCGGCCTGGCAGATTGTCGTCGCCGACGTCTCGATGTCACTCGACAACGTCCTCGCGGTCGCGGGCGCGGCCCGCGAGCACCCATACGTGCTGGTCTTTGGCCTGCTGCTGTCGATCGCGCTGATGGGCGTTGCCGCGAACTTCATCGCCCGCCTGCTGCAGAGGCATCGCTGGATCGCATATGTCGGACTGGCCATCATCCTGTACGTGGCGCTCGATATGATCTATCGCGGCGCGCCGGAGCTGTGGCCGGCTGCCCGCGCACTCGCCGCCGCGATCCTCGAATAGCAATGCGGACGGCGGCTGCGGATCAGGTCAGGCGGCCGACCGCGACGGCCCGCGCCAGAGCTCGTTGGTTGCGAGCCGCGCGCCCTCGGCCATGGCCTCGAGCTTCGCCCACATGATCGACGGGTGTACCCGACGATAGAACGGCGATTGCGCGAAGCCGCAATCGGTGCCGGCGATGACGCGCTCGCGACCGACCAGCTTCGCCAGCCGCACGATGCGTTCCGCCACCAGTTCGGGATGCTCGACCACGTTGGTGGCGTGGCTGATGACGCCGGGGATCAGTACGACGCCGTCGGGCAGATTGACGCTCTCCCAGACGCGCCATTCATGCTCGTGGCGCGGATTGGCTCCTTCCAGCACGAACGCGCCGACCTTGAGCTTGAGGATCAGGTGCACGATGTCGCGGAGCGGAATATCGGTCACGTGCGGGCCCGGCCAGCTGCCCCAGCACACGTGATAGCGAATCTTTTCCGGCGGGATGCCCTCGATCGCGTGATTGAGGACCTCGACGTGGCGTGCCACCCACTTGAGGTAGTCGTCCTTGCTCGCGGGCGGCACCATGCGGTCGTAGGTGGTAGCGGTGCGGGCATCGTCGAGCTGCACGATGAAGCCGGCGTTGATGATCGTTTTGTATTCGGTGCGCATCGCCGCCGCGATCGCCTGCAGGCACTCGTCGTCGTTCTTGTAGTGTTCATTCTTGCGGTCGGGAATGACGCTCGCCGGCGCCGCCACCGGAAGGAAGGCCTCCTCCACCTTCACCTTGGCCAGCGCCGCCTTGAAGTTGTCGATGTCGCGCTGCAGCTCCGCCTGCCCGGTATAGGTGATGGGGGCGACGCAGACCGCTTCCGACGTCGTGGCGACGCCGTCATGCGCATCGAGCTCGGCGTAGAATTCGGCAAACTTCGCCCGGTCTGCGCCGCGCATGAATGGATTCTTGGCGCCGAGCGCAATCGGACGGCGCTCGAAGCCGCTCAGCCGGTCGAGCACATATTGCGACCAGCTGATGCCCTTGCCGAACTCTCCGTCGCTGACCACGTCGACGCCGGCCTCGGCCTGCTGGCGCACCACCTGGGCGACCGAGTCGCGTAGGCAGCGCTGGTAGGCCGCTTCATCGTATGACTGCCCGCTTTGCTTGGCGCGGATCAGCTCGCGCAGGTCCGGCGGCCGGATCAGGCTGCCGACATGGGTGGTGAGGATGCGATCGGTGCTGTGCTTCATGAATCTTTGACTCCTGAGCCCGTGTCCCGGCAGAACCGGGACCCCGGTTTCTTGGATATGCAAAAACAACCGGGGTCCCGCATCTGCGGCGCACCGCTATCGCGCTGCACCGCGTGCGGGACAAGCGATCAGCCCCACACCTCGTCCGCGACTTCCACCACCATCCGCAGCTTCGCCCATTGCTCATCCTCGGCCAGTACGTTGCCTTCCTCGGTCGAGGCGAAGCCGCATTGCGGGCTCAGGCACAGCTGGTCGTGGGCGACATATTTCGCCGCCTCGGCGATACGGCGCTTGATGTCGTCCTTCCTCTCCAGCGTCCCGCTCTTCGAGGTGATCACGCCGACAACAATCTGCTTCTTGCCCTTTGGCACGAAGCGAAGCGGCTCGAACCCGCCGGCGCGATCGGAGTCGTATTCGAGGAAATAGCCGTCGAAATCGCACTTCTGGAACAGCGCCTCGGCGACCGGCTCGTAACCGCCGGACGTGATCCAAGTCGAACGGAAATTGCCGCGGCAGATGTGGGTGGTCACCACCATATCGGCCGGCTTGTTCTTCAGCGACTGGTTGATCATGTCGGCATAGGCTTCCCGCAGCCCGTCGATCTCGGTCCCGCGCTGCTTCGCCTTCTCGATCTCCTCCTTCGAGCAGAGGTAGGCCCAGGCGGTGTCGTCGAACTGCAGATAGCGGCAGCCGGCGTCGTAGAACGCCATTACCGCCTGGCCGTAGGCCTGCGCCAAGCCGTCGAACAGCGACGCACGGTCGGGATAAATCGCCTTATTCACCGAGCCGACTCGGAAATGCAACACGTTCGGGCTCGGGATGGTCATTTTCGGCACCACCTTGGTGTGCGCCTTGAGGAAACGGAAATGCTCGAGCATCGGATGGCTGGAAAAACCGAGCTTGCCGACGACATGCGGCGCCTGTGCCTTGGTCTGCACGCCCTGAAACTGGATGCCTGACGTGACCTCGCGCAACTCGACCCCGTCCAGCATGCCAAAGAAGTCGAAGTGCCACCAGGCGCGGCGAAATTCGCCGTCGGTTGCGAGCTTGAGCCCGATCTCTTCCTGCTTGCTGATGATCTTCTCGATTTCGCGGTCCTCGACCTCCTTGAGCTGGGCCGCGGTGATCTCGCCTTTTTCCCGCTTCGCGCGCGCTTCCTTCAGCGGCGCGGTGCGCAGGATGCTGCCGACGTGATCGGCGCGAAACGGCGGCTGTGTTCTCATGGT
Source organism: Hyphomicrobiales bacterium (assembly GCA_009377755.1). Lineage (GTDB taxonomy): Bacteria > Pseudomonadota > Alphaproteobacteria > Rhizobiales > Xanthobacteraceae > WHTM01. The sequence goes on along the minus strand of WHTM01000022.1, from coordinate 45,915 downwards.
CATGTCGGGCTCCCTCACCGGTTCTCGTTCGCCGCTACCACTATACGACGGCACGGTGAGGTCAATTGTGTGGGACGCTGCCCAAGCGGCGGTGCCGCAACCTTCGGTCATTGATCGACTTGAGGCGATCGAGGTCAACAGCATCACCGATACCGAGCGTTTGTCGTCGCCATGCTGCCGCATCAGGTCGTCGCCTCCTTGCCCGGTCTTGTCGCGACCGGATCGGTCCTCTACCCTCCCGCGTTCACCATTTGCAAAGCAAGACGCCTCCTCATGCAGATTTACGACGGCATCGTCGAAGCCATCGGCCAGACCCCGCTGATCAAGCTCGACCGCGCCTCGGCGGCGACCGGCTGCACCATTCTCGGCAAGGCGGAATTCATGAATCCCGGCCAGTCGGTGAAGGACCGCGCCGGACGGCAGATGATCCTGGAGGCGGAAAGACGCGGCGAACTGCGGCCCGGCGGATTGGTGGTCGAGGGCACTGCGGGCAATACGGGCATCGGCCTCGCGCTGGTTGCCAATGCGCGCGGCTACCGCACACTGATTGTCATCCCGGAGACCCAGAGCCAGGAAAAGAAGGACATGCTGAGGCTGTGCGGCGCGGAACTGGTGGAAGTGCCCGCCGTTCCCTACAGCAATCCCAACAATTACCAGCACATCGCGCGGCGGCTCGCCGACGAATTGCGCAGGAGCGAGGCGAACGGCGTGCTTTACGCCGACCAGTGGAACAATCTCGACAACCGCAAAGCGCACTATGTCTCCACCGGCCCGGAAATCTGGCAGCAGACGGACGGCAAGCTCGACGGCTTCGTCTGCGCCATCGGCACCGGCGGCACCATTGCCGGGGTGTCCGCGTTCCTGCGCGAAAAGAACAGGGACATCGTCATCGGAGTAGCCGATCCGCGCGGCGCGGCCATGTACAACGTCTTCGCCCATGGTGAGGTCAAGGCCACCGAGGGCGGCTCAATCACCGAGGGCATCGGTCTTGGCCGCGTCACACCGATCATCGAAGGTCTCAGGGTCGACAAGCCCTACCTCATTCCCGACGAGGAGGCGGTGCCGCTGATCTTCGACCTGCTGGAACACGAAGGTTTGTGCCTCGGCGGCTCGTCTGGCATCAATGTCGCCGGCGCCATACGCCTCGCCAAAGATTTGGGCCCCCGCCACACTATCGTGACCATTCTGGCGGACTACGGCACGCGCTACCAGTCGAAGCTGTTCAACCCGGACTTCCTGCGCAGCAAGGGATTGCCGGTGCCGCAATGGCTGACGCGGAGCGCGAACATTCCGGTCCCGTTCGTCACTCAGGGCTGACCGATCTCTCAAGCCCGGTCGCTCGTCCGATCGGAAGCGGCAAGCACTCCGAGGTAATAGTCGCGCGCCTCGATCTTTTCCTGGATGTAGGACGAACTGGTAACGTGAAACCAGCCGTCGACGACCTCGCTGGGAAGCGGGCGGCCCTGGGCATCGAATGCCATTTCGCGGCGATGTGTTGCGAAGCGCAACGTGGCGGGGTCGTAGTGCCGGTACAATCGCGGCAGATTCCGCCCCCCGGTCACCAGAAGCCGGTCCATATCAGGGTTGAAATCCGGACGTGTCTTGGCGATCGCCTCGAAACGAAAAATGCTATACCCCGCCCAAAGCGCCCAACCGTATCCGCGGTCGATCTTGTGTCCATAGAAAGGCTGGTCGCCCAACAGCGCTTCTAGATCGACCGGTGCGGTCGCGAAGATATCGTGATCGAACAGTGCGAATATCCGCGGCCGCAGCGGTACAATCATATTGCGATAAGTCCAGTTGACCGCATTGCCATGCGAGCGATTGATGTTTCGCACCGGGTTCCACGGCAGCCGGAAATACAGTGCTCCAAGCTCCCGGCAGATCGCAGCGATCTCATCCTGGCGAGCGGGCGTGACGGAATTGTCCGCAATGAGCAGGCGCACGCCGGGAACGAACCGGTAGAAGCGGTCTATGAATATCCGAATGAGCCACGGCTGCTCATAGGCGACGACCACGGCGAGCATACCGCCGTTCACCGACGCATGCCCCGCAAGGAACTTTTTCAGCTCCCGAGGCTGACGCAGGCAATAGAGGTCGCGAATAACGGCGTCGCGCACTTCTTTGAACGCTGCCACCGCCGGTCGGGCGAGCACCCAGTCGCTGATTGAATACTGATTGAGATCGCGCATTCCGTGGACGCACTTGATGGATCTTGTGCGATCGTAGCCGCCGCAGCGTTCCGTCACAATGGATCGGACCGCGAACCCCCGATCGGGAACGATGCTCGCAGCCGGAAAGACCGTGGCCCCTTGGCGCGGCGCGATGGTTCAACCTATGGTCGGCACCGGTACCCAGCTTCGCAGGAAGGACTTGCGCCCATGCCCAGCCAGCCGCTGTTCCGGGAGGATGCCTATCTGCGTCAAGCCGCCGCGATCATCCTCGCGGTCAACGAGCGGGGCGGTCTGATCCTTGATCGCACGGTCTTTTATGCGACTTCGGGGGGACAGCCCGGCGATAGTGGCGAACTGCGTACGGAGGAAGGCGCCGCCGTCCCGATCGCCACCGCCGCTTATTCCGATGCGGATAGGACAGAGATAGCCCACCGTCCCGCGGACGATGCCGGCGTTGCGTTGGCCGTCGGCGAGCGAGTCGAGGCGGCGATCGACTGGCCCCTGCGCTATGCGCGCATGCGGATGCACACCGCCCTGCACCTGCTCTCGGCGGTGCTGCCCTATCCGGTCACGGGCGGCGCCATCGGCGACGGCGAAGGCCGGCTCGATTTCGACATTCCCGGTGCCGGACTTGACAAAGACGAGATCGCCGCGCGGCTCGCCGAGATGATCGCCGCCGATGCGGAGGTGCAGTCACGCTGGATTTCGAGTGACGAGCTGCTCGCCAACCCCGGGCTGGTCAAGACCATGGCCGTGAAGCCGCCGACCGGCAGCGGCCGTGTCCGCCTTGTCGAGATCGTCGGCTACGACCTGCAGCCCTGCGGCGGCACGCATGTGCGCGCGACCGGGGAGATCGGCGCCATCCGGGTGACGCAGATCGAGAAGAAGGGGCGGCAGAACCGAAGGGTCCGTATCGCGTTTGCATAGTGACAATCGCCACAACTGTCATGCCCGGGCCCGACCCGGCAATGACGGCACCAGAAGGAAAAGTCCGCGCCATGAACACCGCATCCGCGAAGCCGGCGAGCCGCCGGCTCGTCACCACCGACTGGCTCGCCGAGCGTCTCGGCAAGTCCGACGTCTCGATCGTCGACGGCTCGTTCTATCTGCCGGCGCTCAAGCGCAACGCCAAGGCCGAGTATCTCGCCGGTCACATTCCCGGCGCGGTGTTCTTCGACATCGACGCCATCGCCGACCATTCCACCGACCTGCCGCACATGCTGCCGGGCACGACGCAATTCTCGCACGACGTGGGCGCGCTCGGTGTCGGCAAGGACGACACCATCGTGGTCTACGACGGCGCCGGCCTTGGCGGCGCACCAAGGGTGTGGTGGACGCTGCGCATCTTCGGCGCCGGCAAGGTGTTCATCCTCGACGGCGGCCTGCCGAAATGGAAGGCCGAAGGGCGCCCGCTTGAGGCAGGCCTCGTCACGCACGCACCTCGAGAATTCGTTGCCGAGCTTGATACCTCCGTGGTCGCGATGACGTCGGACATGCAGCGGGTTCTGCTCGATCAATCCGCCCAGATCGTCGATGCGCGTTCCGCCGACCGCTTTCGCGGCGAGGCGCCGGAGCCGCGGCCCGGCGTGCGTCCCGGCCACATTCCCGGCGCCCTCAACGTGCCCGTGACCGGCCTGATCGAGAACGGGCGGCTGATTGCGCCGGAACGGATCAAGGAAAAATTCGCCGCCCGTGGCGTCGATCTCGACAAGCCGATCGTCACCAGTTGCGGCTCGGGCGTGACGGCGGCTACCCTGTGGTTCGCGCTCGACGCCATCGGCAAGCCGCCGCAGGCGCTCTACGACGGCTCCTGGACTGAGTGGGGTTCGCGCCCCGACCTGCCGGTGGAGACGAAATAGAGGCGCAGGCGCAATGGCACAGCGTATTGCGCCTGCAATTGCACAAGGCGGTGCAATGCGCTGCGCTATTGCACCCTACACGGCTGCGGATGCACCCTCTATCCCGCTTGACAAGTTTTATTTCCTAGGTATATAGTCTCTCACCCCTGCCCGGTCCCGGTCGGCCGGGCGAGGAGCGGTCCTCGCGGCGCGGGCTAACGTGGCCAGTGTAGCGCGACACATAAAATTGGAGCGTGGGACACTTGATTTTGCAGCACGCGAGCGCGCGGTCGGACCACCGACATCGAGAAAGCGGTCAAAGCCGGCGGCCACCGCAACGTTATTGGCGGCCTCTGGGACGAGATCGGGGACCTGCAGCTGGAGTTCCTGGTCGCGAGTGGGCTCAGGCCAGATCACCGGCTTCTCGACGTCGGGTGCGGCAGTCTGCGCGCCGGCGTGAAATTGATCCGCTACCTCGACGCGGGACGCTATTTCGGCACCGAACGAGTCCTTGCTCCGCCGCCGGGTACGACATCGAACTCGCCAATGATCCACTTACCCCTTGAGGTGCCCGCCAAGAAGAAAGCCGGGCGATTGGACTCGCCGCCCGGCTCCACGGATCACGGCTCCACGGATCACGGCGTCACGATATTGAACATCACCTCAAACGTATCGAGCAGTCCGAACAACTGCGTGAGCTTGTCGCCGTCGCCGTCAAGCTTGATGCGGCCCGCCGCGATCTCTTTCTGGAAGGTCGTCTTCCCGAGGGTGATGTCGTCAAGGCCGGCCCGTGTCAGCGTCACGGTGACCGCTGCCTGCGGGTCCTGCTCGCCCTCGCGTTGGGTGAGGGCGGCGTTGCGCAGTGTCATGGCGTACTGTTGGTTCGTGTCGGTAAAGTTCCAGTTGTAGACGGTTTCCGGTATCGCTGCCGCCTTATCGCCATTGAGGCGAATGCCCATGTAGTTGAAGAACATGTCGAGCGTCATCGCCTTGATGGTATCGGGCGAGGCGGTCGAGAATGTGCCTTGAGGCACGCCGTTGCGCAATTCGAAGGCGCCCATCAGCATGGCACTGCGCCAGGTGCCGTTTTCGGTCTGGTAGCCGATCTGCTCGAGTGCGTCGGCCATCAGGTCCTTGGCGTCCTTGTTGTCGGGGTCGGCAAAGACGACGTGGTTCATGACCTGCGCCACCCAGCGGAACTCGCCCTTCTTGAATGACCCCCGCGCCATCGCGATCACCTTGTCGGCGCCGCCCATGTATTCGACATAATGCTTCCCCGCCTCAACCGGGGCCAGCGGGTCGAGGTTGGCGGGATTGCCATCGTAAAAGCCGAGGTAGCGCTGATAGACCGCGCGCACATTGTGGCTCATCGAGCCGTAGTAGTCGCGGTTGTACCACTTCTTCGCCTGCGCCGGCGGGAGTGTCTTCAGCGTTTCGGCGATCTCCATCGGCGTCAGCCCGGTGTTGAGCAACCGCAGCGTCTGATCGTTGATGTATTTGTACATGTCGCGCTGATCGGCGAGGAACGTCTTGATCTTGTCCGTACCCCAGGTCGGCCAATGGTGCTGCGCGAAGACGACATCGATCTTGTCGGCATAGAGGTGAAGCGCGTCGTTGAGGTACTTTGCCCACACCAAAGGGTCGCGGACCACGGCGCCGCGGAGTGTCAGGATGTTGTGGAGGGTATGCGTGGCGTTTTCCGCCGCACAGAGCGCCTTGAGCACGGGAAAGAACATGTTCATTTCCGAAGGCGCCTCGGTTCCCGGCGTGAGCTGGAACTCGACATCGATGCCGTCGATCGTGACCTTCTGGGTCGCCTCGCCTTTTGCGCCAATGATGTTCGTCGGCGGAATCAGGGTCACCGTGCCGCGCGATGTCGTCTTGCCGAGACCGGCACCGACCTGTCCGCGCGCGTTCTTGGGCACAAGGGCACCATACATGTACTGGGCGCGGCGGCTCATCGCGTTGCCGGCATAGACATTCTCGACAACCGCATGCTCAAGGAAGCCGGACGGTGCGTAGACCTTGACTTTGCCCGAGTTGACGTCGTCTTCGGAAATCACGCCCTTGACGCCGCCATAGTGGTCGACATGCGAATGCGAGTGGATCACAGCGACGACCGGCTTCTGATTGACCTTCTCGTGGTAGAGCTTCAATCCTGCCGCAGCAGTTTCGGTCGAAATTAACGGGTCGATGATGATCAGGCCGGTTTCACCTTCGATGATGGTCATGTTCGACAGATCAAAGCCGCGAATCTGGTGGATACCCTCCGTGACCTTGAATAGACCAGCATTGTTGTTGAGCAGTTCCTGCCGCCACAAGCTGGGATTGACGGTATCGGGCGCGGTTTCCGATGTCATGAACTCCTGGTAGGTTTTCATGTCCCAAATGACGCCGCCGCTTGCGTTCTTGATTTCACCACCGGGAAGGGGAGCGACAAGACCGCGGCTGGCAGCCTCAAAGTCGTCCCGGTCGGAGAATGGCAAGCCTGACAGGAAGCGTGCGTGTACATCCTTCGTCGCCTGCTCGGCGTCCTTAGGCGGAACCGTCTGGGCTTGCTGGGCGTGCGATATCGACAGCGTGGCGAGCAGTATGCCGGCCGCACCGGCAAGAAGCAGTGATCGGGTTCTCATCCTGGGCCTCCTCTCTTGTGATGACCGCTATCCCCTCCTTTCATGTCCCCTCCTTCATCCACCGGCCGCGCTCGTCCCCGGTCAAAACAGCTGCTGGAGTGTCAGCTGAATCGTCTGCTTTGCTGGTGTGATATCCCGCTTGGCCACCGCTGCGCTGTAGGAGAGCGAAAGGGAGGTGGCCGGCGTAAAGCTGTAGCTCGCGCTCGCACCGAGGCTCAGCGTGCTTTGCCAGTTATTCTGGTCGACGCCATGGATGGTCGTCCCGGCCCCGTGATCATAGAACAGGGAGGCGGCTGCCCAGAACTTGGGCGTAAAGCTGTAGCTGTAGTGCGCCTCCAGGTGCCACAAAGGATCCTGTTTCAGCGTCCGGGTAACAAGATGCTCGTCATTGTCCGTGAAGAACTGCACGTAGGCGTTGACGGCCAAGAGGCCGGGGCCGGACCAATAGCCGTAGGACAGCTGTGGCTTGAAGGCCCAGCGGTTCGTTCCGATGTTCAAGGGCGAGCGCGGATTATATCGGCCCGTTGGCGCCGTCACCCAGAACGAGGCGGTTAGATAAGGTTCCGGCTGCCATTGCGCGAATTGCTTGGCGGTGAGCGCGGGCCCCCCGAAGATATTGGCGACGAATATGCTCGTGATGTCGCCGACGCCGTCCTGCGATCGCCCGAACGGCACGCCCTGCAAGCTTGCCCGCCCCCATGCATAAGGAACGACAACCTGCACGGCGCCAACCTTCCCGAATAGGTCGAATGTGCGAGCATATCGGAGAACGGCAATATCCGCATCTACCACTAAGCCGGTGATGGGCAGGTTCGAGCTGATCGATGTGTCCGATTTGACGTGAGTGTAATAGGCGAACAGCAGATTCACATCGATCGGGACGTTGACCCAATCGCGCGCCCCGTCCGCCGCCGCCTGGCTGGGCCATAAAACCAAGGTCACGATGAGAATCTGAGCGACTTTCGCAGCCGACTTTGTCATATCAGTCTGCCGTCTGTTCGATACGCAGCCGATTAGCCACGCTAGCTCAACTTAAGATAGATAGGCAAGGCGCAATCGCGCGTCCTGCCCAAACGTCGAATCGTGCCCATCATCCCCTGCAAAGGCGGTGTTACTGGCTGGGGCGCTCCTGTTGATGCCGTAGCCCGACGCCGCGCGGGTCGTGCCTGCCAGCTTGGCCCGCGGTTCGGAGCGTTGTGGCGCTCCGGCCCCCGCCACTCGCGGCGGGGGCAGCTCTCAGGTGCCTGCGTAGATCAGCGGCACGCCGTTGGAGGCAACGTCGGTGAATGATTCCCCACCGGTGAAGGTCAGGGCCGATAGATCGTTTGCATAGGCCTGGGCGATCGACAGCGCGATCGCAGAGACGTTGGTCAGGTCAGATACGCCCATCTGACTCGATACGCTGCTGTCGGTGTTTGCAACCCGCACGCATTGGGGCAACGGTGAGCCTGTGTGCACCGAGCCGACCCAGTACACCCCGGGATGCAGGGTCAGGCTGATCGCCTGCGAAACCGTGGTGCCGTTCGAAGTGGTGGCAGCCCCGGTATTGTTCGCCGCCAACGGCGCACCGATCGGACGGCCGTTCTTATCGGCCCACAGAGCCATCTTGACGCTCGATCCGGTACCAGCAGTCACGACGCGAATAGCGAGCGACGTCAGCGTCATCTTCATCCGGCATTCGAACGGCGTAAGGTACAGCGTGTCGGCGTCCGGGACCGGCTGATTGCTTGCGGTGCTAGCCCCGATCGTTGGATAGAACTTGCTGGCGACCTGGGCGAACATCAGCGGGCGCCAGGCCGAGCCGTCGTAGCGGTAGCGGACCCCGTCTGCGAGATTGTCGACGATCCAGGCCGCCAGCGGCGTGATCGGAAACCAGCCGCCGTCGAGCGCAAAGACGATCGTCTGGTCGAGACCGGCCCAGGCACCCGTGGCGCCAGCCCCGGGAATGTAGACGTCGCCATCGCTCGGGGAGCCGGGTGGAGACGTGTCGCCGATGGAGATGACACGCGTGCGCACCACCGCGTCGAGGATTTGCAGCGCCTCATTGTGGGTCACGTGCTTTTGCGCCTGCGCGGCGGCGATCTCCGGTAGTCCGAGGTTGGGTGTCGTCATGTCGCTATCCGTTGTTGCTGCGGGAGAGTTCGAGCCAGTCGGTGCCGCGCTTGATCAGCGTCAACGTGTCGTCGAAATTGTCGAGCACGCAGTCGCCGGCGAGCTTGAGATTGCCGGTGCCATCCTTGACGGTGATGGTCTCGCCCGCGGTGCCGCTCAGCGCGAGCAGCGCGCCGTCGAACGCGCCGTTGATGGTGGCCAGATCGTCCGCGCTGCCGGTCTCGCAGCTCACCACAGCGTAGCCCTTGGTGACGGTGACCGCGCCCGACGCAATCTGCGCGAACTGCGGGCCGCCGTGCGTGCCGAACGGCTTGGCGAAGCCGACATTGCCGTTGTCCGCATTGATCACGAACGACTGATGAAACGCCGCCCCGTCCGGCGAAACCTTCAGCTCGAAATCATCCGAGCCGATGTTGCCGAACTCGGCGCGGGTCGAGTAGCCGCGCTGGAACAGGAACGAGGCGGTGTCGCCGCTCGCATTGCGGTTGATCTTGACCTGGTGGCCGGCCCCGGCGTGGTCGAACAGCGAGGCTGCCGCGGCGAGCGCAAGCTTGTTGGTCGCATCCGCCGTGGCGCCGCCGATCGCCACGGTGTCGAATTCAGCATCCGCGCCGGCACCGTACTTGGCATCGAGCGCCGCCTGCAACCCGGTGACGTCGGCGATCGGATGCGTGTGCTCGGCGGTGGCGTAGCCGGCCGCCTCCTGCAGCGGCCGGAAGCGCACGCCGTCCCAGAACAGCAGCTTGCCGTTGTTCTTGTTATATCCGAGCCAGCTCGTCGTGAGGGTCGTGACCGCCATCGCGCCCTCACGGATACTCGGCGGCGATGCCGCGGCCGAAGATCGCGCTCACCTGAAAGACGCGATAGCGGATGCTCGACAGCGCCCCACCGAAGTCCGCCGTCTGATCCGCAACGTCGTAGAGATAGGCCGGCGCGCCGAGCCCTTCGATGGTGCGCACCACGCTCAGTCCGTCGATGCTCAGAATCTCGACCTCGTAAAGCTCCTGCTCCTCGTTGAGCGGCACATCGGCCAGCTCCCACGAGTCGCCGCCGAACCGCGTGCGCCGCTTCCATCCGGTCTGGATGTCGCCGTCGTCCTCCCAGACGGCCGTGAGATGCACCGGCGCATAGGGACGCAGGCCGATGCCGGCGAAGGTCTTGAGGTCGCCGCTCCAGGTCGGGTCGTCGATGGCGCGGCTCGCCGGCCCCCAGCGCCATGAGAGCTCCAGCCCGCGCAGATCGGCCGGCACACTCGACTGCACTAGGCTTTCGCCGAGCACCACGAACGCCGCGCCGGCCGGCGTCGGCGTGCCCATCGCATGCTCGCTGCCGAGCTGCCCGCGCAGGAGCTGCGTCAGCTCGTAGGTATCGATATCGACCAGCGCGGCCGTCACCCATTGCACGATCTCCCACGCGCCGGACGGCGTCAGGATTGCCGCCGCGTTGGCGCCGCCGAGCACGGCGAGCTCGTCGGCCGAGGCGAGCTCCTGCCCGGGCGGCAGCTGCACCCGCAACGTGTTGACCTTGTCCCAGCGGTGGGCCGGACCCGAGAAGAAGTCCGCGTCCAGCACGCCGATGATCGTGGGCGCCTCGATCAGCACATCGAGCGCATAGTCGGCCTCCTCGGTGGCCGCGCGTTGCACCGCGATCGGCGTCCACGGATTGAGATAGCCCGCAACGTGCGGCGCATGCGGACGCTCGGCGCCGGTGAGCAACGGCAGGTCGAGAAAGTGCAGGAGCGGCGCGGCGACCGCCGGCACCGGCGGCGGCAGCCGGCCGCGCTCCGGGCCGTCGACCAGCCGGTACACAGCCGGATCGATGCGCACGCCCTTGCCGGGCCGCTCAACTCCGTGACCGATCTCGTCCAGCCGCACCAGCAGGCCGCCGCTCGCGCGCGCCAGCACGATCGCGTCGCCCGGCTCCAGCGCCAGCGCCGAAGGCGGCAGACTGAACTGCGCGCTCTCGCGCCCGACATGCAGTTCGGCAAGCAGCGCGTCGGCGACCGCCTGCGCGCGCGGCTCGTCCATGGCCACCGCATAATTCGGCGTGATCGAGGCCGCGGTCGATCCGGCGAGCCGCCGCGAGGTCACCATGCCCTGCTTGTAGTCGCGGTCGACGTCGAGGAAGTAGAGCAGCGCCTCTCGCGGAAGGTCGCTCTCCTGCGCGCGCGTCACCGCCAATGGCCGCGGGTCCGCCTCCGGCCGCACCACGAGATCGTCGGGGACGGTGAAGGTCGCCGCCGGCGGCTCGGCGCCGCGGTGGCGGAACCGCACCGTGTCGCCGCCGAGATAGCCGTCGAAGAAATACACCGCCGCCAGCGGCCCCAGCGCCGCACGCGCCGACATGATGCGCTCGACATTGTAGCCGTGCACCACGCCGTCGAGCCGCGACACGTCGATCGCGATGCCGACGCTCCCCGCTTCGGCGGCGACGATGTCGCGCAGCCGCGCCATGCCGAGCCGCCCGTTGACCCAGTGGCCGAGCCGCCAGTTCGCCGCGTCCGACCACACGTTCTGCCGGGCCGGAAACTCCGGGTACGGACGCGCGTCCCAGGCCCACACGTTCATCCGTGCGGTGTCGATCATCCGGTCGCCATAGACCGACGACACCGGATTGTTCCCGGCGGCGGGCTCCCAGTAACTCAGCCAGGCTTCGCAATAGGCGCGCTGCGCCGCGTCGTCGCGGTTGCCGCTGGAATAGTACGGGAGCTGGCTCTCCGCCGACTTCGGATCGAAGAACACGTTGGGCTGGTTCGCGCCCTTGTCGACGGCCGGGCAGCCGACCTCGACGATCCGGATCGGCTTGCCCTCCGGCGTCCATGCCGTCGCCGTGATGTCCCTCACGCCGGCCGGGCGATCGTGGTGCGCGTTGAGCCACCAATTCCTGATGTCCTTGAACCGGTGCACCCACGGCTCGCCATAGGCACCGTCCGTGATGTCGGCGCGGGTCTGCGCATCGCGCGCCGCCTGGTCGACGTAGAACCAGTCGTAGAGTTCCCCGCCCTCGATGTTGCCTTGCAGATACGCGAGGTCGTAGGGCGAGCGGAAGCCGGCGACCGCGTCGGCATGCGCGCTGCCGTTGCGCCAGTCCGCAAGCGGGAAATAGGCGTCGATGCCGACGAAGTCGATCTCGGCGTCCGCCCACAGCGGGTCGAGATGGAAGAACACGTCGTTGGAGCCGTCGGCCGGCCGATGATTGTTGTATTCGGTCCAGTCCGCCGCATAGCCGATCTTCACACCGGCGCCGAGGATGGCGCGGCATTCGGCCGCGAGCGCGATCAGCTCGGCGACCGCCGGATAGGTGTCGGCATCGGAGCGCACCGTCGTCAACCCGATCATCTCCGAGCCGATGATGAAACTCTCGACGCCGATCGCCGTCGCGATCGCCGCCTGATGCAGGATGAAGCGGCGGAAGCTCCATTCGTCCGGGTCGCCGGTGAAGACGACCGTCTGCGTGAGAGCGTCCCAGCTGAAATCGCTCGCCTCGCAGACGCCGAAGAACGCCGCGACCTGCGTGGCGGCCGTGGCGGTCTTGTCGACGGTCCCCGGCTGGCCCGCGGCGGGATGGCAGGTGATGCGACCGCGCCAGGGATAGGCGGCCTGTTCCGCACCGCCGTAGGGGTCCGGCAGGCCGTTGCCGGAGGGAATGTCCATCAGGATGAACGGGTACAGCGTGACGCCGTAGCCGCGTTCCTTGAGCTCGAGCCCGGCGCGGTACACCGAGGCGTCGCTCGGCGCCCCGCCGAGCGATGGGCTGCCGCCGAGCTGGGACACTTCCTCGGCGTCCTCGCGCAACAGCGCGCCGACCTGCCATTCGACCGGCGTCGTGACCTTCGCGGAAACCTCGACCTTGGGCTTGATCTCGCAGTCGCCGCAGCGCAGGTCGGTTCCGTGCCATGCGCTCACCAGCGCGACCTGTCCGAGGTTCGGCACGAGGATCGCGAGCTGGTCGAGCGACACCAGCAGGTCGGCCGTGCTGCCGACGTGGTTCGCGTTGATGGACAGGATGGTGCCCAGCCCGACGTCGCGCATGACGCCGCGCGTCTCATAGGCGAATTCGCCGCTGCCGGGGATCAGCGCCACGGCCTGCAGGATATCTTCCAGGCGCTCTTCCGCGCCGGCCGCCGGCGGCAGCTTGATCACCTCGACCTTCAACTGCGGCGGGCGGTTGCCGAACGATTCCAGCGCGAACTCCTCGAACAGGATGTAGGCGTGTCCGCGATAGGCCGGCGCATTCTCCGCGCCCTCGACCGCGATCACCTTCGGGTCCGGCTCCTGGTCCTCGGTGCCCCGGTAGACGCGGTAGGTGACCTGCGAGAGATCGAGCAGCTTGTTGTCGGCCCACACGCGGGCGGTGCCGGCGATCGGCCCCTCGCAGATGCCGACCGCGAACGAGACGCGGTAGCTATAGCTGGTCGTCGTCACCTTCGGCTGCGGCGCGCCCTTGCCCCCGCCCGATGTGGTGGTCGTGACCACTTCGCGGAACTTGGTCGCCCAGATCACCTGCGTCTGTTGCAGCACGACGCGGCCGTAGGGGCGCGGGATCGGCGCTCCCTCGGTCGAGGCCATGATCTGCATGTCGGTGAGCCGCGGCCCCTCGACCTTTTGCCCCGGCGGCGGAAACAGGTACTGCTGCAGGAACGAGCCGCCGATCGCGCCGATGCCGAAGCCGAGCGCGGCGCCGGTGATGGTGCTGCCGAAGATCGTGATCCCTGCCGGGAGCAGCGCTCCGCCGACCGCCGCGCCGGCGAGCCCGACCAAGAGCGGGGCGGCGTCGGCGCCGCTCGCCAACGCCGGCAGGATGATCAAGGCAACGAGGAGTGCGCGGATCATGCCGGCACCCACGGGAAGGCGAACGCGTAGGCGATGCAGTCGCGCCATTCGGCCGGGATCGGCGTCTCCTCGACGGCGTGCCCGCCATAGGCGTGGATGATGTGCTGGCGATCGACCGCAATCGCGGCATGCTTGGCGGGGCGCCCGCGCCGCACACGAAACAGCAGCACGTCGCCCGGCTCTAAACGGTCGACCGGCACTTCGCGCATGTGCCGCAGGGCGGCATCGCGCATGGTCTCCTGCCCCTTGTCCTCCGCCCAGCTCGGAGTGTAGGGCGGAAGCCGCTCGGGCTCCGCGCCCGCAAGCTCGCGCCACACGCCGCGGATCAGACCGAGGCAGTCGCAGCCCAGTCCCTTGCGCGACGCCTGATGCCGGTATGGCGTGCCCTTCCAAGTGCGCGCTACGGCGACGATCGTGGCGCCCATAGCAGCGCGCAATGCGGCGGTCGTGTCAGTCGATGAGGCCGGCAAGCGACCCTCCATCGTGAATGTCGCCGCGCTTCGGTAACGACGTCACCCAGTCGTTGCCCGGCATCTGCGGGAAGCCGCGGAAATTGAGCGCGTTGTCGAACTTCGCCTTGCAGGTCTGGAAGGTCTTGTCGCACCCAGCCGTCACCGTGAACGTGTCGCCGCTCTCGATGTCGGCCGGCATCTCCTCGAACAGTTCGATCGTCGCGGTCGCGCCGGCGAGCGTATGCACCTTGACCTCGATCCGCATCGGCGCGTTGGCGCCGGTGGCCCAGGTCAACAGCCCGCGCTGGAACCAGCCACTTTCGAAGGCGCCCAGGCCCGAGGCGCGCAGCACCCGGCGCGACAGCGCCGAGGTCACCGTGCCGGCGCCTTTGAATTGCGGAAGATCGATATCGATGGTGCAGCGGGCGTCGCCGAGGTCGGCGTTGCACGTCGCCGAATAGGTGCGGCCGTAGTCCTGGTTGAGCGCGTGCTGCAGCCCGCGCAGCTCCGCCGTGAACTCAGCCCCCTGCCGCATCACCTCGCCGACGACGCCGGCCACCACCACGACGCGGTTCGCGACATCGCCCCAGTCGACCCGGTAGACGACAAGCTGCGCATTGTCCCACAGCCCGCGCGCGAGATCGGCTTCGGTCAACGCCTCCTCGGCGAGCGGCCCGCGCGCGTCCATGGTGTCGACGGACAGGCCGAGCGTCGCGGTATAGGGCGAGGCCGCGAACCCGCTCCCGGCCTCGAAGGTGACGCCGTCGAATGCGAGGTCCCGGTCATGGTCGGTGAAGCCGCGCACGGCGCCGTCGCTGCGCGTCAGCTTCCAGCAATGGCACAGCGTCGTGACGCCGCTCGCCAGCGCAGCGTCGAGTCCTGCGGGCAGCGTCTTCATGGCACCTCCTTGACCAGCAGCTCCTTGAGCAGGATCGCCGGGATGTCGCCGATCGGCCCACGCACGGCGACCTGGTCGAGCTTGCCGTTGAACCGCGCCGGCACATGATGCTTGCCGCCCCAGGTCAGCACCTCGCCCACGCCCGGCGCCGCGTCGAAGGCGACCTTGCCCAGCGCCATGTCGACGGTGAAGCCGGTGCCGATCGGCGTGCCGTCGACGGCGACCAGCACTTCGAACGGCTTTTGAATGCGGCGCGTGTGGCTGTGCGCGCCGACCGCATAGACCTTGTTGAGCAGGAACACCGTGGCCGCGCCGTCGCCGGTGCCGAGCACCTGGTCGTCGGCGGCGTGCTGCTGCTGCGGCGGGCAGCTCTTGTAGTCGGTCCAGTCGAGCAGGCGGAAGCCGCGCGTCGGTCCCATGGCGACATGGTAGAGGCTTAAGATTTTGTGCAGCTCGTCGTGCGTGCGCACGCCGTATTTGGCGTCGTAGATGCGCGTCGGCTGGCTGCGCGACGTGTTGCGCTCCTCGTGGCCCGAGCCCAGCTCGACGATGTCGACCAGCCAGTCGGGGCCTCCCATCGAGCCCCAGGAGATCGTCACCGGGAAGATCACGTCGTCCATGAACGAGGTGTCAGGCATAGCGCGACGACCTCCCCATCAGACGATTGCCGCCGCGGATCGCCGCCGCCCGGTCCTGCTCGAACGCGCGCGGGCTCGGCGTCTCGATGTACCAGTAGTTGTTCACGACCGGCGCGCCGAAGCCGCCGAGCCCGGATGTCAGCGATCGCTGCGTGACGTTCGCGCCCGACGATCCGAACGGCGGCGGCATGACGAATCCGCCGTCGCGATAGCCGGGCAGCCGGTTGTCGTTGACGGCCTCCAGCAGGTTCCGGTGCCGCGCCGTGGCCGCCGCGTTGACCACGAACTCCTGCCCGTGCACGAAGTCTGCGATCCTCTGGCGCGCGGCGTCGCCGGTGTAGCCACCCTTGTCGTAGAAGCCGCCGAGCTTGGTCGGATTGCCGATATTGCCGCCGCCGATCGCGCCGCCGAACCCGCCGAAAATACCGCCGAGCACGCTCTGCAGCAGGCGGCCGATGGTCGCCGCCACCAGCATGCGGATGACCATCTCGGCGATGATGCGGGTCACGCTCGCGCCGAGGCTGCGGAACGCATCGCCGGCCGACTTCGTCCCCGTCGCCCAATCGGCGAGCGCCGATGTCATGCTGTTGATCGAGCCGACCGCGGCCTGGTCGATCTGCCCGGTGAAGTTCGAAAGATCGTTGGTCATCTGCGTGAGCTGCGGGAATTGCAGGCTCATGACCTTGCGGTTCAACGTCTCCTGGCTGATCGCGCCTTGCGCCAGCAGCGCGTTGGCCTTCTCCAGCTCGCGGTTCATCCGCTCGACCGGCGTCTCCAGGTCGAGGCGCATCTGCGCGCCCTGCAGGCGCGCCAGCTCGCCGTGCAGCTCACGGAACTGGCCGGTGAGCCTGCCCACGCCGCCGGACATCACCGCCGACACATCGACCCCGGTGAGGTTGAGCGACTTGAGCAGTTGGGCGTATCCGTCGGCGAAACCCTTGAACTCGCCGTCGAGCGTCATCCGCTGCAGCTTGAGATCGCGCACCGCCTGGTCGATCTCGGGGAACAGCTTCACGCCGCCGCTTGGCCGGACCGTCACCTGCAGCGGCGCGGCGAGTTCTTTGCGAACCTCGGCGATGCGCGCGCGCGTCTGTTCCAGCTCGCGCGTCCAGGCGGTGACGTTGTCCGGCGAGGCGTTTGCCGCGCTGATCCCGGCGACCAGCCGCCGCTCGTGGAACCGCAGCGTGGCGAGTTCCTTCTCCAGGTCGGCGACGCTCGCTTTCGCGGCCTGCGCCTCTTCCTTGACGCCCGTCAGCTGAGCGATCACGGCCGCGATCCCGCCGCCCGCGGCTCCGGCCAGCATCCCGCGCGCACCGAAACCGCGCAGCAACAGCGCGCCGCCCAGCATCGCGGCGACGACCTGCATCTCGCTCTTGTGCTCGACGGCGAACTTGACGATGTCGGCGATCCCGCCGGCGACGTTCTTGAGGCCCGACTGGAATCCGGGGTCGGTCACGAGCTGGCGAATCGAGGTCAGCGCCGGCAGAAAGCCGGCTGCGATGTTGACGCCGGCGACGCGCGCGGCGCCGCCGATCCGGTCGAACTCGTCGCCGGCCTGCGCCGCCTGGCGGATGGTCTCGTCGGAGATGATCAGGCCGAGCTTGCGCGCCTCGGCCGCGAGCTTGGCCATCTCCGCGGAGCCGACGGCCAAGAAATTGATCGCCTTGATGCCGGTGCGCGAGAACAACTCGAACGCGATGTTGTTGCGCTCGGTGGTGTCGGTGACGCGCGACAGCCGGTCCGACACCAGCTCCAGGCTCTTGTCGAAGCCGAGGCCCTTGAGGTGTTCCATGCGCAGGCCGAGCTGGCCCAGCGCCTTGTGGAAGCCGGTCACCTGGCTGGAATTGTCGCCGAGCGACTTGGAGAAGAATTGCAGCGCGGTGTCGAGCTCGGCCTGGCTCACGCCGGCGAGCAGCGCCGCGTGCCGGTACTCCTGCAGCTTGCCAATGGCGATGCCGAGCGCCTTCGCGGTGTCGTCGATCTCGCCGCCGATGTCGCTCGCGCGCTTGAGGAACAGCGTGAGCGCGCCGGCCGCAATGGAGGTGAGCAGCACGCGGAACTGCGCGAGCGAGCCGCGCGCCGCGTCGATCGGTCCGCGCATGCCGGCAAAGCCGCGCTGCACGTCGCGCGTGGTGCGCTCGCCCGCGCCGCGCGTGCCTTCCAGCCCGCGCTTGACGTCGTCGAGCGCCGCCTTGGCCTCGCCGGCGTCGCCTTCGATGATCAGCGAGAGCCGCAGCGTCATTCCCGGACACCGTTCAGCGCGTCACGCGCTGCCGCTTCCATGACTTGCAGGCCGTTCCACAATTCCGGCGTGATGGTCATTCCGGCCGCCTCGATCCCAACCTTCGCCCCCGCATAGTCGAGGCCGATCCACAGCATCCGCATCGGCTCCATGCCGCCGCCGATCGCCGTCGTGCGCCACTGCGACGCGACGGTGAGGAAGGCCGCGACGATCGCGACATTCTCCGGCCAAACGCCCTCGTCCGCGTCGGCCGGCGTCAGCGCCGCCCGGATCGCCTCGACCGCCTCCTCCGGCAGATCGAAACGGCGCGCGTCGCGCACCGCCTCCGGCTCGGGCTCGCTGATCAGGCCGCCATCCGCCCAGCGCCGGGCGGCCCATGTCAGTTTCCCGCGCGCGCCTTGGTGACCGCTTCGATGTAGGTCCGCGCCAGCGCCAGCCGCACGTAGGACAGGCGCAGCATCTGGTCGCGCAGCGCGTCCGAGTACGGGACCGGCTTGTTGTCGTCGTCGACCAGGTCGCTCAGCGATTGGATCACCGCGACCAGAAAGGCGCGCGCGGAGGCCGGATCGTCGAGGTTGAAGCTGCCGAGCTCGTCGGTATCCAGCACCCGGAAGGTCGCCTTGAACGTCTCCTTGCGGTGCCCGCCGTCCGCGGGCACGAACACCTCGACCGGGTGCGTGAAGGTCGGATTGGCGGTGACGTTGAAAGCCATTCGAAGCTCCTTCGATCGGTGGTTATCGATTCTTCGTAGGATGGGTTGAGCGGAGCGAAACCCATCATCGTCTTGGCGTGCGCCTCGTGGGTTTCGCTCCGCTCAACCCACGCTACGTCAGCGTGATCGAGAACTGGTCGTCGCCCGTGTCGCTCGGCAGCGGCGCGAGCCGCAGCGGCCACATCAGCACGCCCTGGTCATTCTCGTAGCCCTGCGGGCGGCGCACCGAGCAGGTCGGCGCCGCGATCGCCACGATGTGCCCGGCGCGCGTGTCGTGCGTCACCGCCACCGCCACGGTCGCCAGCGCATTCGCCTTGTCGAACGGGTCGAAGGTCGCGAGCGCCACCGCCTCGACCGTGGCGGTGATCTCCTCGTTGGAATCGACGATCGTGATCTCCTCGCGGCCGAGCAGCAGCCGCGGCTGCACGTCATTGGCGAGATTGAAGCTGAACGAGCGCGTCACCAGCGAAGCGCCGCCCACGGTCATGACGGGCGTGTTGGCGTCGGTCGCCACCAGCGGCGTCTTGAACGCGGCGAGGTCGATCGCCGGCGTCGCTTGCAGCGCCGGCTTCGCCCACAGCCCGGTGAGCGTGAAGCGGATGGTCGGGATTTCCTGCGCGTTGACGTTGACCACCGCCGTGCCGCGGCAGCCGACGATCGCCTGCTTGTTGCCGCCGATCCAGAAGTAGAGCGTCGTGGATTCATAGGCCGACGAGATCGGGCTGTAGACGACGTCGGTCAGCGGCGTCACCACCTCGGCCAGGCCGCAGGAGCGCGCGATCGCGGACCACGCCGGCGCGGTGCCGGCGGTGCCGGAGCCGACCAGCTCGACGTCGAATTCCAGCACCGCGCGCAGGCCGACCGCGAACATTTCCTGCGCCCCGCGGAACGGCCGCTCGATGTCGCGCGCGACGTCCTCGCCCTCCATTGGCTGGCACACCACGTTCTTGGCAAGGATTGCTTCCGTCGGCGTCGGGTCGGTGCCGTAGACGGTCTCGATCTTGGCAAGCAGAACCTTGGATTTCCAGCGCAGCGCCTCAGCCATGGTCGTTCTCCTTGCTCACGCGCTTCGGCGCCGGCGGCTTGCCGGGGCGCGCGGCGGGCGCCGCTGCGCCGGTCTTACGACCGCGCTCGGCGGGTTGCGTGGACTCGACCCGCTCCAGCGTGCCGTCCTCGCGGCGGATGTAGCTGCCGCCCTGCGATGGCTTGCTCGTCATGTCGTGATCCTCAGCTGGGTCTGGAGGGCGAGGTCGATCTGGTAGAGCACGGCGCCGGCGGTGACGGAGACGAGCCTGCCGCGCACCGCGCGCACCGCGTCGATCGCGCCGGCCGGCACCCAGCCGCAGACGCCGGCGAGCAGCGCGGCCTCCAGCGTGTCGATGGTGGCGAGCGCGCGCTTGGCCTTCGGATCGCCGGAGGCTTCGACGTAGAGCACCACGCCGACCGCCTGGTCGAGCACCTGCATGTGCGCGCCCGTGGCGTCCATCGACGCCCCGGCGTTGAAGCCGAGCGGGATCACGTAGGCCATCGGCGAGCGCTGCGGCAGCGCCTTGCGCGCCACCAGCTCGGCCAGGTCGGCCACCTCCTCGACGCGGCCGGCAAGCGGCGCGACGTTGGCGTCGATGCGGGCGCGGACGTCGGACATGCTGATCATGACGGCCGGCCCCGCTCCTCGCCGGCGAGCCAGTCCTCGGCGATGTGCACGATCTCGGCGCTGTCGGCGTCGTCGAGGCCGAGGAACGGCCGTGCCGGGATCGTCACCGAGTCCTTGCGCACCCACTGGTCGCCGACCTTGAAGCGCAGGCCCTGGTCGGTCTTGGCCTGGATGGTGGCGCCGAACTGGTGCACGGCGGCGTACAGGATGTTGGTGCCGACCTCGACGCCGGTGTCCGACGCAACGAAGGTGATCGACTGCATCAGGATGGCGCTGTCGATCAGCGTCTTGCCGCCCTCGGTGAGCGCGCGCAGCGACGGCGGCCAGGGCGAGCCGTCCGGACCTGTGCCGCGCTCGAAGTGCATCTGCGTGGAGGTGACGAGCGAGGCGCCGATCGCGTCGAACATGCCGCGCGGCTTTTCCGCGCGCGCCATCATGCGCCCAAGGTCGCGCAGCGCGGCCTCGGCGTCGACGCGGATGCGGACCCCTTCGGCGGCCATCACACGAAGCCTTTCAGATTGTCCGGCGTCATGTCGCGCTCGCGGTCGGAAAACTGCACGCCGCTCGCGCCGCTCGCTTCCGGCTCGGCGCCGGCGAGGTCGAGCCGCACGGTGCCGGCGGCGATGTCGCGCAGGGTCTTGAGCGCGTCCTCGTAGTCCTTGCGGATTTTCTCCGAGGCGACGTTGCGGTGCAGCTTGTAGCCGGCGATCGCCAGCGCGAGATCCGTGACCAGCGGCGGGGTGGCCGAGAGCGGCAGCAGGTAGCGGCCCTTGAGATAGCCGTCGATCAGCGCATCGGCGTCGGCGAGCGCGCGGTCGATCACGTCCTGGTCGATCGCGCCCGCCGGCGGCTCGGCGCGGTCGGTCAACTCGATCAGCATCGACTCGCCGAAGCGGTCGGTGAGCTGCTCAAGCGTGGCGTAAGGCATCACTGCACCCGATGCCCGAGCCAGCGCAGCAGGTCGCCGACGGTGGCGAAGCTCTCGATCGCCGCGTCGTCGATGTCGACGTGGAACGCCTGCTCGATCGCCATCACCACCTCGACGCGCTCCAGCTCGTCGGCGCCGAGGTCCTCGCCCCAGCGCGCGTCATCGGTCACCCGCTCCGCGGGGACGCGCAGCTGGCTGGCGATGATGTTGCGGGCGACCGCGGCGACGTGCATCGGGACCGATGAATCCTCTGACCGTGTTGTGCGGTAGGGGCGAGGCATGCCTCGCCCCTACGAGAGGCCCCAGAGGGGCCGTAGCCACACCGGCCGAGTGCTCGCGGTCACCCCTGGCCGCGCGCCCCGATGCGGCGAGTCGTTAGTCCGTGTCGCCGGCGACGAACTGAAGCGTCAGCCGCGGGTCGCCGCGCAGCATCGCGAGCTGGTCCGGCGTGAAGCTGTCGATCGGATGCACCGCGCCGACCTTGCTGTGCGCCATGCCGGCGCGGCGGTAGCCGTCGCGCTGCGCGCTGATGCGCACATGCGTCGCGTCAGCCGCGCCGCCGGCGTCCTGATCGGTGTCGTGTTTCTTCGCCTTGCGCGCCATGGCTCGGTTCTCCTTGGACGGGCGCGAACAAGCCGCGCCCTATGCTCACGCCAGCCACGGCACGACCATCAGCTCGGCGGTGCCTTTCCACTCGTTGGTCTCGCCGCCGGCGGCGTTCTCGGAATTGAGAATCTTGCGGCCGGCGCTTTCGAGCGAGCCGGGCACGACCAGCAGGTCGGGCATCAGGCCGAGCGGGCGGCCGTGGTCGCCCTTCATGTCAATCAGCGCGGCGCGGGCGGTGGCGTAGTGCGCGGCGTCGAGCGTCTGCTTGGAGCCCCAGGCCATCTGCCAGAAGCCGAAGCCGGTGTTGCCGCGCGCGTCGGCGCCGTAGACGAACTGGTTGTCGGTGAAGACGTTGTCGTCGTCCGGCCGGTCCTTGGCGACGAACTGGAAGTCCTTGCGCTTCTGCAGGATGATCGGCTTCAGTACATTGCGGGTGCAGAGCAGGAACCAGGGCGTGCCGGCGCCGCCGTCGGTGTTGGCGACCGAGACCTCGGCGCCATTCTCGTCCAGCACCGGATGGTCGGTGTCGAAGAAGAACTGCCCATCATAGCACTCGGTGGTGAAGCCGGCCTTGAGCATCGCCCAGACCATCCGCTCCCACTCGGAGCCGGTCGACTGCCCCATCTCGCGGAACATCGGATTGTAGATGCCGAGATTGTCGGTCTCGATGTCGTCGCGCTCCACGCCGACCGTGAGTTCGAGCGGCTTCTCCTTGATGGCATAGTCGTGCTGCGCAAGGTTGTGCACGACGCGCGGTCCGACCCACTCGCGCACGCTCGGGAACTTGCCGAGCCAGCCGTATTTCTGTTCCTTGGTGGAGGCCGGCACTACGGTTGCGACCCGCAGATACTGCGACGACGCGAGCCCGAGCCCCTCCTGGTAGAGGGTGGAGAAGCCGGCGCGCAGCGCGTTGAGGTTGGCGGCATTGATCAGCATGTTGCGATTGTCCCTCTAGATGATGCCGAGCTTGACCCAGACGCCGATGGCGTCGACCTGCACCACCTTGCCGGCGAGCGAGCGCGTGCCCGTCCCGTCCGTTTTGGCGACGGTCTGATCGTCGACCAGGTAGCAGTCGGCGCCGATGTCGGCCTGGGCGATCAGGTCGCCGGCGGCCGAGTTGCCGTAGCGGAACACGCCGCGCTTGACTCTGACGCGCAGCGCGCCGTTCGCGCCGGCGCTGTTGTCGACCTGCTCCTCGGCGCGGCCGGCGACCACGAGCCCGGTGGCGGTGACGGCGGGCTTGGCCCAGCCGGCGGCGTCGAGCACGACGATGGACCCGGCGAAAATCTCGGTGGCGGCAAGCACGGGATGCTCGTCGACCTGGCCGATGGCTTCCGGCGTGTTGCGATCCTTGGTCAACGCGACCATCAGGCAACCTCCTCGTTGGCGGCCTCGGCCGCGAGGGTCTTCTGGTAGTCCTCCGGCTTGACGCCGAGGGCCTTGGCGACGGCGAGCTGCTCGGCGTTGAGCGCGACCTTGCCGTCATTGTCCTTGGCCGGCGGCGTCACCGCCGCGCCGGACGGGCCGAGCACCGGCATGGCGCCGATCTCCTTCTCGACCCGCGCCGGATCGATGGCGTGCTGCGCGATGTAATGGTCGCGCATCGGCTTGACGCCGACGCGTCCGGCCCTGATCGCGCCGTCGACGAAGGCGGTGGCGCGCTCCTTCGCCTGCTCGGCGGTCAGCGTGTTGAGCCTGGTGGTGACGGTGGCGAGTTCCGCCTGCAGCGCCTTGACGGCATCGCCGCCCGTCGTGCCGAGCGCGGTCACTGCGGCGACGATCGCGTCGGCGTTGGATTCTGCGGCGAGCCCTGCGGCCTTGGCGATCGACGCCAGCACCGCCTGTGCCGCCGCATCGGCGTCGCCGCCCTTGAGCTTCTTGATCGCCGCGATCACCGCCGCGGCGTCGGCGTCCTCGGCGAGGCCGAGCGCCTCGCGCAGCTGCGCCATGAAGTCCATGCCGTTCTCCTGATGCAGCGCGGCCAGGCCGCGCAGGTTGGGTGTGTTGGTGAGCGAAGCGCGCAGCAGGCGCGTGATGGTGTTGTCCTCGGTGTGCAGGAACACCGGCGAGATGCCGCGATAGGCGCCGGAGCCGACGAGCTCTCTGCCTTCCTCGGTCCATTCGACCTGGGCAAACAGCCCGTCCGGCCGCGCGTTGAGCGCGACGATCCAGCCGCGCGCCGGCGCCGGCTGCCCGTGCGGGGCCGCGAGGTCGGTGGCGTGGCACTCGTCGATCGGCAGCTTGCCGCCGGCGTCACTGAGGCTCGCCGCTGCGAGCGCCGCGAGGTCGGCGACCTTGTACGGGCCGCGCCCGTCGAGCGTCGGGATCGTGCCGCCGGCGGGCAGCAGCATGATCTCGTCCGGCACGGCGCCGCCGGCGGCGGCGAGCGCGACGAAGGAGATTGCTCTGTTTGCGATCGCATGGTCGGCCAGCGCCGCAGCTTGCAGGGCGGTCCTGGCCGGCACGACCTGACCGCCCGCCGAACCGCTGGCGGACGATGCGTTCGAAGGAATGGTTTGCTGCCCTTGCATCGGGCGACAATCAGCGGGAAATTACGGGATTGGTAACCCGGACACCTGTCCGGGGTGTTGGGAGGAGACGATGGGCTGGCGCACGCAGGATGCCTACGAGCAAGCCGAGACCGGGGACCGGCGCGCCTCGGTGCTGGCGATGCCGCGCCGTGCGCGCTTGCGGCTCTACGCCTGGCAGGCGCTGCGGCTCGTGGCGCTCGCCGCGGTGGTGGCCGCGGTCGCAGTCGCGATGATGCGGTGAGTGGCCTGCGGGATCAAAGCGAAGCGGAATCGCGCGCGCCCCAGAAACGGCCGCTGAGCGCGCCGGCCGGCCGGCCGGTCTGAGCCACGGACTTTTCCGGCGAGGGGCTTTTAGCGGCTTTTAAGGGCCTTCAAAATCGATCCTGGAAGGGATGGTACCCTTCCCCTTGCGGGGAGGTCGGCGGCGCAGCCGCCGGGGTGGGGGGTAATCAGTCCGGGAAGGCGCCGGGGCGGTAGGCAAAGCCGGGGTCGATGCCCTCCGGCGCCATCACCGTGCGCCCGCCGGTGACGGTGTGCTCGACCCATTCGGAGGCCGGAGCCTGGCCGGAGAGCGAAAGGCCGTAGCGGGCGAGGTCGCGGTCGTTGAGGCTCTGCACCGTGCAGCGGCAGTGCCAGCCGTTGGGCGGGAAATGCGTCTGCCACCACGGGTCGTCGGCCGGCAGCACCGTGTCGTGCCAGGCGGCGTGCTCCTCCCGGGTGCGCTCGTCCATCACCGCGACGTAGCGCAGATACGGCCGGTCGTCCTTGACGCGCTGAATCTGTTCCCAGCGCCCGGCCGCATAGGCCATGCGCATGTTGGTCTGATAGATCACGCGGCTGCGCCAGCCTGGGGTACCGTGATAGCTCCAGCCGTGCGTCGCGACGATGCGGTCGAAGTCGGCGCGGAACTGTTGAAGCGTCCGGCCTTCCGAGATGGCGCGCAGCACCGCGTCGTGAAAATCCTTCAACAGCGCATCGCTCTGCGCGCCGGCGACGACGAAGGCTCTGCTGTGCATCTCCTGCCAGATGTCGGTCCAGGTGAAGGTCGGGATGCGCAGCTTGTTGCGCAGGAACTCGATCGCCTCGATCGGATTGACGGCGAACGGATCGACCCTGGCGGCCTGCAGCGCGGGGCGGCCATGTGGATAGCTCGGCTGCGTGAGCCCGCTCATGCTGGACATCCGCGCGGAGGCTCGGCAGCCTTGAACCCGTGCGCACCCCAGAACTTCCCGGCCTTGGCCCCATCGCCTCGCTGATGCTGGCGGCCGTCCTGACGGCGTGGCTGGGCGTCGCCGGGCCGATTGGCGGCCAGACGCTCTATGATTTTGCAAAAGAGTGGCAGACCCTGATCGCTGCCTTGGTCGCCCTCGCGGCGGCCGTGCTCGCGCTGTGGCCGGTCTGGCGTCAGGTGCGGGTGCAGTCCGCGCAGGCCGCAATGCAGCTGCTGCCGGTGCTCGCCGAGGAAGCCGATGCCATCGATCACGATCGGCAGTTCCTCTACTGGAGCACAGAGCTGCAAACGCGGTTGGAGACGACAGTCGCCGCCGCGGAGCCAGACGAAACAATACTTCACCGAACGAAAGAGCGGCTGAACGACTTGCGGCAGATTGCTCTTACGCAAAGCGACGAGCCCGACGCTCCTCCCGCACAATTGAATTTCGGACTCCGCCAAGAGCGACACCGACTCAAGGCCGGCATCTATCGCGAGCGCGATGCGATCTTGCCAAGCACCCATTCGTTGGACCCAATTCCGACCTACCCAAACTTTACGCCTAGCGCTGGGTTCATCAAACAAACACGCGATCTTCTGCGCGACTTGGCATACCGAGCGGCGCAGCTCGCGCACCTCAATCAAGAACTCCGTGCCACCATTGCCAGGTCGGAAAGTTCGCTGCAGCAACGGACGGACGCCGCACACCGCGCCATTCTCGGCGCAAGCTAGAGTCGCACCGCTGCAACGCGGTTTCATTGCTGCTCCGCGATCTCGTTGCGGCCAGAGAGCCGGGCCATCACCAACGCGAGGCGCATCAGCGCCGCGACGCGCGCTTCCGGCATGTCGGGCTTGAGCGCGAGCAGCGTGTCGCGGATGTCTTCGAGCGACGTCGCGGCATCGACCAGCTTGCGCACGGTGTCGACCATGGCGTCGCTGGCGTCGGCGAGCAGCTGCTCGGTCTGCGCCGCGAGCGCGTCGATCGCATCGTCGGCGCGGCGCGCGGGCGCGCCGGAGGCTTGCAGCGATTGCTCACCCCCCTCCCTGTCCCTCCCCCGCAAGGGGGGAGGGAACGCTGTGGCACCGCCGCGGCCGAAGGCAGCGAACGGATCGGGCGCGGCGGCCGGCGCCAGCAGCTCGGCACCCTCGTCCGGGTCGGGGATGCCGAGCATGTCGTTCGCCCAGCTCTTCTCGACCTTCAGCCCCATCGGCACCAGCTGCACGATGCCGTCGATCGTCTGCTTGACGTCGCGCTCGTCCTCGCGGCCGATGCGAATCTTCGGATACTGCTGCTGCGGGCCGTATTCGAGATCGACCCACGGCCGCGCCAGGTCGCGGTTGAGAATCGCGGAGAGCGCCTTGGCGTCGGCGCGCTCGATGTCCTCCTGCACCTGGCGGTGCTCCTTGCCGGAGCCGAGCCCGCCGGTGACCGCGTCGGTGGTCGCGGTCTGGCCGAGCACCGCCTTCGACACCTGCTTGTCGAGCCAGTCGGCGCGCCGCTCGTACAGGTCGAGCGAGGAGGCGACCGACTTCGCCTCGATGAACTCGATCAGCATCGACTCGGGGATGATGGCGGCGCAGTCGCCGGCGATGTTGGCGACGGCGCGGAACAGCGTGTCCTTGTCGGCCTCGGTGGCGCCGGCGGGATACTTGCCGACGCGGATCGGCTGGCCGAAGGTCTGCGTGAAGATCGCCCAGTCGCGAAGCGTGAACGCCTTGAACATCCACGACCAGGCGGCGAGCCGCGCCAGCCCCGAGCGCACCGGCAGGCCGGACTTGGCGCGGATGCGCGCGACGATGAACTTGAAGGCGGGCAGCGGCACGTCGCCGGTATCGGTGCGCAGCAGCGGCGTCGCGCCGTCCTCGCGCTTGGGGCGGAACCAGCGCGGGTCGCGCCACTCCAGGCACTTCGGGCGCCACTGGCCTTCCGAGGTGTCCCAGACGATCTCGGTATAGCTTTCGCCCTTGCCGATCGCGTCGAGCATGTCGAAGATTTCATCCGCCAGCTCGTCGCGCGTGAGCCAGTCGCGGATCATGTCGGCGTGCGCGACGTGCAGCGGATCGTCCGACGCCGCATCGACCTGGACGCTGAGCTGCGCCACCGAGCGCTTGCGCGTGCCGAGCACGCCGGCGTAGTGCAGGTCGCGCTCCTCGATCTGCTCGGCCAGCTCGAAATAGCGCAGCGGCTCGCCCTGGTCGGCCTCGCGCAGCAGGTTCGCGAGCCTTCGCGGATTGAGCCCGTCGCCGGGATAGCCGGTGAGCGGCGAGCGCACGCCGGTGATGGTCGGCCCGGCGATCGCCTCGGTGAGCACCGAGCGCTCGATCGGCCGGCCGTATTGATCGACGAGGGTAGGCTTGGTGGCCATCAGATGCTCCCTCGCATGCCCGCTCCGAGCGGCGATCGCCACCAGTCGCGGCCATCATCGGCGCCATCCTCATCGGGACCGTCGCGCCGATCGGCGGCTTCGGTCGACGGCGAGCGGTAGCCTGTCTCCCAGGCGTCGGCCTTCAACGCCGCGACCGCGAGGCACGCCGCGATCGCCGCGTCGCCGTGGCGCTGGCCACCGTCCAACCCGCGGGTGTGTGCGTTCTCCGGCACCAGCGGGACGCCACGCACCATCTTGATCTGGCGGAAGTCGGATTTCACATCGGCGTCGCGCGGCAGCGCGATGGTGCGGTCCTCGAACGCGGCCTTCATCACCGGCATGTTGGCGAGGTACCACGGCTGCGACGGCATCACCGCCTCGATGCGCAGCGGGCCGTATTTCTGGATCGCGAACTCGGCGAGGAACTGGCCATTGCCGCGCGCGTCGTGCTTGCCGGCGCAGAAGCGCGGCAGCCGGTCGACGACATAGAACAGGATTTGCTCCTGCTGGCGGAACGGCACGTTGCGCAGCTCCAGCACGAACGGCGCGCGCAGTACCAGGTTCCGCTCTTCCGCCAGCGGCAGGAACACCGACAGGTCGCCCGAGCGCGCGAAGTCGAAGCCGTAACCGTGGCGCAGGCGCTTGTCACACGTGTCGAGCAGCGGCTTCACATGCTCGTCGAGCCAGTCGCCGACGAACGATTTGCGCTCGGCGTCGCTCTTGAGCTCGAAGCCGGGCGGACAAGTGAGCCGCAGCACCGGCGCATCGGCCGTCATGCAGGCTTCGATCAGCGCGCCGGTGAGATAGACGCCGGAGCCTTGCGAGGGAATGCAGTCCAGCTCCTCGTCGGCGTCCGAGCCGTAATAGGACCTGATCTCGGCGCGCCATTCGGCCTCGCCTTCCGGCGACCATGGTTTGCCGGTCACCAGGCAGATGCGCTGATAGAGCCCCTGGCGCAGCGCGTCGTCGAAAGTGCAGCGCACGACCTGGCCGCGGCGTCGCTTGGCACGGATCTCCGTGTTCAGCTCATTGAACGGGTTGTCCTCGCCGTTGTGGGTCGAGATCACGAGGACTTTGCCGCCCCAGATCAGCAGCGCCATCGCGGCCTTGAGCAGGCCCGCCGCGTCGTCGTGGAAGGCGAACTCGTCGAGGATCACGTAGCCCTGCCGGCCGCGCAGGCTGCGCGGGCGCGAGGACAGCGCCACGATCTCGAAGCCCGACGCGAAGCGGATGCGGAACGCGGCGATGTTGCGCTCGGCGCCCTTGTCGTCGGCGTCGGCGAACAGGAACTCGTCGACCGTCGAGCACGCCGGCGCGAAGGCCTTCGCCCACATGGCGCAGACGTCGATGAACTCGCGCGCCATGTCGAGGTTGTAGCCGATGTAGAGCGTGTCCATGCCGCCGGCGGCCTTGGTCGCGCCGGAGGTGAGCACCGCGTCGGCGCCGACGCACCAGGTGGCGCCGATGCGGCGCGACTTGTCCGCGACCGTGAGCGGGCTCGCCGCGGTCGCGGCGAGCAGCTCGCGCTGGTAGGGCAAGAGGATCGCCGGCAGCGCCCGGCCTGCGAGCGATGCCGGCAGCTCCTGCATGGCGGCGCGGCGGTGCGCGGCCCACTGCTCGGCGGTGATCGGGCCGGCGTCGATCATGCGAGCCCGGCCTCCTGGAGGAAGTTCTCAAGCCCGACCGGCACCTCGGGCGCGGTGAAGCGGCGCCTGATATCGTCCCAGTTCCGCCACATGCACCGAAATAGCGCCGCACGCAGGCGCCCGACCTTTGCCAGCGTGATGGTGCCCTTCGCGACCCGCCGCTCAACGTGACGCAGCAAGCGGCGCTCTCTGTTCCGAAGCTGCCGATAGCGATCTCTGATCGGCTGCGGCAGCGACCGAAAGCATGCGCGGCAGACGATCTGCTCGCCCGCTTCGTACTTCTCGGCCGACGCGGTACGGCGGCAGCGCGGATTGATGCACGGGATGCGATCAGACCCAATCATGACCGCGCCTCGATGCCGAGGATTT
The DNA here is from genome assembly GCA_009377755.1 of Hyphomicrobiales bacterium. Classification (GTDB taxonomy): domain Bacteria; phylum Pseudomonadota; class Alphaproteobacteria; order Rhizobiales; family Xanthobacteraceae; genus WHTM01. The sequence continues at coordinate 16,074 of WHTM01000022.1, read as the reverse complement.
GCTGCTTGATGGCGTCGACGGTGTCGGCAGTCAGTCCCTTCGCCTTCGCCACCACGTCGACCGCCTTGGTCGCCTTCGTGGTCAGCTCGGCTTCGATCTTGCGGCGCGTGTCGCCGGAAATGCGCTTCGCCTCCTCGGCGTGCTTCAAGGCGCGGGAGGTGAACATCAGCATTTCCGCGGTGGCGCCGTCGGCGGCGAGCTCGCCGGCGTTGCCGAGCATCTCCGCGACCAGCGTCTTGATCGTTTCCGACACCAAAAGCGTCAGCGAGTTGTCGCCCTCCTGGTCGAGCCGTGGCGCCAGCACCGCGGCGATCTCACGCGTCTCCTCAAGACGGCGGCCGAGCACGGCGAGGCGGATGGCGGTGCGGTTGAAGGCGGAGCGCGAGATCGCCGGCGGGTCGGTGATGCCCTGCATTAGCGCGGCCTGGCGCAGCCGCGTGTTGAACTCTTCGAGAATGTCGAGCTGCGCCCGCTTGCGCTCCTTCAGCTCGGTGAAGGCCCACAGCTTCGCCTCGTCGGCCCAGTCGGGCAGCGTCTCGATCGCCGAGAGGCGGCCACGGCCGCGGGGCTTGCGCATGTCATGCCCCCGGCCGCGAGGGGCGCTTCACGCCTTCGATCGCGATCTGGCGCTTGAGATGGGCCGCGCCCTTCTCGGTGAGCGTGGCGACCCGCACTGAGCCGGCGGTGACCACCGTGATCGCGCCCATCTCGGCGAGAAAGCTCAGCTCGTCGTGCACCCAATCGCGCGACTTGCCGATGCCGTAGGTCTCCAGCTCGGCGCGGAGCAGCTCGGAGTTGAGCCGCTCGTCGACCTGCGCCTGCAGCGCCTTGAGGATGATCAGCCGCGCTTCCTCGCGGATGATGTCGTGCATGGTCATCGGCGTTTCACCTCGTCGAGCAGGAATTCCTGCAGACGCTCCGACACGGCCGCGACCGGCTTGATGCGCTCGGCGAGCACGGCGACTTCCGCGCGCAGTTCGGTCATCGAGACTTCGAGCCGGTGCGTCGTCTCCTTCGCGGGCAGATGCTCCAGCCGCGTTTCGATCGCGGTGGCCCGGTCCTCGACCTTGTCGACGCGGTCCGCGAGCCAGCGCATTTTCTCCGACATGGCCTTGGAGCGGTTGCCGGCGATCGCCACGCCCAAGGCGACGAGGGCGACCAGGGTCGAGCCCCACGGAGCGAGCGTGCCCAGCTCCATCACTCCGCCCCCGCCTGCCCACCGAGCGTGACGCGGATGCGCTGCCAGTCGCGGCTCGCCGCCGCGATGATGGTGTTGGCCTTGAGCCGGCCGGCCTGCTCGCGCTCGGCGATCAGCAGGCAGCTCTCGCCGAGCTTCGGCGCCGATACCTTCACCGGCCGCAGATAAGCCGGCGGCGGACCGATCTGCGTCGTCAGCTCCCGGCTAACGGGAGAAGAAGCGCACGCCGCCACGAGTGAGGCCGCAGCGAGCGTCAAGCAGAGCCGCGCGCTCCGGCTTCCCCGCCGGCTGGCTCCGCATGGCGTCGATCTGAACGTAAAGGTCACGCATCCGCTCCTGTGATTGGACGTCCTGTTGCTGCAACTGTGCCAGCGTCGCCTTGGCCGACTCGGCGAGCCCGTGCGCGGCTTTGAGTTCAAGCTTGAGCTTGTCGACCTGCGCGCGCAGCGCCCGCGCCTCGCATTTCGTGTCGGCCGCCGCGTAACCGTGGCGCCACGCATAGGCATGCGTCGCGACCACGAGCAGCACCGCCGCGGCACCGAGGAGGTAGCGCCAGCCACCGTTGAGCACCCATAGGACGGCCTTGACGGCGAACGGGATCATGCCGGCACCTCGTTCATCAGCGCGTCGAGATCGCCCTCGGCCTCGCCCGACCAGGCGCGCTCGGCGCGTTTACGCCGGCGCGAGGCCCACAGCGCGTAGCCGACGCCGCCGACCGCGATCACGATCGCCGCGATGGTGAGCGCCGCGTAGATGGTCGAGACCGTGTTCGAGGTGCCGACCAGCGGCTCCAGCTGCGTCTGCGCGGTCTGCACGGTGGCGGCGACGCTGGAGCCGCCGACCGTCGCCTTGACGCCCGATTCCTCGGAGACCGGCGGCAGCGCGACGTCGGCGACCAGGCCTTTGGCGTTGCCGCCTTCCTCGCACACCGCGGCCGGCTGCGGGCCGACCGAGCCGGCGGCCCAGGCCTGGCCGATGACGCGGCAGCTCTTAAGCCGCGAACTCCAGCCCTTGCCGAAGTCGGGCCAGGTCGTGAGGCCCTGCAGCATGCCGAGGCGGCGGCGGAGGATGTCGGCGATCAGCACATCGTGGTCGGGAGCGCTAAGCGCCGCCGCCACCGTCGCTTCGCCGAGGTCGCCGTCGACGCGGCTCATGCGCAGCGCGCGCTGCAGCCACTTGGTCGCCTGCGACGGCCCGGAATTGACGGCGCCGTCGAACACCACGAAGTCGACGCCGGCCGGCAGCCGATCGCCCTGCACCTTGTCCCAATACTGGCGCTTGTAGATCGCACGCAGCTCGGCGGCGGTGATGTGCTTGACGCTGCGCGGCGCTTCGCCCCGGCTCTTGCGCCAGCCGTCATAGACGCGCTGGATGACGCCCTTGTTGGTCGGGCCGCCGGGATCGCGCGGATGATTGCTGTAGCCGCCTTCGTAGACGAGCACGCGGTCGAGCGCCTTGGTGAAGCTCACCTTCACGGGGTCATGCTCCGAACAGCGCGCCCGCCAGCATCAGGATGATGCCGAGCACGAAGAAGACGACACAGCCGAGCACCACGCCGGCATTCGCCGCCGACCCGCCAGTCGGATGATGCGCCGACGCCAGGACGATCAGCAGCCCGATGGTGGAGCTCATGCCGGCGATGACGAGTCCGGTTCCGATCATCTGGTGTCAGCTCCCAGGCGGCGGTGCGAAGAAGCAGCGGCGCGAACCGTCCGGCCTTCGGCAGCGCCAATAAGCGCCGTCCGGCGACGGCTGCGCTTCGTGAAGCGGCACGGTCTCGCGGTATCGCTCGCGCTGGTTGGTGCCGAGGATGGTGCCGTAGCCGGCGACGATGTAGCCGGCCGACGTGAGCCCGACCGCCTTCGCGTCCATCACGGCGCAGTCGCCGGCGCCGCAGCACCATTCGCCGGCGCTGTTTCTCAAGCCGCCGCGGGAAATCCAGGAATCGTGTGCGGTTGCCCCCCCCGGTGGCAGCAGCGCGACGGCGAACAGCAGCAGAGCGGCGATGCGTTGCACGTGAACATCTCCCCCGAATGCGGAGGAGACGATGCATCCCGAATTGTCCCGAAATAACCCTGACAGGTGTCAGGGTGCCGTTCGGCTGCCCGGCTCCGAAGTTAGGGCCGAGTCGCCCCCCTTGGGCGAGGAGTCTTGCGGGGATTGTGCATCTCGATCGGAACCTTTTCCGGAGGAAAAATGGCGTGGAAGTCCCGCTGCAGATTTCGGGCCATCTTCACGAGAAGTGTGGTGATGCGCACTGCATTTTCAGAGGTTTCCCGAAGAACCTGCTTCAGCTTGATGCCGGTGTCACCGCTCTCACGCAAGTAACGCTCGTCCACCTCGCCATTATTATGAACGTAGATATGGCGGCGGTGAAACATCTTCGTCGCGAAGGCGATCTCTCCTTCCGTCAATCCGTCAAGCATGTCGATCTCGAAAGCGCTTCTCACCTCGGTTGCGCACCCGCAAACATCGTTGAACAGCATTCGCTCAAAGCGCTGCCGTCGCTTCGACGTCATCGGTACCTTCGACGCTAGTTGCTTCATGTATGCGCGCGCACAAGAGTCAAAAGCTGAAACCGCATCCTTGACTACGTCATATGCGGCAATATCCCCACTTTGCAGGCGATCGCGAATCTCGGCGATTTTCTCTTCGAACTGTTGGAGGTCGTTGCGCGTTCCGCAGGTCGAGCAATATCCAGATATGCCGAGGATGTCGCTGCGGCCGCCACATGCGGAGCAGGCGAACTTGGTCTGCTGTGACTCCTCCGTGTAATAGAATGCCGGCCGTTCGACGCTGCCAGCCACCTGGTCGGCGACCGTGTCCATATCGATGATGTACTCGCCAGCCTTGCCCTCATCGATTGCTTGCCACGCCAAGCGGCAGAAAGCTTCGATGAAGGCCATCTGCCCTTTGGTCCGGAACATGTGCGGCTCAGCGCGGAGGCCGCAATACGCGCAAGTAAGCGGCCATCGCGACCCAGCAGAATCTGACCGCCAGTATCCGCCGCAGCTGTGACACCGATGGCCAAAAAATCCTTGACTGTCTGAGGCAACAAAGACTGGAAGGGATGATCGATGGGGCGGATCGTTCCACGGATCGCCAATGCCTCCGAGTGCGATGGTGCCAATCGGAATCCCTTGAGGTAGCGCGTATAGTCCGAACCAACTCGCCGGGGTCGGCCGCGAATGTCGCAATCCGAATTTGACCGATCGGTCCTCGGTAATCGTGACAATGAACTTACCGCCGCAGTGGGCAACTTCTTGAAATTCGCTCATTGCATCATAGTGTCATAATCGGGCGCGCTCAGCCACCACCCGGGCAAATGGCAATGCCAAGCCGTGCACCTAGGGAAGAGGTGCATCAGCATATCATCGACTGTCTGGATCGTCTCTCAGAGCAGCGAGCCCTGCTTGTCGCCCTTGCCGCCGCCGGCATGCGCGCGGCGATGTCGGCGCACGGTCCGCTCGGTGACCGAAGCGCGGCGCGCGATGGTCGCCGCCGAGGCGCCGGCCTGGTCGAGCTCGTGCACGCGCTTGGCGATGGTGCGGCGCAGTTGCGGATAGGCGCCGGTATTGCCGAGCGGGATGTCGACCTCGCCGCCGCCGATCAACTTGCAGATCGCGTCCGCGGCCTCGCGGCCGACGCAGTCGGCGAGCCAGTGCCCATCGGTGACGCGCGCGGGGATGTAGACGCGGGTGCCGCCGCAGCGCGCCGCGAGCGCGATCGCCGCCGGCAGCCCGGCGGCCTCGGCGATCTCGCGCAGCACGTTCGGCAGCGAGGTGGTCATGGCAACGGCTTGTGCTCGTGCAGGACGGTGACGACGTTGTCGTCCTTGACCACGTAGACGAGGCCGTCGGCGACGATGCGGTAGCTGCCCTGGCCGATGCTGTCGGCCGCGTTGCGGGCGCGGTTGAGCGCCTGTGCCAGCTGCGCGCGCACCACCTCCATCTCGACGCCGCCGGCGCGCTGCATGAAGCGGATCAGCGCGTGGTCGGTGACGGTGATGTAGCGCGGGCGGCGATGCGCGGGCTTCTTCATGACGGCTTGCCCTCCGCGGCGAGCTGCTAGCGCAAAGCCCTCGCCGTAGACGCGGGCCGCATCTTCGAGGATGACCTCGCGCCGATGCGGATGCGCGGCGCGCAATTCGGCCAGCAGCTTCGCGCCGTTGCCCGCCGGTGCCGCGTGGCGCTTGCTCATGCCGACGCTCGCGCGTGACGCTCGGTCGGCGGCCGGTAGGCCATGCGGGCGTGCCAGGCGCAGTAGGGGATTTCGACAACGCCGTCGTGCTGAACGGCTGGCACCGCGCCGATGGCGCGCCCGCCGCAGAAGTAGAAATCCTCCACCTGCGGATCGCCGATCGGCCAGCGGCAATGCTCGCTGTTGAGTTCGAGCAGCGTGCGGCGCTGGCCGAACGGGATGACGTTGTCGGCGATGATCTCCGGCTCGGCGTCTGGCGCGAGACTCTCTGCCAGCGCGGTGTTGCCACGCCACGCCAGCCGCGGCGCCAGGCGGCTCGCGCGGGGTTTGCGCGGCCGGGGCATCCGCGACGACGGGCTCTTGGCGCGGCCGGATAGGCCGAGCCGGTGCACCTTGCCGATCACGGCGTTGCGGGTGACGTGATGAAGCTCGGCGGCGATCTGCGAGGCGGACAGGCCGTCCGCCCACAGCCTCTTGAGCAGCGCGACGCGCTCGTCGGTCCAGCCGGCGCGGGCTTCAGTGGTGTTCATGACAGACCTCCTTCGCGGGCGAACAGCGCGCGGACTTCCGTTTCGCGCGCGGCGATTGCTTCGCAGAATTTCACGCAGAGGCCGACGCGCGCGGCGTGCGCCTTCTGATCGGCGAGCAGCCGGCGCAAGGTCAGCGTCAGCTCCGCCGGCAGCGTCGCGATGAAGTGCTCCATCTGCGCGGCGGTGATCGCCTCGCTGCGCGCGACCAGGCGCAGCTGGAACGCCAGCTCGGCAAAGCTCACGTCCGGCAGCGCCGGCGCGGCGTCGGTCAGCCTCGGCTGCGCGATCACGCCCCCCCGGTTCATGCGGCGGCTCCCACGGGCAGCACGAAGCGCCCGGCGCTCGCGGCGCGCTCGATGAAGGCGGAGAACTCGGCGACGCCGTCGAACACGTGGGAGGCCAGCATCCGCGCGCCGGCATCGAAGCAAGCCGCGCTGCAGACGCCGCCCAGGCCGGCCACGGTCAGCGCGTAGACGGGGCCTGGCCGCGAAAGACTGATGGTCACGCTGGTCGGGCCGAGGGAAAGCGCGGCGACGACGTTGTCCGCCGACAGGCGCAGCAGCCGTGCCTCGCGCTCGGTCAGCGCGGCAAAGACGACGGGTGTGCTGGTCATCGCACGGCCTCCTTCGCTTGCCGCGCCAGCGCGGCGCGCAACTGCCGGCCGCGGGCGTTCGCGACCTGGTCCAGCTGGGCGGCGCCGCAATGCCAGATGCGCGCCGGGCCGATGTCGGCGCCGAGCGCGCGCAGCCGCTCGTGCTGCGCGAACACGATCGCGCGCTTGAGCTCGACCGGGTCGCTGGTTTCGCGCCCCCAGCGCACGCCGGCCTCGCGGGCGAGCCACGCCTTGATGCCCTCGACCGCCTTGGCGGCGTCGGCCGGCTCGCGCAGGAAGCGCGGATGCGAAATGCCGGTCTGGCGCTCGATGAAGGCACACAGCGCGCGGTCGGTGCGGTCGTGCACGACCCCGAGGTTGAAGCCGGCGATCCACAGCGCGCGGAGCTTCGCCGCATAGGGACCGTCCATGCGGATCGCGCCGGCCGCCGGCTTTGAACCGGGATCGACGGCCGCTTGAAGCTGCTTCAAACGGTCGATGATGCGGCCGGCCTCGGGTTCGGTCAGCAGCGCCGCAGAGAGCTTGCCGGTCTCGTCATGCATGATCGACCGGCGCACGCCGTCGTCGAGACGCAGCGCCTTGGCGATGGCATGGATGGCCCCGATCTGCTGGCGTGTGGCCGCGGTCACGACGCGGCCTCCGCCAGCGCGGCCTCGAACGGCTCAACGACGAAGTCCTCGCCGGCCGAGCCGATCGACACGCCGGTGATGGTGGCGGCGAGATCGGGCTCGGCGAGCATCGCCTCCTTGTCGACCTCGTGCTTGACGCGCACGAACTGCATCAGGCCGAGTGCCTTGATGCGCGTGAGGATCACGTCGACCTTGTCGCGCAAGGTCACCTTCGGCGGACGCGCGCGCCAGGCGATCTTGCCGGCCGGAAAGTCGTAGAACTTCACCTTGCCGCTGCCGGTGAGCCGGTCGCGGTTCGCCTCGCAATAGGCCTTCAGCGCTTGCGTGCGCTCGGCGACCTCCCGCTTCAGCGGCGCCGCCGCCTCCTCGCACTCGGCCTTGATGGCGGCGAGCGCGTCGTTCATGTCCGCCTCGCGGCGCGCCAGCTCGCGTTGCAGTTCGCCGACGCGGGCGACCGCCTCGCTCGCTGCGGCATCACTCTGCGGCACCGGCAAGGCCGAGGCCGGCGTCTTGGTCTTGCTGGTATTGGTCCGGGCCATCGTTGTTCTCCTCTGTTGCGTAGCCGAGCGCCTCCAGCGCGCTGGCGATGCTGGTGATCAGCGCGCGGGCGCTGGCGCGCAGCGCGGCGGTCCGCTCGGCCGCGCCGGCGTTCGCCTGCAAGTCGTCGAGGTGGCAGAGCAGCTGGAACGTGGCGCCGGCGACGTCTTCGAGGTCGATCAGGCGCGCCGCCATCGCCGCCGTCTCCAAGGTCGAGACGCGCGTGGCCTCGCGCAGCGGATCGGCGGCGATGCGCCCGGCCGCGGCGACCGCGTCGGCATCGGCGAGCGCGTGTGCGAGATTGGAGCGCCCGATCGCCTGCACGGCGACGACGATCGCGTCGAGCTTCGCCGCATAGTCGGGATCGCGCGCGCGCCGGGCCGCGGCCCGTTCCGCGCCGTGCAGCGCCGTCGAATGGTCGCGGCCGAGCGCGCGGCCGATCAGCGCAAACGTGCTGCCCGTCAATTCGCGGGCGACCCAGTAGACGGCGTTGCGGGCGCCGCCGTCTGCCGTGCGCCGCCGGTCGGAGCGGATGTCGCGCGGAGCGACGTCGAAGGCGGCGGCGACGCACTCGACGATCATCGCGACGCTGACCGGGAGCGGCGCGCTCATGCCGCGCTCCCGTCGCCGCTGCCGGCGCAGTCGTAGAGCCGGTGGCGGCGCGGAAAGCGGACGACGTTACCGGCGCCCCCACCCGACGCGCTGCGCGCGTCGACCTCCCCGCAAGGGGGAGTTGAAGCATCGTGCATCGCTGCGCCGACGCCGCGCTGCGCGGCGTCGTAGCCATCGAGCGCGTCGGCCTCGGCGAGCGCGACGCCGAGCTGCTGCGAGAACTCGGCGGCGCCTTCGGCGGTGAACTCCGCCTGGCCCATAAGGCACTCGTCGAACCAGCTCTTGAGCACCTGCAGGCGGGTGACGAGCGAGGACATGATCGCTTCCTCACGCGGCCGAGGCGAGCGGGCGGCGCGGCGCGGCCAGCGCATCGTCGCCGCGGTTCTCCCACGCCTGATGCACGTAGTCGGCCGACAAGGGCTTCTCGTCGGCCGCCGCCATGATGTGCGCGAGCTTCAGGGTCTCGGCGATACCGCCGAGCGCGCCCGGCCGCCTGCCGATCGCGCGCGCGAGGTTGGCGACGTCCTTGTCCTCCAGGCGCCACGCCTTGACGTAGGCGTCGATGTCGCCGGCGAGCGGCGTGAGCCGGCGCAGCCAGATGAAGATGCGGCGCCGGATCTGCGCGTCCATCGCGCGCGCGCTGGTCGCCGGGAAGCGGCCGTAGAGATCGTCGTTGCCCAAGAGCGCGATGCCGCAGCCGAACTGGTCCTTGAAATAGCGCAACTGGTTCACCGCCTCGTCGCTGCAATGCTGCGCCTCGTCGACGATCAGCAGCGTCTTGCGGCCGTTGCGCATGAGCTTGGCGCCGATCGCGGCATCGGTGGTGACGTAGTCGCGCCCGCGCACGTCGAGCGCGCCGGCGAGCGCCTTGAGCATCGGGCGCAGCTCGCCGGTGGTCGGGCGCATCGTCACCATGGTCACGTGCGGATGCGTCTTGGCGTAGTGCTCGGCGGTGAAGGTCTTGCCGATGCCGGGGCCGACCACGATCACCGCGATGGTCGGCAGCTCCTGCGCGATCACCAGTCGGTCGAAGATTTCCGCCGCGGTCGGAGTCTTGACGAAGCCCGGCTCGGGCAGCGCCGCGGAAAAGCGCGCGCCCTCGTCGAGCGAGTCGAGCCAGCGGGCCACCAGCCGGGTCTGCCGGCCGACCAGGCCGCCATAGGTCCCGTCGTACCAGGGCGAGAACGTGCCCATGGGGACGCCGGCGAGCCGCGCGACCTCGCTCTTGCTCCACTCCTCGCGCTCGGCGATGGCGCGCACCCTGGCGGTGACCTCGCGCCACTGCTCGCGCTCTTCGTCGGTGGCGCGCTCCGGCACCGAGCGCGGCGGCGCCCATTCCTTCTGGCCATTGCCGTTGATCGCGGTCGTCATGCGTCGGTCTCCTTGGGGTGTGAGGAGGATGAAAACGGGATCAGCTCGCCGTGCTCTTCGAGCAGCCGCGCGGCGCGCGAGAAGCTGCCGGCGCCGGCCCAGATGCGATCGTCGTCGGCATAAGGGCGTTCACGCCCGTCTTCGCGGGCTATGCCGTTGGCGACCAGGCGCACCACCTTCGGCCGCGGCGGTTCGGCGACCGGCTCCGGCGCCGGCAAGAGCTTCGCCACCGCGCCGATGGAGAGACGGCGTTCGATGTCGAGCAGCTCGCGCTGCGCCTTGAACCAGCTGCGCCTAGCGCGCGCGTGCTCGCGCGCCGCGTCCATGTCGTTGAAGCCTTCCGCGGCGATGCACGGCGCCTCGCACAGGAAGCGGCCGTCGCGCGCGTAGACGGCGATGCCGGCGAACAGGTCGTCGGGATCGAAGCGGGCGACGAGCTTCTCGCCCATATGCGCGACCAGCGCCTCGGCCCAGTAGCGGTTACCGCCGAGCTGCAGCTCGCCGGTCGGCTTGCGGGCGACGATGCCTTCCGCGGCGAGCAGGAACATGCGGCGCTGCTCGGGGCCGGCGCGGCGGATCAGCGTCGTGGGCTGATCGAGCGAGGCGCGGAAGGTCGCGGAAAAACTGCGGCCGGCGGCGACCGCCGAGCGGCGGCCGGGGCGCAGGTTATGGCGCGCGATCTCGGCGGCGACCAGCGCGCGGAACTCGGCGATGGGAACCGCCCTGCTGCCGTAGTTTTCCGGCTTTGCCACCGGCGAATTGCCGGTATAGGCGCCGGCGCAGCGCGGATGCTTGGCGATCTCCTCGCACAGGTCGCGGAACGCGCGCTCGATCGGCTTCGCCTGCCCGTGATACGGCGTAGTCCAGTGCACCTTGACGCCGAGCTGGGTGAGCAGGCCGGCCGGCTCGTCGTCGCGCACGGTGAAGCGGTAGCGGGTCTTGGCGCCGCCGGTCATCCACTTCGAGGCGAACGCGCGGCCGTTGTCGAACCAGGCCTCGTCGGGGATGCCGAAGCTCTCCAGCACGTCGGCGAAGGCGTGGCGCACGACGGTCCAGTTTTCCGTCGCCGTCACGCGATGCGCCAGCACCAGGCCGGAATAGAGGTCCTGCACCGCGACCATCGCCGGGCGGCCGATCGCGCCGTCGTCCCAGCGCACGAACACGTCGAAGGTGTGGGTGTCGGCGTTGCACGCCTGCATCGCGTGGAACACGGCGCGGTCGCGCGTCTGATGCGGATAGATTCTCTCCGCGGCGTCGCGGCCCGCCCGCGCGAGCGTGCGCGCGGCGCGCGGGATGGTCTTCTCGATGCGGCGCTTCAAGGTCTTCGCCGAAGGGAGCGGCGACCACTGATGCTCGGCCGCAGCTTCGACCAGGCGGCGGTAGCACGCCTCGAACGACGGCTGCTCCGGGCGCAGGTAGTCGGCGATGAGAAAATCCCAGGCGCGCGGATCGCAAGCGGTCGTGGCGGTGCGGCCGGCATGCTTGGGCGCGAGCGCGGCGAGGCGGTCGGAAACGGCGACGGAGTCGGCAAGCCGGAGCCAGTTCCACAAGGTCGACGACGAGACCTTGGCCTCGCCGGCGGTGAGCGCTACGGCGGCGCGGCGTGCCATGCCGCCCCTCGCGAGCACGGCGACGCGATCGACCGCGGCGAGGCGCGCGCGGGCTTCCGCCTTCTTCGCATCGGGCAGGCGTTCGAAGCGCTGCCAAAGCCCTGCCGAACGGGGGTCCACCCCCGTTTGAACGGGGGCCTGCGTCGCGACCAGCCGCGCCTGCACGTCGGCCGGCAGGAGCGAGAGGTGGTACGCAAAGCCCGCGCCGTCGCTGCGGCAGCGGCGGGTGTCGTCGCGCCAGCCGAGCCGCTCGGCGTAGCGGTTCAACGCCTGCACCGTCGTCGGCAGCGCGGCGGAGCGCGCGTCGAGAATTTCCGAAGCGGTGAACCACTCGCGCATCAGACGCGGTCCTCCTGCGGAGGAAGCAGCGGCGTCGCGGTGTAGCGGCCGACCGGGCAGTCGAGCGGCGACCAGGTCCAGTGCGGGTGCTGCCAGACGAGCCACGACGCGGCCGGGCGCTGCGGCTCGCCGGGCGCGAAGTCGACGGTGAGCCGGTGATAGATGCGGCGGCCGAGCCGCCACGACTCGGCCGCGACCAGTTCGACCGGCCTGACGCCGTGCAGCGCACAGTGCTCGTCGATCTCGACGGCCAGCGTGCGCCGCGCCGCATCGTTCGGCTCCGGACGATTGCCGCCGGTGTAGATGCCGAAATGCACCCAACGCGCCATGTCACCGCCCTCCCGGCCGGTTGCGCGCGGTGACCTGCACCGGGCGGCGCTTCAATTCGCCCTTGAGAAAGCGGATGCCGTCGTCGAGCCGGTCGCGCTGCTGCTGCATCAGGCCGAGCTGCGCCAGGTGCGCCTCGCGCCCCTCCATCACGATCAGCCCCTCGTCCTCGACGAGGAGGTCGTAGAGCCAGGCGGCGCCGGTCGCGCGCACGAAGGCGACGAAGCGGACGATGCCGATCTCGTGCTCGGGCTTGGACGGCGCGGTGTAGGCGTAGAGCGCATCCGCCGTGATCTCGCGCCCGGTCAGCTCGCTAATGCGCGCGGCCACCACCGCCGCGGAGTCGGGGCAGGCCTTGAGCGCCTCGCCCATCGCGCTCTTGATGCGCAAGGTGAGGTCGACCGGCGTGACGCGCGCGGTGCGCACGCGCACCGGATAGACGTCGGCGGTGAACAGGTCGCCTTGGGTGTACCGCTCCTGCATGTGCTTCTTGCGCTTCTTCTTCCCCATCCCGGTCCCGAATTTCCCGGCGGTTACGCTGCCGTGTTGGTACGAGTCCCCCGTCCGCTGGTGAGCTTCCTGTCGATGAGATCGCGCAACCGCCGCAGCGTGCGGGCGCTGGCGTTTTCCAGCCGGCCGGCGATCGACTGGAACAGCGCTTCCTGCGCGTCGAGTTCGCGGCGCAGGCCGAGGTCGATCAGCGCGTCGTTGAATTTTGCGGTGGCGAGCCTGGCGAGCAGCTTGCGGCGGCCGGCATCGTCGAGATCGGCGATGAAGCGCAGCCGGGCAAAGTTGTCGGCGACGACGGCGTTGCCGCGCAGCTCGGCGATCAGCGCGTCGCCGAGGTCGGCCGCCAGCTCGATGTCGAGTTCCACCGCGCGCGGCGTCAGGCCGAGGCGAGCGGCGGCGTGAGACCTAAACGAAATGTTTTCGCTTTGATCGCGGCCCCGGAATGCCGTGGAGCGGCGGTCGCCGCCGCGGCGGGCGCGGGGATTGAGAGCCTCGTAGATTCGCTTGGCTTCGTAAAGACCGGCGGCGCGATCGAGCGCGGTCGGCGCCGTGACCGAGAGCGCGGCGAAGATGTCGTTGAGGCGGGCCTGCTCGCTCATGACCGCCCTCCGAACACCAGGCTGCGGTAGACCGGGTAGCGGTGCGCGTGCTTCTTGGGGTCGCGCGTGCACGGGCGGGTTTCGCTGGTGCGCTCGATCAGGCCGCTGCGAATGGCGCGCATCCACACCGCGCCCCAGGCGTTCGAGTGATGCGGCTCGCGCACGCCCTGGCGCAGCACGTCGTCGACGTGCACGGTCGGCTGATTGAACGCCAGCGCCTCGATCGCGTGATAGGCGCGCCAGGCGAAGCTGGAGCCGTGCTGCTCGGCCTGCGCCATGCCGGCGTCGCGGCGGGACTTGGCGTCGGCGAAGGCGAACAGGTCGGTCATTGTGGACCCTCGCATTCCGGCCGCTCCGCGCAGGGGGTCCACTCGCCCCCGCTCTCGCGCAGGTACAGCACGCGCGTCTTGGTCGGGATGGAGACGCGCACCGTGCCGCAATGGCAGCAGGCGCGCTCGACCTCGACGTCATATTCATCGTCGACGTAGTGGCGCTCGGGCAGACCCCAGCGGTGGCTGCGCGGCTTCATCGTGAAGGCCCCTCCGCCGCAGAAAGGATCAAGCACCCGAGGGCGAGCATGCCGGTGAAGAAGCGGCGCTCGACCTTGCCGGTCTTGGCGTTCTCGAAATTGGAGGCGACGGCGTAGCGGATCATGTGCGCCTCCTCAGCCGGCGAAGATGTGCGCGGCGATCAGCGCCAGCACGACGATCGTGCCCATGTGGCCGAAGGCGAGTCCGATGATGATGTCGCGAAGCATGCGCGGTACCTCCCGATGTCTAGGCGGCGTTGGCGATTAGACTGGTGCGCGCGTGGCGCGCGGCGGTACGGTTCGCGGCATGGCCAAGCGCAGCAGCAGGGCGAAGCCCGCCGACAGCCCGACGCACGAGCCGGACGTGTTCGCGACCGACTTCGACGTCCATGATTTCGAGGACTGGCTGCGAGTCATCTGCTGGGTCGAAGAGGTGGAGCCCGGCGACGGCGCCAAGGCGACGCGCCGCCAGGCGGCGGCACTCGTGATGCCGCGCTCCTCGCTCGCGAAGCTGATGCAGGTGCTGCGCGTGAGCGCCGGGCAGCATCGCGAGTCGGGCAGGCACAGCTGATGTCATGCGGCCCTCGCGAAGAACCAGCCGTCGTCCCACCTGAGCTTGCGGCGGCGCGCCTCCGCGCGGATGCGGTCGAGATGCACGCGCGTCGGCTCGCGCAAGCCGCGCTCCCAGCGCGACCAGGTCGCCTGCCGGACGCCGGCGAGCCGGCCCATCTCGGCCTGCGTGGCGCGGAACACGTCGCGGCGGATGTGCTCAAGCGGGGTCATGGGGCCGCGACTATACCAACTGGTATGGTAACGGCAAGCAGTAAATTCCAGTCGGTATTGGACTGTGGTTATGCCGTCCGGTATATGGGCGGGATGGATGTTGCCGCGGTACTGCGGGGGCTGCTGCAGGCGGGGCTGACCCAGGCCGAATTGGCCGAACGGCTGCACACGACGCAGCCGTCCGTTTCACGTTGGCTGGCCGGGGCGCGCGAGCCGTCCGGGCCGGCGATGCTGCTGATTCGTGAGTTGGCCGTCGAACACGGGATACTCGACGACGCCGTGCCGGAACGCCGCGACCATACCCTCGCCATCATGGGCTACATCGGCGCCGGCGCCGAGATCGACACGGCGTTCGAGCAGCTGCCGCCGGAGGGGATCGAGGAAGTGACGCTGCCCTATGCGGTCGACGAGGGCCTGGTCGGCTTCATCGTGCGCGGCGATTCCATGGTGCCGCGGGTCAACGACGGCGAGATCGTGGTGGTGGAGACCGAGCAGAGCCTAGCCACCGAGCGGCTGATGTTCCAGGAGGCGGCGGTGCGCACCTATGACGGCCACCGCTACGTCAAGCGCATCATGCCGGGCGCGCGCCCGCACGTGTACGACCTGGAGAGCATCAACGGCCGCAACCCGACGATCCGCAACGTGCGCATCGCCTGGGCGAGCGCGGTGCGGATGATCATCCCGAACGTCGGGCTCAAGCGGATCGGGCGGAAGACGGCGAAGGGGCGGCGCGGGGCCGCGGAGCGGAGGCGGTGATGCTTCGATCGGTCCCGAATGCGGCTGGCAAAACGTTCAAGCCCGCCGGCGCGGAAGAATGGTGCCGCGCAAGAGAGTTCCCATTGAGTGGTGCGGTTTGTGCCGTGCTCCGAGCCAGGCGAGGCAGGGGCTGAACGCAGCGTTCATGCTGGCGCCTGGTTCTCGGCTTGACGGACCGCTGCTGTGCCGCTGCCGCCGGCGCGATTCCGTTCGCTTTGATGGGCGTTTAGCGGCCTTGCGCCAGCCTTTGGAGGCCGCATCGGTCGCTCCGGATTCAAGTGTCGAACAGCCCGGCTGCTCCGGCTTAAAGTGTCTAATCGGCCGAGCGACTTAGACCGGCCCTTCCCGGCAGGAAGCCCCGCACTATCCGATAGTTCCGCCCAATCCCGCATGTTCCCGGGCAATCCCGCCGACTCCAGTTTCATGTGTCCGCCAACAGCCAGCGTCATACCGACTCCGGCTGATTGATTCCTGAGATACCGGGATTCCCGGACGGAATCGAAGCAGTTAGGGTGCGTCGTCATGATTCGTCTGCGGGGACACGATCATGACGACGATCCGGGCACACCTGAGCAGCGTTGAGCTTGAGGCGCGTTATGAGGCGGCGGCCGAACCGGTCGCCAAGAGCCATTTTCATGCGCTGTGGCTATTGTCCTCTGGATACGAGGCCGACGAGGTCGCCGAGTTATTGTCGTTTTCGACCCGGTGGGTGCGGGCGCTGATCAAACGCTACAACGCGGGCGGTCCTGCGGCGCTCGGCGACCAGCGTATCCACAACGGAACGAAGCCGACGATCCTCACGCCTGCGGCGCTGGTGGCTCTCAAGGAGCGGATCAAGACGCCACCTGACGACGGCGGGCTTTGGACGGGGCCGAAGATTGCGCGCTGGCTCGCCAAGTTCCATGGGCTCAAATCGGTGCACGATCAGCGC
>WHTM01000064.1 GCA_009377755.1 Hyphomicrobiales bacterium | reverse complement strand
GGCCGCCCGGTGGCGCGATGGATTTCCGTGTATGTCGAGGAAGCCAAGGCAGACATCGACGCAATCCGCTCCGAACTGGTCGACCGCCTCGGCGAAAGCCGCGCCGCGCGGGTCGCCGACACCAATCGCAATCTGGTGATCTTTCCCAATCTGGTGATTAACGACGGATCGTCGGTCACGGTGCGCAACTTCTTCCCGGTCGCTCCCGGCCACATGCGCGTCATCGCCTGGGCGCTGGGGCCGGCCGAGGAAACCGAAGCCCAGCGCGCGCGCCGGCTCCATGCCTTCCTGACCTTCTACGGCCCCGGCGGGTTCGCGACGCCGGATGACGTCGCCGCACTCGAAGCCGCTCAGCAGGGTTATGCTGCATGGCGCGAGGTTCCTTGGTCTGATGTATCGCGCGGGATGGCCAGGACGGACGTGCCGCTCGATACCGACGAGGAGCATATCCGGGTGTTCTGGCGGCGGTGGCGCGAACTTGTGGAGGCCCGCACATGAACGAGGTCATGACGAGAACCGCCGTCATGCGTGGCGAGGTCGAAGATCTTCTTTATCACGAGGCCGACCTGCTCGACTCTTGGCGTCTGGACGATTGGTTGCAGTTGCTCACGGAGGATGTCACCTACTACATCCCGCCGACCGATAAGCCCGACGCGGACCATCGCGATACCCTGTTTATTATCGCCGATGACGCTGTGCGGCTCCGCGAACGGGTGATTCGCCTCAAGGACCCGAACTGTCATGCGGAATTCCCGCCGTCGCGGACCCGGCGCCTAATCAGCAATGTCCGCATCGCCGAGATTGATGGCGCCATCATCTCGATCGCGGCCAATTTCATTGTGTATCGCAACCGGCGCAGCGAACCGGCTCGGGTGTTCGTCGGGCGGTATCGGTATAGGCTGAAGCGACAAGCCGGACGGCTGAAGATCGCCGAGCGGCGCGCCATCCTCGATGCGGAGGAACTGGGACTGCTCGGGTCGGTCAGCTTCATCCTATGAAGTTTGCCCCGCTCTCGGCAGGAGACGGCGTGCGCCTTGTCGGAGCCGCCATCGCTCTATTAGACTTGAAACCACGGGCTGCGTTTGGAGACGGGAGTCGCAAATGGAGATGAGCGTAACGGCAAGCCCGAACAGCGGGGATCAGAAGCTTGAGGCGCCAGCAAAGACCGCAACGGCGCGGGCCCCCAACAGCAGCGCTCTGGACGCCTGGCTGGAAAAGGTCGAGGCGCTGGGCGAGCTTAAGCGCATTACGGCCGAAGTCGATCCCGATCTCGAAGCCGCCACCATCACCTATCTCGTCGGCGGCGAGAAATCACCGGCACTCCTGTTCGAGAACATCAAGGGCCATCCCGGACATCGCGCACTCTACAACATGATCGGTTGCAACCTGTCGCGCTTCTGCCTGATGATCGGTGAAGAGCCGGTCGACCATCCGCTCAAGGCGGTCCAGATCCTCCAGCGCAAGCTCGGGGGCAAGATACCGCCGCGGGAGGTTTCTCCCGAATCGGCGATCTGCAATCAGAACATCGTGACCGGCGACGCGGTCGACATCCGTACTTTCCCCGCGCAGCGGATGTGGCCGCTCGACGGAGGATTGTACCTGGGCACCGGCGATGCCGTGGTGACCAAGGACCCGGAAACCGGCCGCATCAACGTCGGCACCTATCGCATGATGATCAAAGGGCCGCGTGAGGTCGGCGTCTACACGTCGCCGGGAAAGGATGCGACCATCGATCGCGAGAAATGGTGGAAGATGGGCAAGCCGATGCCGATCGCCGCCTGCTATGGGATCGATCCGCTTCTGTTCCTGGTCGCAGCCACCAGCCTTCCGAAGACGGAGTGCGAGTACGACTATTACGGTGGCATCAATGGCGCGCCGATCGATATCTTCACCGGCGACGTGACCGGCTTGCCGCTGCCGGCGCGCGCGGAAATTATCTTGGAGGGATTTCTCTATCCCGACGAGACTTTTGCTGAGGGTCCGTTCGGGGAATTCACCGGCTACTATGGGCGGCCAAGTGGCGCGACGCCGTTCATGCGGGTCGAAAAGGTGCGCTACCGTACCAATCCGACCTTGACCTGCGCCCTCATGGCGGACGGCGCGGCGAACGAGGCCGGGCTGTTCTGGGCCGCCCTGCGTTCCGCCGGCATCTGGGCTGACCTGCAAAAGCTCGGCGTGCCGGGCATCCAGGGCGTGTGGTCGATCCCGGAAGCCGCGGGTTGGGGCATCACGGTTGTATCCATCAAGCAAATGTATGCCGGTCACGCCGCACAGGTCATGGCGCTGGCGGCGCAATGCACCGCCGGTGCCTATTTTGGCAAGTACGTGATCGTGGTCGATGACGATGTCGATCCGACCAACGTCTACCAGGTGCTCTGGGCCATGGCGACACGATCGCGTCCGGCACAATCGATCGACATCCTGCGCGAAACCTGGAGTACCTATCTCGATCCAAGTCTCAATCCGCCGGAGATTCGTCCTTGGGGTTCGAAGGCGCTCATCAATGCCTGCATGGACTACCGGTTCATCAAGTCGTTTTCGAAACGCACCAAGCTGTCCAAGGCTGCCTATGAGGCGGTGGTCGGCCGTTGGCAGGAACTGGGCCTCACCGGCACACCGCCCGTGATCACAGTCTTCGAGGACGAGAAATTTCCCGACAGCATCACTTAGTGCCCAACGGCGGTTTCTGCCTCGTCATGCCCGGCACCCGGGTCGGCCTTCAGCCGGCCCGGGCACAAGCTTTGTGCCGGGCATGATGCCGCGGATGTAGGCTCACCGCGTCGGCTTGATGTCGAGTGTCTTCGCGATGGTGGCGACCTGCGCACGCTGATGGTCGATGGAGGCCTGGAATTCTTTCGCTCCGCCGCGATTGGGCGTCTGTGCGGTGGCATTGAGCCTGGCCTCGATGTCCTTATCGTTGGACACGGCGACGATGTCGGCACCGATCCGCTCGCGCAACGCGGCCGAGACGGCCTTGCTCCCGAACAGTCCGACCAGGCCTTCCATCTCCAGCGCCGGGAACCCCGCTTCGGCGGCGCTCGGAATGTTCGGCAGGCTGGGCGCCCTTTCGCGTCCCATCACCGCCAGGACTTTGATCCGACCGGCCTGTTCCTGCGGCCGCAGGATGGCATATGAGGACGCGGCGATGTGTAGGCGTCCCTCGCCCAGATCGGTCGCCGATTGAACAATGTCCTTGTAGGGTACCCGGGCCATGCTCAGGCCGGCCGTCTTCAAGAAGTAGTCGAAGGCGAATTCGGTGATCCCCGGAACAGCGGCTGAGTTGTATTTGCCGGGTTCGGCGCGCGCGCGCGTGACGAAGTCGGCGAGGTCCTTGAAGTTCATCGACGCCGGCACCCCGACGGCCAGGATCGTCGACGAATACCGGGCGACCGGCACGAGATCGTCCGGATCGTAGGACAGCTTCTTGTAGAGGTAGGGGTGCACGATGAAGTTGCCGCTCGGCCCCCACAGGAAGGTATGATCATCGTTGGCACTGAGCACGCCCTGAATCGCGATCATGCTGTCGCCGCCGGGACGGTTCTCGATCATCACCGGTTGGCCCCAGCGCTTTTGCAGCCGGTCCTGGATCAGCCGGGCGCCGATGTCGGCCCCGGCGCCGGGACCGAACGGGATGATGAATTTGACCGCCCGCTGCGGCCAGGTCTGTGCGTGAACCTGGGATGCCTGGGCGAGCACCAGGAAGGCCAATAGTCCACCGGCAACCGCTGCCATTCGGCATTTCGTCAACTGCATGACATTTCCCCCGACACGATCTTTCCGGCAGGCCAAGCACTGCCCGCAAAAAACGACCTTAGCAACTTTAGCAGGTGACGTAACGGTCCGTGTGTATCAAAAAGCGGATGGCGGCCACATGTCACAGCCAGCAGCGGTCGAGGGCCCGGCATCTGTTCAGGCAATTGAGAACACTGGCTCCTCAACCGGAACCCGGGCATGATGACTTCTCTGAATTCCCCCACGTCGCCATGAATTGACAATGAAATCACCTCCTCATCGAAAGTCCGACCACGGTGTCGCACCGAGTCGCGAACAGATCCTGGGTCTCGCGGTCAACACTCTGGGTCGCAATCTGGTCTGGAATCTTGCGCAGCGTACCGCTCCCCGCGGCGTGCTGCCCGGGCAGTACCCGATCATTGCATGGCTCATTCGACTGCCCCACTCCACCCAGGCGGAATTGTCGCGCCTTGTCGGAATCGAGCAGCCGACCATGGCGGCGACGCTGCGCCGAATGGAGCGGGATGGACTGATCCGCCGCAGCGCTGACCCTGATCATTCGCGCAAGAGCCGTGTGTTCCTGACTGCGCGCGGCAAGAAGCTGAGCCTTGTGATCCATGCAGCGGCCCTCGAGGTCGAAGAGATCGCCATGACGGGCCTGGACGAATCCGAGGTCCAAGCCTTCTTTCGGCTGGCACGGGCCATGAACCGGAATCTGGAAGCCGAACGCCGTCGTACGGAACGCGCCCTAGATTCTTCGTCAGCTCGCAGAGCAAAACAAAATCGTGAGATGGGAGCCCTCGCGGAACTTGCATTCGCCGCATCCTTCGGGCCGTCGCAACGACACGTCGATGGCGGCGTGCGCGGCAAGGTCAGCAGCCGCAGCAAGGGCCGGTCGGCGGCGGGTGCAGGGCTTGACTCGCGCAGGCGGCCTAACGATCATAGCTAGCTATGTCTGATCGGAATTTGAATTCCGCAGGAACCGAAACGCGTCAAAACCCAGCGAGAGAAAGGGTGGGCGCGGCCTGGAGGAAACGATGTCGATCTTGGATCGATTGCAGTTTTACTTCATGCACTTCATGCCCTACCCCGATATTGCTTCCGGCCGCGGCGCGGGACAGTGGGTCGATATTCCCAACGCGCATTTCGATCCGATTGAGGGCAACAAGCTCTACAAGCGCTATCCTGACGAACTCGTGCTCGGCGATGAGCTAGGCTACGACGGCTTGGTGGTGACTGAGCACCACTCCACTTATTACAGCCTGATGCCATCCTGCACGGTCGCCGCGGGTGCACTCGTCGCCCGGACCAAGCGGGTTAAGATTTGTCTGTTCGGCACGCCAATTGCCCTGACCTACCCGCATCGCCTGGCCGAGGAATATGCCATGCTTGATGTGATGTCCGGCGGGCGGGTGGAATGCGCATTTCCGCTCGGGACCGGGATGGAGTACTGGGTCAACCCGGTCAATCCAAGCACGGCGCGGGAGCGATTTCGCGAGGCGATGGATGTCCTGATGCAGGCTTGGACCCAGCCTGGTCCCACCCGCTACGACGGCCGCTTCTATCAATACAAGTATCTCAATCCGTTCCCGCCGCCCTATCAGAAGCCGCATCCGAAAATCTACATTGTCGGCTCAGGCAGCGAAGAAACGATTGCCTATGCGGCGGAGAAGGGCTTCGGCTACTCGCAGGTGTTCGTGCCGCTCGCGCCGCAACTGAAGTCTTTTCAGAACTATCGCGAGATCGCCGCGCGTCACGGCCTCAAGGTCGATTCGGAATCGATCATCATTTCCGCAATGGTCTATGTGGCCGAGACCGAGCAGAAGGCGATCGAGGAAGGGCGCGATCACATCCTCTTTTATTTCCAGAAACTCCTCAAAACCTCACCGCATTTCTACGCGCCTCCCGGTCATCTTCCGATCGAGCGGCTGCGCAAGCGGCTCGAAATGCCGAACATTCAGGATACCGAGATCACCCTGGGATCTTCTCAACACCCTCTATCGAACCGTGCTCGGAACACCGGAGCAGGTCGCCGAACGGATCGCCTTCTGGTGCGAGCAGGCGCAAAGCAGCAAGATCATCCTCCACCTGCACGTCGGCGACATGCCGCACTGGAAGGCGGTCAAGAACATCACGATTTTCGCGGAAGAAGTGATCCCGCGTCTCCGGCGAACGGCAGCGGCTCTGCCGCAGGCCGCCGAATAGAGGGACGGCAATGGACGGCTTCACCAAGCGCGACATAATCGTCCGCGACATTCGTGTGCAAGTGCTCGAGGCGGGAGGCGGCGCACCCATCGTCTATTTCCATGGGGCTGGATCGATCGGCGGTTTTGACGACCTGCTGCCGCTGGGCGAGCATTGCCGGCTGATCATCCCCATCCATCCCGGATTTGGCGCGTCGGACGATGATCCGGCCATCGACAGCATGCTCGACTACGTCGTGCATTACGCCAATCTTTTCGATCACCTCGGACTGACCGAGCCGGTGGATCTGATCGGTCACTCGCTGGGCGGCTGGATCGCCACGATGTTCACGGTCCTGCAAGGTCATCGCGTACGTCGGCTAGCGCTGGCGTGTCCTGCCGGGCTGCGCATGCCGGACCACCCGACGATGGATCTGTTTCTGGTTCCTGCGGACAAGGTCGCGTCTCTGCTTGTCGCCGATCCGGCGACCCTGGAACGGCTGATGCCCGGTGGCGTGACGAATGAAATGAAAGTGATGCGATATCGCGAGATGACATCGCTCGCGCACGTCGCCTGGAGCCGTAATTACGATCCCAAGCTCGAGCGCTGGCTCGATCGGGTCAACGTACCGACACTGTTGCTATGGGGCGAGCAGGATCGCGTCATCCCGGTCGAACAGACCCGCTACTGGGCGGAACGGCTCGGGCATCCCGAGATAGCAACCTTCCCCGGTGCCGGTCACCTCCTGTTTGCCGAGGCGCGCGGCGCGGTCGGACGTGTGATATCGTTTTTGAACGGACAAGGAGCTGCTCACGCGTGAGGCCGCGAGGCTGCCAGCGCGGATAGAGTCAGCATCAAGGGAGTGCAGACAAGTGCTCGCGATCACGACGCTGCACAAAGCCTTTCAGGTGTCCGGCACCTCCATTGCTGCCTTGCGCGGTCTCGATCTCGAGATTGCGCGCGGAGAGTTCTTCGTGCTGCTGGGCCCGAGCGGCTGCGGCAAGACCACCATGCTCCGCTGCATCGCCGGGCTCGAGAGGCCGGGGTCCGGCACTATCGTCATTGACGACACCGTCGTCTTTTCGACCCGTCCGCAACTGTGGGTTCCGCCCGAACGACGTCCAATCGGCATGGTGTTTCAATCGTATGCCGTGTGGCCGCACATGGACGTGTACGAGAACATCGCCTTCCCGCTACGTGAGGGTGTGCGCAATCTCGAGCGCGGCCGAATTGCCGAGCGCGTGCGCTCGGTGCTCGATCTTCTTGGCCTCAACGATTTGGCAAATCGCCCGGTGACGACGCTCAGCGGCGGACAGCAGCAACGCGTAGCGCTCGCCCGTGCCCTTGCCCTGCAGCCCAAAGTGCTGCTCATGGACGAGCCGCTGAGCAACCTCGATCTCAGGCTGCAGATTTATCTGCGCCGCCAGATCAAGGAGCTGATGCACCGGCTCGGCCTCACGACCGTCTACGTGACGCACAATCAATCGGAGGCGCTGGAGATCGGCGACCGCATCGCGGTGATGGAGAATGGCCGCATCGTCCAGATCGGCCGTCCGATCGAGCTTTATCGAAATCCAGAGCATGAGACGGTGGCGCGCTTCATCGGCGAGATGAATCTCATCGAAGGCCGCGTCGCATTCACGGAGGGTGATTACGCCGTCGCCGAGACCGCGCTCGGCGTTTTGCGCGCTCATGCCCCCCGTTCGACGTCGTTGCCGCCCGGCGAGCGCTGCTTCGTCGGGGTGCGTCCCGAAGACATCGAGGTGGGCACCGGCCATGCGCCGCCCGGGCCGAACGAGTGCTCGGGCACCGTGACGACCGTGCGGTTTATCGGCGACGGGTTGGCGTATACCTGCCAAGTCGGGTCCCTGGAGTTGAAGTTAAAGGCGCATCGCCGGACTGAACTTGCACCGGGAGCGGAGGTCCGCCTCGCTTTTTCCCCCGAATTCTGTGTGCTGATCAAGCCGCGGGATGAAGAGCCTCGCGGTGAGGACGAGGCCGAACAACTGTCGCGGCAGCCAAGAATGGCAGCGGAGTGACGCCATGGCCGTCCACGAGCGCAACGATACATCCTCTGGCGGTCCAGGCGGCATCGCCTTGGTCTACGGCCTGGCGCTGCTCGGACTTGCCTCCGTCGCGGTGTCTCTTCTCGGAAACATCCTGGCGAGCTTCTCCGACCGGGCGGATATCGGGCACTTCACGCTGCTCAACTACGGGGAGCTGCTCGGCGAGCACGGGCTGGGTGATGTCACACTGCGAACGCTGATGCTCGGCGTCGGCAGCGTCAGCATGATGCTGTTCTTTGGCTTTCCGATCGCTTGGATCCTGTCGCGTACCGATTTCGCCTGGAAGAGAATGACCATCGGCGTGCTTGTCGCGAAACTCGCCATTCCGGGCTTCATTACCGCGATGAGCTATGTCTGGCTGCTCAATCCCACATCCGGGCTGGTCAATCGCATGTTTGGAGCGACCGCGCTTGGCGCCGAACCAGTCTTCAACATCTACGGCTTGGGATGGATATGTCTGCTGCAAGGCGCGGTCCTCGTTCCGGCCTGTGTCTTTCTGATGTTGCCGGCATTCCAGCATCTCGATGCAACGCTTGAAGAGGCGGCCTGGGTGAGTGGCGTCTCGCCTGCGCGCACGATCCGACGTGTGGTACTGCCGCTGCTCGCTCCTGCGGTGCTCGGCGCCGCCATGTTCTTCTTCGTCATCTCGGTCGAGACGTTCGACATCGTCGGGTTGATCGGGCTGCCCGGCGGGATCAAGGTGCTGAGCGTCTGGATTTACGATGCGATGCATCCCGCCATCGGCATGCCCGATTATGGCTTTGCTGCTGCCGTGGGCATTCTTCTGTTCTTGATGAGCGCGGTTGCGATCGGCTTCTACATCTATTTCGTGCGCCGCTCCGAGCGTTATGCGGTCGTCGCCGGAAAAGGACGGTCGAGCCCTCCGCAGTCCCTCGGTCTTTGGCGTTGGCCGGCGCTCGCCTTCGTCTGCGGCTGGGCCTTCATTGCTTTCGTCCTGCCCCTCGTCACGCTGATCTGGGTCGCCCTCGTGCCCTATTTGCAAGTGCCCTCGTCGGCGGCGCTGAAGACACTCAGCTTGACCAGCTTCAATTTCGCCCTCAGCTATATCGGTACGCCGCTGCTCAACACGTCCATTGTGGCCGCCGGCGCCATACTCCTGGCGTTGACATGGGGCGCCAGCATCTCCTGGGTGGTCACGCGCAGCGGTACGCGCACGGGCCTGTGGCTCGACACGGCCGTATTCCTGTCCCCGGCGGTGCCGAGCATGGTCGCCGCGGTCGCGTTTCAATATCTCGGGATCGCGCTTTACCGCTGGCTGCCGATTTATGGCACGATCTGGCTGATCTCGCTCGCAATCGGCACCCGCCTGCTCGCCTTCTGCACGCGCACCATCAATGCCGCGTCTTGGCAAATCCACCGTCAACTGGACGAGGCGGCCTATGTGTCAGGCGTGTCCCGCCTGAAGACATTCCGGTATATCTACCTGCCGATCATCGCTCCATCCTTGTTCTATTCCTCGGCAATGGTCGGGCTCCTGTCCGTTCGTGAGCTCACAGTGCCGCTGATCATTGATGCCGGAAAGGCCCCGGTCGTTTCGACGCTGGTGTTTCAACTGCAGACGAACGGCAACCACAACGTCGCTGCCGCGGTTGCGATCTATATGATCGCGCTGCTCGTTGCGCTCGTGTTCATTGCGAGCCGATTGTCCGGCGCCGACCGGCCGGCACAATCGCGACGCCAGGCGCAGGGTCGGTCCGCCGAGCGGCGGGAGCCCGTACCGCTGCTTGCGGCTGAATGAAGAGGTGATGTTCTTGCTGTTCCAAACGTGCTTGCAGCATTTGGACGGCATAAAGACACGGAGGAAACGATGACTTGGTTGACGCGCAGCGTTCTGCACGCCGCAACTCTAGCACTGATCGCAAGCGTGCTCTCCGGGAGTGGAAGCACGGGCGCTCACGCGCAAGCCCGCGCGGAGAATCTTCCCGCGCCTATCCGCGCGCTGCTCGATAGCGCAAGGAAGGAAGGCGCCGCCGTCATCTTCGGCCAGACCGTCAATCCCACGCAGATGCAACAATATTCCGACGCGGTCAGCCAGTTCTACGGCTTCAAGATTCAGCTCAACATGATCTCCAGCATGCATCCCGTCAAAGCCGCGGAGGTGGTGCAGGTCATGAAGCAGGGCGTGCCGTCGGGGATCGACGTCTTCTGGACGGCATCCGAGGTCGGCGAGGTCCTGCGCAGGGGCAACGCCCTTGCGCCGGTCGACTGGGTCAAGGAGACGGGCGCCGATGCGAGACTGAAATGGGGCGAGGACGGCTTGCGTGCCCATGACGGAACCCTCGCGATGGTCGGCTACAACACTCAACTGGTGACTGCCAAGGATGCGCCCCGCAGCTACCTCGATCTGCTGAACCCGGCTTGGAAAGGCCGCGTCGCGGTGCCGCGCACGCCGACGCCCTTCACCTATATCAGCTACTATCTCGGCGTGGAGAAGACCGAGGCGTTCCTGCGCGATCTGATCGAGAAGCAAAAGGCCAAGATCCTCGCGAGTTTCCCCGATCTGCGGACGCGGCTGATCACCGGCGAATTCGCGGTTGAACTTGGCAGCGAGGTCTTCCGTGACCGCTTAACCGGCGCACCTGTCGAGAACGCACCGATCGACCCCGTGATCATCACGCCGTGGGCGAGCTACGTGATGCGCGATGCCAAAAGCCCGAACATCGCCCGGCTTTGGGGCTATTGGCTGAGTACGCCGGACGGGCAGAAAGCTATGTCGGATATCGCCAAGATCTCGCGTGCCGATGCCGAAGGCACCGAGTTCTGGAAGTTCGCGCAGGGCAAGAAGACGGTCATGGTGCCGGAAGAGTATACCCGCGATACCGGCAGACTCGTGCGGAAGTTCGGCAAGGTCATGGGCCTCGCCCGCTAACCTTTCCGGCACAACCTCTAACCAGTGGGGCGCGAGTGAAGTTCAGCTTTTTCCATCTCATGCCGTGGACGGATATCACCGACTCCGGCAAGGACTGGCCAGTGGCCAACAAGCACTTCGAGCCGGAACGTGGAACCGAGTTCTATCGCAACTATATCGACGCGATGGCCTATGCCGAGGAGTGCGGCTTCGATCTGGTCGGCTGCAACGAGCACCATTTCAGTCCTTACGGGCTGATGGCCAATCCGAACCTGATCGCCGCCGCCCTGGCGCAGCGCACGAACCGGATTCAGCTGGCGGTGTTCGGCAATCTCGTCCCGCTCAACAACCCGATCCGCGTCGCCGAGGAATACGCGATGCTCGACGTGATGAGCGGCGGTCGTCTGGTCGCTGGCTTCATGCGCGGCATCCCGCACGAATATGTCGCCTACAATATCGACCCGAACGAGTCCTGGGCGCGCCTGCACGAAGCGACCGAGCTGATCCTCAAGGCCTGGACCGAGCCTGAACCGTTCGGCTGGGAGGGCGAGTACTACCAGTTCCGCTCGGTTTCGATCTGGCCGCGGCCGCGGCAGCAGCCGCACCCGCCCATCATGATGTCGGCGAGCAATCCGGAGTCGGCGGAATTCGCCGCCAAGCATCGCGCCATGATGGGTGTCGTCATGTTGGTGAATCTCGACGGCGCCAAGCAGAGCATCCGCATCTACAAGGACGCCGCGCGCGCGAACGGCTGGGAACCGGCGCCGCAGGACATCCTCATCGGCCAGCACACCTGCGTGTGCGAGACCGACGAGGAGGCCCGCCACTATCTCTCCGAAGGCCGCAAATATTTCTACGGCGTGCTCGGCGGCGGCGTCCGCACGGCTGCGAATCTCGTGCTCAAGGAGTCGCGCTTCTATGAGAACGCGGAGCGGAGGCAGGGTGTCGATAAGCGGCGCCAGGTCTTCTCCGAAACCACAATCGACGAGTTCATCGAGCAGGGTGCGGTGCTGTGCGGCAGTCCGGAGACCGTGGTCAAGCAGATCAAACGCATCCACCGCGAGCTCGGCAACGGCATGTTCAACATCACCATGAAGGTCGGAAATATTCCCGACTCGGTCGTCTGGAGAGGAATGCAGTTGTTCAAGGAGCGCGTGCTACCCGAGGTTCACGATCTCTGAAGCAAACTGACAATGCGCGAAGGGGACTAGGCTATGACTTTCAGTGATCGCGAAGCAAAGCTGTCGACCGGAACGTTGCCGTTCAAGGTCGGCGGGAATGGACGTCCCATTCTCTATCTGCACAGCGCAGGTGGCGTGCGGCTCTCACAGCCGCTGCAACGCCTGGCGGGGAAATATTGCGTCTATGTCCCCACCTTCCCCGGGTTCGACGGGAGCAAGACACACGATGGCGTCGCCTCGATGCAGGCGCTTGCCGATCTCGCGGCCGAGTTCATCGGTACGCAAGTGACCGGCTCCTGCGACGTGATCGGCCACTCGTTCGGCGGCTGGGTCGCGATGTGGCTCGCCGCCCGTCATCCCGACAAGGTCGATCATCTCGTGCTGGAGACGCCCGCAGGTCTCATTCCTGAAGGCAAGGGCGGCCTGAGCAGCGACCCCGAGGTCTTGCGGCGCCAGCTCTACGCCCATCCGGAGCGGATGCCGCCGGAAAAGCCGATCGAGATCGTGCGAGCCAACCGCGCCATGCTGTCGCATTATCATCAGTCCGACCCGCACATGGACCACGATCTCGTCGCGCAATTCGACAAGATCCAATGCTTGACTCTGGTACTCGCCGGAGCGAGCGACAGCGTCATCCCGGCGGACAGCGGGCGCCTGCTCAAGGCGCGCCTGCCGCACAGCTATCTCGTCTACGTGCACGATGCTGCGCACAACATCGAGACCGACCAGCCCGAATTCTTCAACCGGGTGGTGGGTGATTTCCTCACCTGGGGGGACGGTTTCCTGGTCAAGCGCCAAGCCAGCGCATAGCAACAATCGCCAAGCGGAGACGTCGCGTGCAATTTATCTTCTTCCATCTCATGCCGTGGACCGGGATCACAGAGCACGGCAAGGACTGGCCCGTCGCGAACAAGTATTTCGAGCCAGAGCGCGGGACCGAGTTCTATCAAAACTACATCGATTCGATGGTGTATGCTGAGGAATGCGGGTTCGATCTCGTCGGCTGCAACGAGCACCACTTCAGTCCCTACGGCCTGATGGCCAATCCCAATCTGATCGCGGCCGCGCTGACGCAGCGGACCAAAAAGGCCAAGCTCGCCGTGTTCGGCAATCTGGTGCCGCTGAACAATCCGATCCGCACTGCCGAGGAATATGCGATGATCGACGTCATGAGCGGCGGTCGGCTGTTCGCCGGCTTCATGCGCGGCATCCCGCACGAATATGTCGCCTATAACAGTAACCCGAGCGAGTCCTTCGGCCGTCTGCACGAGGCCACGGAATTGATCATCAAGGCATGGACCGAGCCGGAGCCTTTCGGGTGGGAGGGGGAGTATTACCAGTTCCGCTCGGTTTCGATCTGGCCGCGACCGCGTCAGCAGCCGCATCCACCCATTCTGATGTCGGCAAGCAATACGGAATCGGCAGAATTCGCCGCCAGGCATCGCGCCAAGATGGGAATCGTGCTGCTCATGGACCTTGCAAGCACCAAGGAGAATATCCGCATCTACAAGGATGTCGCGCGCGCTCATGGCTGGGAACCGACCGCTGCGGACATTCTCATCGGTCAGCACATGTGCATCTGCGACACCGACGAGGAGGCGCAGATGCATCTGCAGGCCGGCTGCAATTATTTCTACGGCGTTCTTGGCGGCGGCGTGCGGACCGCGGCAAACTTGGTGCTCAAAGAGTCGCGCTTCTACCAGGGCGAAGAGCGCCGCGCGGCGGTGAGCCAGCGCCGTCGCGACCTCGCCAACGAGAAGATCGAGGATGCGATCGACAAGGGCGCGGTACTGTGCGGCAGCCCGGACAGCGTGGTGAAGCAGATCAAGCGCATCCACGGCGAGCTCGGCAACGGCGTCTTCAACATCACCATGAAGGTCGGCAACATCCCCGATCCCGTGGTGCGCAAAGGCATGGAGCTGTTCAAGGAACGAGTCTTGCCGGAAGTGCGCGATCTCTGAAGGACGGTCGCGATTGTGATATTTGACCGGTCGCAGCGTTCTGCTGTTCGACAAACCTGATCAGCAAGCGCGGTCTGATAAGGCATGAAATTCATCCGAACCGATGCTATCGGGGAGGGGAACTCGGCAGCGAAGTGACGTTCCCCGCACCGCCGCAGCCTGGCTGACGCAGGGAGGCAGATTTTGCCTGCGAGCAGGCGCGAGCATGTCGGTGCGCCGCAACGGCGTTGACTTCAACTTTCCGACTCGATAGCGTATGTTAGTTTCAATTGTAACGAGATGGATGCGATCGAAAAAAGACGCTCCGCAAGGAGACGCTCCGCACACTGCGACGTCATTCCATATTCAATCACCGGTACTCGCATAGGACCCACAAGACGGCGCTCACATAGGCACGGCACTCACAAAAGCCGGCCCATGCTCCAGGGAGGATGGCGTTGAACACCGCTGCTGCCAAGGCTGCCGCAAGCGAAACGGCCGATCTCGAAGCGTTCCGGCTGCGCCGGTTTCTCGATCTCCTGGAACGCGACGGCGAACTCGAGATCGATTCCAACCCGATCGATTTGATCGATGTTGGCGCGCGGCTCGACGGCAATTGCAAGGCGGTGCTGTTCCGCCGGCCCGGGTCGCAGGCCACCGAGTTGGTCGGCAACGTCATGGGCAGCCGGCGGCGGCTGGCGATGGCATTTTCCGTGGAGGAATCCAACCTGCTCCAGGAGGTCCTGCAACGCAGTAACAACCTGATCGCGCCTGTCGAGGTCCCCAGCACGGTCGCTCCGGTGCATCAGGTCGTGCTCACTGGAGCCGATGCGGACTTCACGCGCCTGCCGATTCACTTGCAGCACAGCGAGGACGGCGGCCCATATATTTCCGCCGGCATCGACGTGACGCGGAGCCTCGACGGCAGCAAGCGCAACATCGGTTACCGCCGCCTCATGCTGCGCGGGAGGCAGGAAGCTGGTATCGATCTCATCGCGCCGAGCGATCTGCGCGCCATCTATACCGAGTATGTCAACCGCAAGGAGCGCATGCCGGTCGCATTCGTGGTGGGCTCACATCCCGCCGACGGCGTCGCCGCCACGGCGATGTCGCTCGTGGCCGACGAGATCGCGCTGATGGGCGGCTTGCGCGGTGCGCCGGTGCCGTTGGTCCGCTGCGCCACCATCGACGCCATGGTGCCGGCCGATGCGGAGATCGTCCTCGAAGGCTATCTCAATGACAGCGGTTGGGTCGAGCCGGAAGGGCCGTTCGGAGAATATGTCGGGTACTACGGCCGTGTGAAAACCAATCCGGTCTTTCACCTGACTGCGATCGCCATGCGGCGGGATGCCGTGCTGCAGACGGCAACGATCGGTGGCCGCTCCCTCGCCTTCACGGATACGGCGCAGCTTTGCGCGCTGCGCACCGAAGCAGCGGCCTGGGCGGCGCTGCTGACCGCCATCCGCGAGCCGGTCTCGGTCTACGCAACGGCGTCATGCGGTGGGATGTACAATTTGCGTCTTTCGCTGCGGCAGCGCTATCCGGGCGAAGTACGCAACGCAATTTCGGCGGTGTTGGGCTCGAATGCCGACGTGAAGCACGTCTTTGCCGTCGACGACGACATCGACGTATTTTCCGACGCGCAGATGGATTGGGCCTTTGCCACCCGTTTCCAGGCCGATCGCGACCTTGTGGTCGCCACCGGGTTTCGCTGCATCCCGCTCGATCCGTCGCTGGAAGGCAGCCGCACCGGCGCCAAGATCGGCTTCGACCTGACCTTCCCGATCGGATGGCAGGGCAAGACGGAGTACAGCATTCCGGAGGCCCCCAAGCTTGGCCCGTCGCGCAATCTGACCGTGCGGCAGACGCTGGAGCAGGGACCGCAGAGCTTCCGCGACCTGATGGAAGCCACCGGTAGCCGCGACGGCCGTGACGTGCTGATCGCGCTCGATGCCGTGCGTCGCGAGATCGGCCTGGAGCGGGCGCCGGACGGCCGGCATCGTTTGCCCGGGTCGAGCACTGCCTAAGCAGAAGAGAACGACGGCGTCGGGCGCGCAGAGCCCCGGCGCGGATCATGACCAAGCAACAGGGGAGGAGATCATGAACGGTTGGTACCTACGGTCGGTTGCTGTTGCGGCATTGGCCGCTGTGCTGTTGCCGGGCGAGCTTGCGGCGCAAGCGAACAAGACCTGGCTCGTCGGACAGGTCGCGCCTTTGACCGGGCCGGCAGCGACCGTCGGCACCCGCCTCGACAAGGCCGTCAAGATGTGGGTGGAAGACGTCAACACAGCCGGCGGGATCGCCGGCCGCAAGGTCGAGCTCAGCACTTGCAACGATGAAAACCGTCCCGAAAAGGCGGTCGCCTGCGCGCGCGAGATGATCGACAAGGGCGCCGTCATCATCATCGGCAATACGCTTACGGCGAGCCTGCGGGCGATGCTGCCGCTCGTGCGCAGCGGCCCGACCATGCTGATCCCGTCCCCCAATATCGTTCCTTCGCCCGACAGCTATGCCTTCCAGGTGAGCCCGAGCGACGAGAGCATCACCGAATCCGTCGCCCGCTACATGCAGGCGAGCGGCCTGAAGAAGATCGGCATGGTGGCGGCGACCGATGCCAGCGGCGAGGTCGGGGTGGCGAGCGCCCGCAAGGTGTTCGGGGCGCACGGATTCGACCTGCAGCTCGCCCGTATCGACCTGCGGGCGACCGACGCTTCGACCCAGCTGGCGAGAGTCGTCGGGAGCGATACCCGCCTGGTCTATTCGTCCTATTCGGGCGGCGGCGCGGTCACGGTGGTCAAGAGCTACAAGAACCTCGGCCTCGAGCCCCCGATGATCGTCAGCTATGCCAATATCAGCGACGCCTTCGTACAGATCGTCAAGGATGTGAAGCCGCCCCGACTCTTGGGGACGGCGGCTGCCGGCATCGTACCTGACGTGCTCAAGGATCCCGGCGAACGGGCGCGGTCGAAGGCTTTCCTGGCGGCCTATACCAAGCGGTACTCGGAGCCGGTCGACATGATCAATCTGCTCGGCAAGGCTGCAACCGACGTTGCGGATGCCATTCTTCGCAAAGTGCCCAATCCGACGGATTTCAACGCGGTGAAGAAGTATCTCGAGTCCAACGTTGTCGAGAGCGTCCATAACCAGCGCTTCTCGCCGACGAGTCACGTCGGGCTCGACTCCTCGGCCGTCGTCATTGTCGAGTTGAAGGGTCGTAGCTGGGTTTTGGCCGACCCGGTGAAGTAACGGGTCAAGCACGGTGCGGCACATCGGTACGTCGGCAGTCAGCTCATGAACCTGTTCACGCAATCCGTGATCAGCGGGCTGATGACGGGGGCGCTCTACACGCTTCTTGGAATCGGCCTCGTTCTGGTGTACCGCACCGCGCGCATCCTCAATCTGGCCCACGGTGAATCCTTCGCCATCACGGGAGTGGTGGCGGCACTCCTCGTGGGCTATGGCGTGCCGCTGCCTGTGAGCATCGCGGTGGCGATGCTCGTGGCCGTCGCGTTCGCGACCAGCCTGCACCGGTTCGTGCTGCGGCCGCGCAGCGAATGGCCGGCGGGCACGCTGATCCTGATCACGCTCGGCGCCGCGTTCGTCGCCCGGGGGGTCATGATCCTGCTGGTGGGCACCGACCCGGTTTCCTTCCCGGCGCTGTTCGAAGCACCACCGATCCGGGTCGCAGGCGGCGCGCTGCCGGTGCAGGGACTGGCGCTGGTACTGGTCGGCTTCGGCGTTTCCGTCGCGGTCGGATTGTTTCTGGCCGCGACACGCTCCGGCAAGCAGTTGCTGGCGACGGCCGAGAACCCCTATGCGGCCGAGCTCCTGGGCGTCGACGTGGAGCGCGCCCGGCTGATCGCTTACGGGATCGGCGGCTTGCTCAGCGCGCTCGCCGGCGTTCTGCTCATCCCGCTCATCGCGGTCGACTTTCAGTCCGGGCTGGCGATGACATTGCGCGGCTTCATTGCTGCCGCCATTGCCGGCATGTCCCCGGTAGGGGTACTGGCGAGCGGGCTCGGACTTGGCCTGTTCGAGGCGATGGTCGGAGCCTATCTCGGCGCGCTGTTCCAGGATCCGGTCATGTTCTTCGTGCTGATCCTGGTCGCCCTATGGCAAAGCCGAAAGATCCGCTTCGGCGGTGGACGGCGCGCGTGACGGTTCGGCAACTGACCATCGGGTGCTTCGCGCTGTTGGCGGCAGTGCTCCCGTATCTGGGACTGCTGCCTGGCTGGACGCCCGCGCTCGCCACCATCACCGCGTTCGCGGCACTCTCGCTGATCGGCCTCAACCTCATTTTCGGCGTCACCGGCATGCTGGCGCTGGGGCAGGCTGCGTTCGTGGCGCTGCCCGGCTATTTAGCCGGGATCATGCATGTATCGGGCGTCCCGGCCATTGTCGCGATACCCCTGGGCATCGCCTCCGCGGTCCTGATTGCGCGCCTTGTCGCCGAGATCTTCATTCGCCTGCCCGGCATCTACTTCGCCATCGGCACGCTCGGCCTTGCCTTCGTGGTGGAAGGCCTGGCGCGCGCCTTCCCCTCCATCACCGGCGGAGCATCCGGACTGATGCTTGAACCACCGGTCGCGATGCAGGCGGACGGCTGGTACATCCTGGCGGTAGTGAGCGTCGCTCTCGGCACCGCCAGCTTTGCCTGGCTGGTCCGCGGCCGCTTCCTGCGCACCCTGAAGCTGGTGCGCCACGACGAGCTGGCGGCTCAGGTGCTTGGCATCAACGTGGCGCGCGTGAAGGCGCAGGCATTCACGATCGGCAGCACCTACTCGGCGGTCGGAGGCATCCTGCTCGCCTATTACGTCCGGGTACTGGCACCGGAATCCGGCGGTGTGAATGCGTCCCTCGAAGCTTTGGCGATGGTCGTGATCGGCGGGAGTGGCTCGGTGTTCGGACCGTTGCTTGGGGCGGCCGCAATTCATTGGCTGTTCGCGGTCGCCGGGGGAGCGGAGCGCTTCGAGCTTCTGGTCTACGGGCTCGGGTTCTTCCTCGTCGTGCTGTATGCGCCGGCCGGAATCGTCGGCGCATTGCGGCTCGGTTGGGCGATCGGCGAGGCGCAGCTGGGGCAGCGCGGCGCCGGCACGCCGGCGCCGGCCGCGGCGCCGCCAATGACCGCCCGCGACGCTGCCGCGGTGCGCGCTGCGTCCGCGCGCGAAGGCACCTGCCTCGAACTCGAAAATGTCTCAAAGCACTTCGGCGGCCTGCGGGCGGTCCAGGATGTCAGCTTCACGGTGCGGTTCGGACAGATTGTGGCACTGATCGGTCCCAATGGCGCCGGCAAGTCGACCCTGTTCAATGTCATCTCCGGCATCGAGATGCCAACTCAAGGGCGCATCCTGCTACAGGGCGCTGACATCGGCGAACTGCCGATCCACCGGCGCGCCGCATCGATCGGCCGGTCGTTTCAGGTGCCGCGCCTCGTGCCCGATCTGACTCCGATAGACAACGTCGTCGCCCGCCTCGACCACTTGCCCGGCGACGCACGCGAGATCGATGGCCAGCGGGTCGCCCGCGCGCAGCTCGAGGCGTTTGGCCTCTCGGCCCTGGCCGATCGGCCGGTCAATCAGATCGGGCTCGGCTATCATAAGCTCATCGAACTGGTCCGCGCTTCCGCCGGGCAGCCGCCGCTGCTGCTGCTCGACGAACCGGCGGTCGGCCTCACGGCCGATGAGGTGACACAGCTAGCGGACCTTCTCCGTCTGCTGAAGTCGCAGGGCGCCGCGATTTTGGTGGTCGAGCACAATGTCGGGTTCGTTGAAACCGTCGCCGACGAAATCGTGGTGATGGACAGCGGCCGGTTGATTGCACAAGGAACCCCGCAGGCGGTGATGACCAATCCGGAGGTCCGGGACGCTTACCTCGGAGCGCTGACATGACGGCGGCGCTGCAGGTCGAAGGTCTCGCTGGTGGCTACGGCCGGCTGACCGTGTTCCGCGATGTCAATCTGGCCGTGGAACGCGGCCAGACCATCGGCCTTCTCGGTCCCAACGGGGCCGGCAAGACGACGCTGCTCAAGACCATCGTCGGCGCGCTGCGCAACTCCGCCGGACGGGTGCTGCTCGAAGGCGAGGACGTGACGTCGCTACCGGCGTTTCGCCGCGCCCGCATCGGTCTCAACCTGGTTCCGGAAGGCCGGCACATTCTGGGCACGCTCACCGTCCACGACAACCTCTCCCTCACGCGGGCGATCGAGGCGCACCGGCCCGACCTCGGACCGTTCGA
>WHTM01000063.1 GCA_009377755.1 Hyphomicrobiales bacterium | reverse complement strand
CTGAGCCATCCTGCGATCGACGCCCAGGTGGCGCTAGTCGACGCGCGGCTCGAGGCCAACCGGAAGAAGGCCGCGGCAGCCTAGCCGCGCCGGGGGGCCGCCCAGCACCATGGCGGCCGCCCTTACTCGCGCGCACAACTTAATATCCTCCGCGCAATCATCCTTGCGCGGACCGGTAAACTTGCCTGCGCGCGGCCGGCGAGCCGGATCCCTTCAGCCTGGCTTCGGACCGTGCTGCCGCCCGGCAGCACGGTGGCCACGTGCATTCCCATCAACGTCTCGCCATTGGGCCGAGACGGGTAGCTGTAGTTGCACATCTGCAACACGCCCCGACTATCGCCTGGGAAATTGTGGAATCGCCTAAAAAGGCAGCAACTGCCGATGCTTTCGCCTTGCCCATCCCGCGCTGCCGATGTGTCATTTTGGTGAAATTGTGGAAATCGGCCGTGTTCCATAGGTAGGCGCGGAGTTGGCGCGGGGTCTGCCGAAACGGTCGCTCAGGGGCCGAGATAAAGGAAAGGGACGACAATGAGAAAGTTGGTGCTGTCTGTGGTTGCCGCGTCCGGGTTGATCGCCCCGGCCTTTGCGGCGGATGTGCCGTCGGCGACAAAGGCGCCACCGATTGTTGCCGTCGCCACCACGCCGGTATTCGATATCGCGTTCGGCGGCGTCGTCATGTCCGACTACAATTTCCGCGGCGTATCGCAGTCGAACAGAGGACCGTCTGGCGGCGCGTATGTCGAGCCCCAGTTCATCACCCCGATCGGCACGCTCTATGTCGCCGTGGCAGGCTATGCCATCGACTGGCCGAGTGGAGCGGGGTACGGCTTCACCTCTCCGTCGGCTGAGATCGACTTCTACGGCGGGTGGCGCAATAGCTGGGGGCCGTTTTCGATCGACATTGGCGCCATCTACTATTTCTACCCGAAGGAAACCTTCAACGGGTTCACCGGTGACAGCGATTTCTGGGAGGTCTACGGCAAGCTGGGGTACGCGATCACTCCAGACCTGAGTGTCGGCGCCAATGTCTTCTATACGCCTGATCTGTTGAACTATGGCGAGACATTCCGGACCATTGGCGTGGCCGCGGACGCGAGCGCTGTCTATGCGTCACTGACAGGCAAGTGGGTGCTGCCGTGGAAGGCCAACGACGTCGGCGCCTTTGTCTCCGGAGAACTCGGCCACTGGTGGATCGACGACGCTGGATTTACCAACCCGCTCGTTGGCTTGACCGATCCGAGCTATACCTATTGGAACGTCGGCCTTGGCATCACTTATAAGGCGATCACCCTCGATCTGCGCTACCATGGCACCGACATGAGCAAA
This sequence comes from Hyphomicrobiales bacterium, assembly GCA_009377755.1. GTDB lineage: Bacteria > Pseudomonadota > Alphaproteobacteria > Rhizobiales > Xanthobacteraceae > WHTM01. The sequence goes on along the minus strand of WHTM01000063.1, from coordinate 18,950 downwards.
GCGGACTGCGGCGCCTTCCTGGTCACGGGCGTGCCGAATCGCTCGAACAACTGGTGCGACGACACGTTCATTGTCGCCCTGAAGTTCGACACGACGGTTTCCGCGCTGAAGTAACGGACTCGATCCTAATCGTCCTATCGGCCGGGCGGCCGCTCCCTGAGGGCGGTCGCCTTTGCGCTTTGCGCACCTTCCGCCTCACCGCGCAGCCGCCTCCAGCGCAGTCTCGCGGACACGATGCGCCTCGCCATCGCGCACCAGGACCAGGTGCCGGTGGTGGAACGTGCGCAGCGTCGAGCGATGGCCGATGGAGACGACGGTGCTCGCCGGCAGCCGCTCGGTCAGCAGCCGGTAGAGCGCCGCTTCGCCCGGCTCGTCAAGCGATGCGGTCGCCTCGTCGAGGAACAGAAAATCGGGGGCGTGCAGCAGCGCGCGGGCGATTCCCAGCCGCTGCTGTTCGCCGAGCGACAGCATCCGGTTCCAAGGCGCCTCCTCGGCGAGCCGTTCCGCCAGCGCCGGCAAGCCGACCGCCTGCAGCACTTCGGCGACGCGATCCGGGCTGAAGGAGCCGGGCTTGGCCGGGTAGATGATGGCCTCAGCCAGCGTCGCGACCGGGAAATACGGACGCTGCGGCAGCATCATCACGGTCGCGCCCTGCGGAACGTGGATGCGGCCGCGGCCGAACGGCCAGACGCCGGCGAGCGCGCGGAACAGGGTCGACTTGCCGGAGCCCGATGGCCCGGTCACCAGCACGCGGTCGCCGGGCGCCACGCTGACGCTGCTTGCCGTCACCAGCGGCACACCGTTGGGCAGGCTGACCGCGAGGTCGTGCAGTTCGATCGTGCCCCGGCCTGCGGTCGGCATCACCTCGATCACTGGCGGCGTCACCGCCGCGGCGCGGGCGGCGGCCACCGCCTGCTCGAAGCCGTTGAGGCGCTGAATGACCGACTGCCATTCGGCGAGCTGCCGGTAGGCAGTGACGAAGAACGACAGCGCGTTCTGCACGCTGTTGAAGGCCGAAGCGGTCTGCATCAAGCCGCCGAGCTGGACCGCGCCGGCGAAGTAGGCCGGGCTGACCACGACGAAGGGGAAGACGACCGAGACCTGCCGATAGCCCGCGGTCAGGAAAGTGAGCTTCTTGGTCCGGCTCATGATCTGCATCCAGTTGGACGCGACGCGTCCGAACCGGGACATGAGCCGGCTGTTTTCCGCCGGTTCGCCTTCGAGCAAGGCGATCTGCTCGGAATTCTCGCGCACGCGCACGAGGTTGAAGCGGAAGTCGGCCTCGTAGCGCTGCTGGTCGTAGTTGAGCCTGATCAGCGGCCAGCCGATCAGGTGCGTCAGTATCGTGCCGACGATGGCGTAGAGCAGCGCCGCCCATACCAGATACCCGGGGATCGATATCTGCGTGCCGAACAGGTACAGCGGTGCTGCCGCCGAAAGCAGCCAGAGGATGACCACGAACGAGCCGAGCGTCACCACGGCACTAAGCAGTCCGACGCCGATCTCGAGCGTCTTTTCGACGAACAGCCTGATGTCCTCGGCGATGCGCTGATCCGGGTTGTCGGCGGCGTCGCCGAGCAGCTGCATGCGATAGTGGTTGGAGCTGCCGAGCCAGTCGTTGAGATAGGTTTTGGTCATCCATTGGCGCCAGCGAATCTGGAGCCATTGGTTGAGATAGAGCTGATAGACCGCGAGGACGATGTAGGCGACCGCGAGCCCGCAGAAGAACAGGAGCTCATAGACGAAGCTGTCCCAGTCGCGGTCCTGCAGCGCGTTATAGAATCGGTTGTTCCATTGGTTGATGAGCACGTCCACGGCGACAAGGGCCAGCTCGATGACGATTACCGAGGCCAGCAGCACGCGGGCGGTCACACGGTCCTCGGAACGGAAATAAGGGGCCGCGAGCCGCCAGATGGTCGCAAGCGTCGAAGGCAGGCCTGTCACGGGTTGCTCCTGTCGTTTCAGCGGTAGCGTCGCGGAGCCGGCGGAATCGGGGACCATGGGCTTGGCCGCCACGACGAGCCGTGGCCCGGAGCGTCCGGCGGGATAGCGGCGCGAGGGTGCTGCATCTGGTGAATTGGTACGGCGAAATAAGGTCCGATCCGCGAGGCGGGCCTTGTCGAACGCCAATAACCCGGTCAAACTATACTAGGGCTACCGGAATTTTGAACCTATACCGGTGGTTTATTGCTGCAAGCGGCACGTTGAATGTCGCGCCGCGGACTTCTAGGGAGGGCTCAAGCCATGACCACATCGAAAACCCGCAATACCACGACCCGGCGCAAGTTCCTCGCCGGCGCAGCCATGACCGGAGCGGCTGCCGTTGCGATGCCGCAGATCTCTCGTGCCCAGACCACTACGCTGAAGCTGCAGACCTCCTGGCCTGCGAGCGACATCTTCACCGAGATGGCCCAGCAGTATGTCGAGCGGGTCAACAGCATAGCTGGGGGACGGCTCAAGATCGATCTGCTGCATGCCGGCGCCGTGGTGCATCCGTTCCAGGTGCTGGACGGCGTGCATGGCGGACAGATCGACATGGCCCATACCGTGACCGTGTACTGGTACGGCAAGCACAAGGCGGCTTCGCTGTTCGGCACCGGCCCGGTGTTCGGCTTCAACGCCAACGAGGGTCTCGGCTGGATTCACAACGGTGGCGGCAAGGAGCTGTTCGAGGAGCTGCAGACGCAGATCATGAAGCTCAACGTCAAGAGCTTCTTCGTCATGCCGATGCCGACCCAGCCGCTCGGCTGGTTCAAGAAGCCGGTCAAGAGCATGGCAGACATGAAGGGCCTCAAGTACCGCACCGTCGGGCTCGCGGCCGACCTGATGCAGGCGATGGGGCTTGCCGTGGCGCAGCTTCCGGGCGGCGAAATCGTGCCGGCCATGCAGCGCGGTGTGATCGACGCCTTCGAATTCAACAACCCGACTTCGGACCGCCGCTTCGGCTCGGCCGACGTGGCCAAGAACTACATGCTCGGCAGCCATCACCAGGCGACCGAGTACTTCGAGATCATGATCAACCGCGCGAAGTTCAACGGCCTGCCGAAGGAGCACCAGGCGATCATTCAATACGCTGCCGAGGCCGCATCCTCCGCCAACGAGTGGAAGGGGATGGATCAGTATTCTAAGGACCTGCAGGAGCTGATCAGCAAGGACAAAGTCAACGTGCTGCGAACGCCGCAGGACGTGTTCGACGCCGAGATCAAGGCGTGGGACGGGTTGATTGCCACGCTCAGCAAAGACCCCTTCATGAAGAAGGTCATGGACTCGCAGAAGGCCTGGGTGAAGCGAGTCGTGTTCTACAACATGATGAACGCGACCGACTACAAGGGCGCCTTCAATCACCACTTCCCGGGCGTGTTGCAGATGTGATCGCGCTCTGCGGAGCGCATCTGCTTGTGACTGGAGAGGGCGGCGCCGCCGCGCGCCGCCCGACCCGTTGAACCGGGGCAGCACGCGGCGGCGTGCTCGGATCATCCTCCATGACCCGTTTTCTCTATTTCATTGACTCGCTCAGCATGTGGGTCGGAAAGAGCTTTGGTTGGCTCATTCTGGTGTTGACCCTGGGCACCAGCTACGAGGTCTTCGTCCGCTACCTCCTGCGCGCGCCGACCACGTGGGCGTTCGACTTCAGCTACATCACCTATGGCGGGCTGTTCCTGATGGCCGGCGCCTATACGCTCTCGCGCAACGGCCATGTGCGCGGCGACGTAATCTATCGGCTGTGGCCGCCGCGCGTGCAGGCGGCGATCGACCTGACGCTCTACATCATCTTTTTTCTACCCGCCGTGCTGGCCTGGATCTATGCCGGCTGGCAATTCGCCAAGATGTCGATCCAGTTCCGGGAGGTAAGCATCTTCAGCCCGGCGGGCGTTCCGGTGTTTCCGCTCAAGGCGCTGATCCCGCTGACCGGGGTTTTCCTGCTGATCCAGGGGTTCGCCGAGATCGCGCGCTGCATCCTCTGCCTGCGGCAGGGCAGCTGGCCGCAACGGCTGCACGATGTCGAGGAACTGGAGAGCGCGATCCTGCATGAGCAGGAATACAGGCGCGAACGAGAAGCGCAGTCGGGCGGGAAGGGAGCCTGAACATGACCGATCCGCAAATCGGCATGTTGATGCTGGGCCTGTTCATCTTCATCATTCTCATCGGCTTTCCGATCGCGTTTACGCTGATCGCGATGGGCGTCGGCTTCGGCTATTACGCCTACTACACGCCCGGCCAGGAATTCTTCTCCAACCGTGTCTTCACGCTGCTGGTGCAGAAGACGTTCGAGGTCACCTCCAACGACGTGCTGATCGCGGTGCCGTTGTTTTTGTTCATGGGATATATCGTCGAGCGATCGAACATCCTCGACCGGCTGTTCCATTCCCTGCAATTGGCGATGCGGAACATCCCCGGAGCGCTGGCCGTTGCTGCGCTGATCACCTGCGCCCTGTTCGCCACCGCCACCGGCATCGTCGGCGCGGTCGTCACCCTGATGGGCCTGCTCGCCTATCCGCAGATGCTCAAGGCCGGCTACGACAAGAGCTTCTCGGCCGGCGTGATCTGCGCCGGCGGATGCCTCGGAATTTTGATCCCGCCGAGCATCCTCCTCATCGTGTATTCCGCCACGGCCGCGGTGTCGGTGGTGAAGCTCTATGCCGCCGCGATGCTGCCTGGCTTCCTGCTCGCGGGGTTGTACGTCCTGTACGTGGTCGGGCGGGCGGTTCTCAATCCGAGCCTGGCGCCGAAACTTCCGAAATCGGAGACCGACGTTCCCTTCGCTACCATCTTCCTGGCGCTGCTCACGTCATTTTTCCCGCTGGCCGTTCTCATTCTGTCGGTGCTGGGCGCGATCCTGTTCGGCCTCGCCACACCGTCGGAGGCGGCCGCGGTCGGCGCGCTGGGCGCGCTGATCCTGGCGGCCGCGTACCAGGCGCTGACGTTCGAGCGGCTGAAGGAGGCCGTGTTCCTGACCGCGCGGACCACCGCGATGGTCTGCTATCTGTTCATCGGCTCGTGGACGTTCGCCTCGGTGTTCTCCTACCTCGGCGGACACTCGGTGGTGGAGCACTTCATCCTGTCACTCGAACTTTCCACGACCCAGTTCCTGATCCTCACGCAGATCATCATCTTCCTGCTCGGCTGGCCGCTGGAATGGTCGGAGATCATCATCATTTTTGTGCCGATCTTCCTGCCGCTGCTGGTGAAGTTCAACGTCGATCCGATCTTCTTCGGCGTGCTGGTCGCGCTCAACATCCAGACTTCGTTCAATACGCCGCCGATGGCGATGGCCGCCTACTACCTCAAAGGGATCGCGCCGCCGCATGTGCAGTTGACCGACATCTTCAAGGGCGCGTTGCCGTTCGTCATGATGGTGTTCCTGTCCATGGTGCTGATCTACGTGTTCCCCGGGATCGTGCTGTGGCTGCCGGACTTTCTCTACTCTGTGCGCTGACAGGCATGGCCTACGCCGAGGATAGTGGAGCATGAGCCTCTGTTCGCTGGGTCTGGCCGAGGCGGCCGCCGACATTCGCGAGGGCCGGATCACGTCGGCCGAATTGGTGGGCGATTGCCTCGCCCGGATCGAAGAGATCGAGCCCACCGTGCAAGCCTGGACGTACCTCGATCCCGACCACGCGATGCGGCAGGCGGACGCCGCCGATCTGCACCGCCGCAACGGCAATTCGCTCGGGCCGCTGCATGGCGTGCCGGTCGGGGTCAAGGATATTTTCGACACCGGTGACATGCCGACCGAATTCGGCTCGCACCTGTGGGCCGGGCGCACGCCGCGTTACGATGCTACGGCGGTGGCGCGGTTGCGGTCAGCCGGCGCCGTGATCATGGGCAAGACCGTGACCACGGAATACGCCTATTTCCATCCCGGCAAGACCCGCAATCCGCATGACTCCGCGCGCACGCCGGGCGGCTCATCGAGCGGCTCGGCGGCGGCGGTGGCGGCCCACATGGTGCCGGGTGCGATCGGGTCGCAGACGAACGGATCGGTGATCCGGCCGGCCGCCTTCTGCGGTGTCGTCGGCTTCAAGCCGACGCACGGCCTGATTCCGCGCAGCGGGTCGCTGATGCTCTCGCGCACCCTCGATCATGTCGGCATCATGGCGCGCACGGTCGAAGATGTAGCGCTCATGGCCGAGTGCATGGCGGGATTTGACCAGGAGGATCCGGACACGCGGCCGATTGCGCGTCCGCCGCTCGCGCCGGTGGCGGTGAGCGAGCCGCCGCTGCCGCCGCAGTTTGCCTTCGTGAAGACGCCCGCCTGGAAGCATGCCGACGCGGTGACGCAGGCGGCATTCGCCGAGCTCGTCGAGATCCTCGGGGAAGCGGTCGAGGAGACCAAGATGGGCGCTAGCTTTGACGGTGTCATCAATTTGCACAAAACGGTGATGGAATCGGAGATGGCGCACAATTTCCAGCGCGACTACCAACAGGGGCGCGACAAGCTCTCGGCGGGGCTACGCAAGCTCATCGAGCGCGGGCGCAAATATCTCGCCGTGGACTACCAGGCGGCCGTCGCCCGCATTGCCGCGTTCAACGCGGGGCTGGACTCGGTGTTCGACGAATACGATGCGATCCTCACGCCGGCAGCCCCCGGTGAGGCTCCGCGCGGGCTGGACGCCACCGGAAATCCGATCTTCTGCACCATATGGACCTATCTGGGCACTCCGGCGGTGACGCTGCCGCTGCTGCGGTCCGAGGCAGGGCTGCCACTCGGCGTGCAGCTGGTCGGCCGCCGCGGCGGCGACGCGCGCCTCTTGCGCACGGCGCACTGGTTGGTCAAGACTCTCGGGAAGGGCGGCCGCCGGCGCGGCGGCAAGGGCGCTGGCACACGGCGGCCGGCAAAGAGGACGTCACCATGATCAACAATCTCATTGCCGGGACAATCGGGATCGCCATGGTGGTCGTGTTCCTCGGCTTCATGATCGTCTGGGTTCCGGCGCCACCGTTGGTCATCATCATCGTCGCCGTGATGTCGATGCTGATCTACGACTTCGTGCAGACCCTGCGCCACGGTGAAAACTATTCGCGGCGCTGAGGCGGACGATAACGCGTAGGGTGGGCGAAGGCGCACCCGGATCGGCGTTTCGCGCCGTCCGGGCACAGGCTCCTGCGCGCGCCCACGCGTGAAATTCCGAAGGCGCAGTGGTGCGCACGCTTCGCTTTGCCCACCCTGCGATTCCGTTCTCGGTCGCACTCAAGCCGCGCTCGGCGGATTGCCGAGGTGCTGCTTGAAGAATGCCAGCGTCCGTCCCCAGGCGAGGTCGGCGGCCGCCTTGTTGTAGCGCGCCCCGCCGAGGTCGTTGTTGAAGGCGTGCTGCGTGCCCGGGTATGAGTAAATCGTGAAGATCTTGTTGTTCGCCTTCAGCGCCGCGTCGTAGGCGGCGATGCCGGCGTTGACGCCGTCGTCCCTCTCGGCGTAGTGCAGCAGAAGAGCCGCATTGATGTTCGGCACCTGGGCGGCGGGGACCTGCCGGCCGTAATAGGCGACGGCGGCGTCGAGTTGCGGGCTCGATGCGGCGAGGCGGTTGATCATCAAGCCGCCGAAGCAGAAGCCGACCGCGCCGACCTTGCCGGTCGACTCCGGATGCGACTTGAGGAACGAGACCGCCGCCACCAGCGCGGCGACCGCGTCGTCCTGATTCAGCTTCGGATGCAGCGCGCGGGCGGCGTCCTCGCTCGGCGGCGTGCCGCCCACCAGCGAGAGCAGGTCGACCGCATAGGCGAGGAAGCCTTCGGCCGCCAGCCGGCGCGCGACGTCTTCCAGATGCGGGTTGAGGCCGCGGTTCTCGTGAATGACCAGCACCGCGGGGCGTTTGCCCTTGGACTTGGGCCGCACCAGGTAGCCGTTGATGTTGCCCTTCGGCGAATCGTAGGAGGCGCGCTCGGACACGAGCCGCGCATCGTCGGCGGCCACCATCGCCGCCTTGGCATAGTCGTTTTCCAGGAGCGGCAGAAGCGCGGAGGCTGCCGCCATCGAGCCGGCGAGTGTCTTGAGCCGGTCAAGGAACGTGCGCCGGCTCATGCCGCCGTGGGTAAACTCGTCGTAAAGGTCGATAATTCTCTGGTCCATCCTTGTCCTCCCGCGGATGTTAGACCGTAACATTAACACGAGCGTCGCGGCGGGTATTCCCGCTGAAGCGATTGTGATGTCGTGCACGAGAAACAGGTGCCGCGTTTGCTGAGGCGGACGCCAACGGTTTTGCGCAACTTCTGTGCACCGAATCTTGGGCCTGATCACCCGACAGGCGGACCGCTCCGGACTTGGGCAGTTCGCTCTTGAGCGCTGCCGAAATCGGGTGAAAACTCAGCTCCGCTGAACCTTGGCGCGCAGCTTGCTTGCAAGCTCGGGTCAACTCATCAGGAGGTGCCCATGCGACGTCGCGATTTCACGAAACTGACAGTGGCGGGGGCGGTCGGAGCGGTGGCCGCTCCGGCGGTCGTGCATGCTCAGGCGAACTTCACCTGGCGCATGACCAGCTTCTATGGGCCGAACGCGGCCTTCTATTCGACCGGACCGGGCAGCGCCAAGGACCTGGTCAAACGCATCGACGATATGTCGGGCGGGCGACTGAAGATCCAATTCTACGGCGCCGGCGAGCTCATCCCCGCCGCCGAAGGCTTCGATGCCGTGTCCTCCGGCACGGTCGAGATGAACTACGCCAATTCCTACTTCTGGACCGGCAAGAGCTTTGCCGCGCAGTATTTCACGGCGGTGCCGTTCGGCCTCAACTTCCAGGGCTTCAACGGCTGGTACTACGACGGCGGCGGCGCGCACTTGTGGCGCGAGGTTTACGACCGCTTCAATCTGGTGCCGATCCTGTGCGGCAATACCGGCGTGCAGATGACCGGATGGTTCCGCAAGGAGATCAAGACCGTCGATGACCTCAAGGGGATCAAGATGCGCATCCCAGGCCTCGCGGGGCGCGTGTACAAGGAGCTCGGCGTCGACTCGCGGCTGATCGCGCCGGGCGAAATCTTCCCCAGCCTTGAGCGTGGCGTGATCGACGCCGCCGAATTCGTTGGACCGTATCTCGACCGGCAGCTCGGTCTGCACAAGGTCGCCAAGTACTATTACACCACCGGCTGGCACGAGATGGCGACGGCGAGCGAGCTCACGGTCAACAAGGCGAAATGGGCAAGCCTGCCGGCGGACCTCAAGGCGATCGTCGAGAACGCCTGCGCGGCCTGCAACGTCATCAGCGAAGCCTGGTGCCAGAAGAACAACGCCGAGGCGATGGAGGACCTGATCAAGAACCACGGCACCATCGCTCAGCCGCTGCCGGATGACGTGGTGAAGGCGCTGCGCGCGGCCACCGACAAGATTCTCGCCGAGGCTGTCGCCCGCGACCCGGTCACCAAGAAGGTCCACGATTCCTACATGGCCTACAAGGCCAAGTACGACGACTGGGCGGACCGCAGCGAAACCGTCTACCACAACAAGATCCGCAAGGGCTGACGTGCCGCCCACCGAAAAGCTGGCCGGCGGGATCGACGCGTTCATCGATCTCGTCGGCCGTGCCGTCTCCTGGATCGCGCTCGTCCTCGCTCTGGTGATGGGCGCCAATGTCTTCCTGCGCTATGGCTTCTCGCTCGGCTGGATCTGGGCGCAGGAGCTGGAGTGGCACCTGCTGGTGCCGATCACGCTCGTCGGCATGTCCTACGCCATGCTGCACGGCGATCATGTCCGCGTCGATGTGCTCTACGCGAGGTTCTCGCCGCGTGCGAAGCTTACCGTCGACCTCATGTCGGCGGTGATCGCGATGATCTTCTCAGGCTTGGTGATCTGGCTTTCGCTCGCCTACGTCAACCAGTCGTGGAGCATCGGCGAAGGTTCGGCCAATCCCGGCGGCCTCGACTACCGCTACATCATCAAGGCGATGATCCCGGCCGGCTTCGTGCTGCTGCTTCTGCAGTCGCTGTCGCAGGCGATCCGCGCCGCCCTCGCCGTCAAGGCCGCCTGATGCCGTATCTTGAAATCCTCGCGACCCTGATGCTGGTCGCGTTCTTCGTGCTGCTGCTCGGCGGCATTCCGGTGGGGCTGACGCTTGCCACCACCGGCTTCGTGTTCGGCTACCTCGGCTTCGGCACGCTGCTGTTCAACCTGCTGCCGCACCGCATCTTCGGCGTGGTGACCAACTATACGCTGCTGGCAATCCCGCTGTTCGTGTTCATGGGCGTGATGCTGGAGAAGTCCAAGCTCGCGGAAGAGCTGATGGACGTGATCGGGCTCGCCGCCGGCAAGCTGCGCGGCGGGCTCGGCATCGGCATCATCCTGGTTGGCGTGCTGATGGGTGCCACCACCGGAATCGTCGGCGCCACGGTGGTGACGCTCGGCCTGCTCACGCTGCCCGGCATGCTGCGGCGCGGTTACGACAAGGGGGTTGCCTGCGGCACCATCTGCGCGTCCGGCACCCTCGGGCAAATCATTCCGCCGAGCCTGATCCTGATCCTGCTGGCCGACATCACCAACCAGTCGGTGGGGACGCTGTTCGCGGCGGCGATGCTGCCGGGCGTGCTGCTCGCCGGTCTCTATGTGGGCTACGTCCTGCTGCTCGGCTTTCTGCGGCCGGACATGGTGCCGGCGATTCCGCCGGAAGAGCGGGCGATGATCTCGGGCGCGCAGCTTACCGGCAAGCTGTTCCGCGTCGTCGCGCCGCCAGTCGGTCTGGTCGGTGCGGTGCTGGGCTCGATCATCGCCGGCATTGCCGCGCCGTCCGAGGCGGCGGCGATGGGCGCGCTCGGCTCGATCGTGGTGGCGGCGGTCGGCCGCCGGCTGACCTTCAATGTGCTGCGCGAGACCGTGCAGGCGACGACCCGCATCACCGCCATGGTGTTGTTCATCCTGATCTGCGCGCAGGTTTTCTCACTCGCCTTCCGGGGGCTGCAGGGCGAGCGGCTGGTGCAGGACATGTTCGAATTCCTGCCGGGCGGCATCAATACCGACATCTGGTTCCTGATGCTGCTGATCTTCGTGCTAGGCTTCTTCATCGAGTGGATCGAGATTTCCTACATCGCGGTGCCGCTGTTTCTGCCGGTGTTCATCAGCGCCGGCACCGATCTCGTCTGGCTGTCGACGCTGATCTGCATCAACCTGCAGACCTCGTTCCTCACCCCGCCGTTCGGCTGGTCGCTGTTTTTTCTGCGCGGGGTCGCGCCGCCCGAGGTGACGACCGGCGACATCTACCGCGGCGTCGTGCCCTTCGTCCTGCTGCAAGTGTTCGGGCTGGTGTTTTGCTTCTTCTTCCCCGGCATCGCCACGTGGCTGCCGAAAGCGATCGGGTGGTGAGGGCAAGCGAGGCGCGGCTGCCGCGCTGCTGCCGTACCAACGAGGACATGCGCGGTGGGCGCAAGGCCAAGGGAATTTGGCATGACGGAGGTTAGTCTCAGCCGATGGCTCGATCGTCCCGTCGATGCGACGTTCGATCATGTTCTTGGCCCGGCCAATGCCCCGATTACACTGGTCGAATACGGAAGCTACGCGTGTCCTTATTGCCGCGCGGCCAACGAGCGCATCGCCGAAGTCCGCGACCAGTTGGGCGATCGCCTCCGCTACGTATTTCGGCATCGCCCCGTTCCCGATAGTGACATTGCCCAGCGCGCCGCCGAGTTGGTGGAGCGTGCCGGCGACGATGAGTGCTTTTGGAAGGCGCATGTCGAATTGATGACGCGGTCGGAGACGCTGACCGAGGATGACTTGCGCGCACTCGCCGTTGAGCTCGGTGTGGCGCCGGGCGCCCCTGAATCGGCCGAGGAAGCGGTTCGCCGCGCCAAGGCGCGGGTGGACGCCGACATCAGTAGCGCGCGCGCCAGCGGCGTGAGGTTCACGCCGACCTTCTTCATCAATCGCCGCCGATACGACGGTCCATGGGACGAAAGCTCGTTCACAGATGCGATGCTGAACCCGCTGGGTCATCGCGTGCGGACCGCGGCGCTCGATTTCGCCAGTTGGGGTCCCTCGGCAGGCATATTGCTGCTGTGCGCAACCGTGCTGGCCATGGTGCTGAGCAACACTGCGTTGGGGCCGGCGTTCGAAGCATTCTGGGAGCAGTATCTCGGCTTCACGCTTGGTGGGGCCGACTTCGCGATGTCGTTGCGCCATTGGGTCAACGATGGCCTGCTGACGATCTTCTTCCTGGTGGTGGGTCTGGAGATCAAGCGCGAGTTCACCGTGGGCCACCTTTCCAGCAGACGGTCGGCGGCGTTGCCGATTGCCGCGGCTATCGGCGGCATGGCGGTGCCGGCGTTGCTGTACTTGATCGTCATTCCGCAAGGCCCGTGGTCGCACGGCTGGGGCGTGCCGATGGCGACAGACACCGCCTTTGTCGTTGCTTTGATCGTCATGATGGGTCGGCGCGTGCCGATCGAACTGCGCATCATGCTGACCGCTGCCGCCATCGTCGACGATATCGGCGCGATCATCGTGGTGGCGGTCGTCTATTCGGGGGACCTGAATTTCGGATACCTCGCCGCGGCGGCTGCAGTGATAGGAGCGCTCGCTGCGCTCAATCGATCGCGCGTGTACCGGGTATCGCCGTATTTGCTGCTTGGCGTTGCACTCTGGGCCTGCGTTCACGCCGGCGGCCTTCATGCCACGTTGGCCGGTGTCGTCCTGGCCGTGTTCATTCCAACTCGACCACCGGCGGATTTGCGAGCCCTGCTGGCGCAAGCGACGACGATCATGGCCGAAGAAGCACGCCAAGGCGGCGAGGTATTGCGCCATGGCCCATCGGTCGTGGCATTGCGTGCGCTGGACGCGATTCACGACCGATTGCTGTCGCCGGCGGATCGGCTGTTGGAGAATGCAGGCTCGCGGTCGAGCTACGTGGTGCTGCCGCTGTTCGCATTGGCCAATGCGGATGTTTCCATTGATACCGGCGTGTGGGGCGGCCACCAGTCCTTGATGCTCGCGATCATCGTCGGGTTGGTGATAGGCAAGCCGCTGGGATTGACCCTGGGGGCCGCGCTTGCGGTCTGGCTGCGGATCGCCGTCAAGCCTGCGGAATACACATGGTTGCAGTTGGTCGGCGCCGGTGCTCTCGCCGGCGTCGGTTTCACCATGTCGTTGTTCATTGCCGGCCAAGCGTTCCCCGTCGCATCCGATTTTGCCGCCGCCAAAATCGCCGTGTTCTCCGCCTCGGTACTGTCCGCGCTGATCGGCGTGGCCCTGCTCTGGCGCGCCGGGCGTGCCGCAGAGGAACAGAATAGCGCAGAGGAACAGAGGCAATAGCGGCAACGCCGCGGCATCCATTCCGCATGCCGCCGCCCGGCCCTGGCTTTGCTGCTTCTTTCCCGGCATCGCCACCTGGCCGCCGAAGGCGATCGGGTGACACGCCGCAAGAAGGCGTTCCGCCGACACCCAATACCGGTACTGACATTGCCTGCCCGCCTCGTTAGGCTCGCCCCCGCTGGGTGGTCGGGCAGTGGCACTCGTAATGCCATCCATTGGTTGGAGGAAAGTATGGAATTCTCGCAGTCTCTCGGCCGTTCACTGGCGACGACATGCCTCGTGCTCGTCGTATCCTTGAGCAGTGCGGTCGCCCAGTCGGCGAAGGAGTTTGAGCCGGCGGAAGGACAGCAAGGAAAGGACGTCATCTGGGTTCCGACGTCGCAGGCCCTGGTGAACAAGATGCTCGAGGTGGCCCAGGTTACATCGGAAGACTACGTGGTCGATCTGGGGTCCGGGGACGGCCGCACGGTGATCTCGGCGGCCAAGCGCGGCGCCACGGCGCTCGGCGTCGAGTATAATCCGGACATGGTCGCCTTGTCGCAGCGCACCGCGGCCAAGGAGGGGGTGAGCGACAAGGCGACCTTCGCAAAGGCCGACCTGTTCGAGAGTGACTTCGCGCAGGCAACGGTGGTCACGATGTTCCTGCTCTCGGAGCTCAATCTCCGCCTACGTCCGAAGATTCTCGACATGAAGCCCGGGACGCGCGTCGTTTCGAATACCTTCGACATGGGAGACTGGACTCCGGAAGAGACGATCCACGCCAATGTTGGTTGTCGGCGATACTGCACCGGCTATTACTGGGTGGTCCCTGCCAAGGTGGAAGGCACCTGGCGATTGCCGCAGGGCGAGCTCACGCTGCAGCAGAAGTACCAGATGATTTCCGGCACGCTCAAGTCGGGGAAGGTCACGGCACTGGTCAAAGGCAAGCTGAGCGGAGATCGTATCACGTTTACCGCGGGAGCGATGGAATACACCGGCCGCGTGAACGGCAACACCATCGAGGGCAGCAGCAAACCCGTCGTCAAGGAATCAAATTGGCAGGCAACGCGCGCCGCCAAGTGAACGACGACTGCGCAGTGAAGTGCGCGCGATCATCCCCGCCGCGCGATCACCGTCAGCGTCCAGGCGGCGAGCGCATCAAGCATCTCGCACATGACGTCGGCATCCTTGCGTCCTGTGCGGGACGGGACATGGAAAGAATGATCAGCATCCTGGAGAAGCTGCAACGACGTCCGCTCGCCGAGCCGTTCGGTTAGCGGCCGCAGCAGCCCCAGGTCCGCCAGCGTGTCGTTCGTTCCTTGCAGGAACAGCATGGGGATCCTCACGTCGGACAGATGCCCGGCGCGCTCGTCCGTCGGCCGTCCTGCCGAATGCAGCGGGAAGCCGAGGAAGGCGAGGCCCCGGACGCCCGGCAGCGGCGACGCGGCCTGCGCCTGCGACGTCATCCGGCCGCCGAACGACTTGCCGCCGGCGACAAGAGGAAGGGCGGGTGCAAGCCGGGCCGCTTCGGCGACCGCAGCGCGTACCGTCGCGTGTGCAAGCTTGGGCGGGTCCGGCCGTTTAGCCCGTTGCTCCATGTAAGGAAACTGATAGCGCAGAGTGGCCATGCCGCGCTCGCCCAGCCCCTCCGCGACGCCTGCCATGAACGGATGGGTCATGCCGGCCCCCGCCCCATGCGCAAGGATGTAGCAGGCGCGCGCCCGCGGCGGCGCCGACAGCAGGCCGGAGACCTTGTGGGCGCCATCGACGGTGATGGTCACCGGCTGTGAATGGCTCATCGGTCGTCCACTTGAGTTCGTCACATATGGTTCTTCGCGTAGTGTGCTGCGATGTCGTCGCTGGTCGTCAACCACACGCCGTCGTGACCGGCTATGTATTCCAGCGCCCGTTCAAGGTACTTCTGCCGGAACGGCTGATTGATGATAAATGGATGCAGGCACAGCGCCATCACACGTCCCGAGTCTTTTCCCTCCTTGTAGAGCTGGTCGAACTGATCGACCACCATCTGGCAAAAGCCTTCGCCGGAGAGGCTCTTGCCGAGGAACATGGTGATGTCGTTGAGCTCGATGGAATACGGCACCGACATCATGCCGGGCACGGTGAGCGGGAACGGCTGATCGTCCGCACACCAATCAAGCACATAGGTCAGACCTAGCTCCTTCAACAGGCGCGGCGTCTCGAACGTCTCGGTCAAAGCCGGTCCCAGCCAGCCTTTTGGGTGATGGCCCGTCGCCTCGACAATGGTGTCGACCATGTTCTTCAGGGCCTTGCGTTCGTCATCGGCATTCAAGCCGGTATGGAAGATCGAATTGTTCTTGCCGTGCGCGAGCCAGACCCAGTTGCGCTGCTTGCCGGCTTCGATGATCTGCGGATAGTGCTTGCAGCAATCGGAATTCAGCAGAACGGACGCGCGCATGCCGACCTTGTCGAGGGCATCGAACATGCGCCAGATGCCGACGCGAACGGCATAATCACGCCAGCCGTAATTGAGCGGATCGGGAACCAACGTCGCCGTTCCACCGAAGATGCTTGTTGACGGCTTGTCGACCTCATAGTGCTCGATGTTCAAGCCGACGTAGAATGCGACCCGCGCTCCGTCGGGCCAGGTGAGCTTCGGCCGTGTCGTGATCGGGGAATATTGGTAGAGCGCGTTGTCCATATCGTACTCCAGTTCTGGCGCTGGGCGCGCAACCGGGCTGGTGGAATCCGACCGGCGGTTTTGATTGTGCGCAAATCATAGTTGGAGAATGCGGTCCGACGCAAAGCCGCCGATCGCTCCCGAAGCGAATGGGTCGACGTTTTTTGCATTGGTGCCATGTTGCGCGGTGCGTTACTCTTCGCGGGAAACTGCTATCGGTTGCATTGTCCATGCCGTCGAACATCTCCCGCCGCGATTTTCTCAACGGCGTCGCCCTGACGATCGCCGCCGGCCTGACGCCCTGGGATCGGATCATGGCGCAGCCGGCGCGCTATCCTCCGGCATTGACGGGCATGCGCGGCCACCACGCGGGCTCGTTCGAAGTCGCGCATGAACTGGCCCGCGAAGGCAGGGCGTTTTCCTTCGATGCCGCCGCGATCGCGGAGCGCTACGACCTCGTCGTGGTCGGCGGCGGCATCAGCGGCCTTGCCGCGGCGCATTTCTACCGCAAGGCCTACGGCAGCAATGCCCGCATCCTCATCCTCGACAATCACGACGATTTCGGCGGGCACGCCAAGCGCAACGAGTTCCAGGTCGACGGCCGGCTGATCATCGGCTACGGCGGCAGCGAGTCGATCCAGTCGCCACGTTCGCTCTGGAGCGACACCGCGAAGGGCCTGCTGCGCGATCTCGGCGTCGATGTGACGCGATTCGAGACGGCGTTCGCGCGCAACTTCTACGCCGACCTCGGCTTGACGCGCGGCACATTCTTTGCGCGTGAAGCGTTCGGGCGCGATGCGCTGGTGGCGGGCGATCCGTCGGCACCCGCAGGGGAGGGGACGGCGCAGCGTCCGCCCGGCGTGAAGTCGCGCGCGGATTTCGTGACCGAGTTTCCCGTCTCCGACGCCGGCAAGATCCAGCTCGTCGCACTCTATGAGGACATGCGCGATCCGCTGGCAGGTAAGTCCGCCGAGGAGATGCTGAAAGTCCTCAGGACTACAAGCTACCGTGATTTTCTGACCAAGATTTGGGGGTGCGGCGAGGAGGTGGCGAACTGCTTCCAGGGGCGCACGCTCGGCTTCTTCGGACTCGGCGTCGATGCGGTTCCGGCCGCCGACGCGCGCGACCTCGGCTATCCCGGATTCCAAGGACTCAACCTGCCGAAGCCGGATCACGGCGATGCTTATGATGAGCCCTACATCTATCATTTTCCCGACGGCAATGCGTCGATCGCCCGTCTGCTGGTGCGCGCGCTGATCCCCGGCATCGCGCCAGGCACGACGATGGAAGACGTAGTTCTGGCGCCGTTCGATTACGCCC
This sequence comes from Hyphomicrobiales bacterium, assembly GCA_009377755.1. GTDB lineage: Bacteria > Pseudomonadota > Alphaproteobacteria > Rhizobiales > Xanthobacteraceae > WHTM01. The sequence continues at coordinate 1,767 of WHTM01000063.1, read as the reverse complement.
AGCTCGACGATCCCGCGAACGCCGTCCGCATCCGGCTCGACTCAACCTGTCTCAACGTTCGCAGCGTCGGCGGCGCGGTGCAGGTTGGATATATCCGCGACGGAAAGCCCTACCGCGTCGAGGCCGGGCACGTGGTGCTCGCCTGCTTCCACATGATTATCCCGCACCTCATGCCCGAACTGCCGGAGCCGCAGCGTGACGCACTGGCGCACAATGTGAAGGCGCCGCTGGTCTATACCAACGTCGTGGTCCGCAACTGGCAGCCGTTCGTGCGGCTGAAGGTGCATGACATCAGCGCGCTGATGTCGTTCCACACGCGTGTCAAGCTCGACTTTCCCGTCAGTCTCGGCGGCTACCGGCATCCGCGCGATCCGGCGGGTCCGATCGGCCTGCACATGGTGCACGTGCCGGGCGAGCCCAATCAGGGTCTCGACGCGCGCAGCCAGTTCCGCATCGGCCGGCTGAAGCTGCTCGATATGACCTTCGCGGATTTCGAAGCGAAAATTCGCGACGAGCTCGACCGCATGCTTGGGCCTGGCGGTTTCGCCAGCGACCGCGACATCGCGGCGATTACCGTCAATCGCTGGTCGCACGGCTACAGCTATGTGGCGAACTCGCTGTTCGATTCCGACGACTACGATGAGGTGCTCGAGCGGGCGCGGCAGCCGGCCGGGCGCGTGGCGATTGCCAATTCGGATTCCGGAGGCGACGCCTATGTCCACCTCGCGATCGATGCGGCTGAGCGTGCCATCCGCGAGCTCACCGGGTAGATTGAGGCGTGTCCCGGGCGCAGCGCGCCGTGCAACGGTGCGCTGCAGAACCGGGACCGTTCCAAGTTCAGCGTCTGGAATGGGCCCCGGCTCAGCGATGCAGCATTGCATGCTGCATCGCGTCCGGGGCACGATCGTCGCGGGTATCGTTCATACGACGAGGGGCGAATGGACAAGCAAGTGGTCAAGTCGGGTGTTCCGGAAACCTCCGGGCCGTTCAATCTGTGCGTCCGCTACGGCGACATGATCTTCATCTCCGGGCTGCCGCCGTTCGACGAGAGCTATGCCTCAGCCCTGCGCGACGCGCGCGCCAAGGGCCAGCCGATCCCGCCGTTCCCCGACATTCCGTTCGAGCGGCAAGTGCGCATCATTATGGATCATATGAAGATGCTGGTGGAGGCAGCCGGCTCCAACATGGACTGCCTGCTCAAGGTGATCGTCTGGCTCAAGGACCAGCGCCAGCAGGAAGAGTTCGACAAGATCTACCGCAGCTACTTCACCAGCACAGAGACGTTGCCGGCGCGCACGCGCATGCAGGCGGGCCGCACGCCGATGGACTGCGGTCTGGAGGTGGAGGCGATCGGCTACGTGCCGAAGGAGAACTAGCTCTCGGCTGTCATTCCGGACGGCAGGAAGTGCTGTGCTCGTCCTTTAAGCGCGGCCGGTATCTCATTTTCCATTGCATCACAGGGGTACATGGTCCCGGCTCTCGCGCTTGGCTCGGCCGGGATGACAACCGCGAGATTGTGGGTGGTGGCGAAAAAAAAGGGCCGCTTGCGCGGCCCCTTCCTATTCCAGCCCTGAGCGTCCGGCTTTAAAAGTCCATCCCGCCAGTCGAAGTCGGGCTTGCCCGACTTCGACCACTTAGGAGATTGGGCGGATGGACTAAAAGTCCATCCCGCCAGTCGAAGTCGGGCTTGCCCGACTTCGACCACTTAGGAGATTGGGCGGATGGACTAAAAGTCCATCCCGCCAGTCGAAGTCGGGCTTGCCCGAC
>WHTM01000021.1 GCA_009377755.1 Hyphomicrobiales bacterium | reverse complement strand
CCGGGGGGTGGACTGCCGTCGGTCGGGCTACGCCCTCCCTCCGTCAACCCACCCCCCGGCGCATTCTCATCCTGATTGACGCTGACGTCTCACCTTGATTGTCGCGCGGCAGAGAGCGGTTCGTTTGCGAACATCATCTGGAAGGGGCACGGCTTAAGACGGAGCGTCTGCACGTCTCGCTGCATCACGCTGGAGATTACAAGCGTCTGCGAACCAAGTTCACTTATGCGGCGAGGCAGGCCGGGAAAGCCGTTTCAATGCATCCGTTCGAGATGACGTTCCGTTTCATCAAGAGCTTTGAGGGTGCCCCATCGACTAATGGCAGACCACGTAGGCGGCCGCTGGTTTTGCTCGGCGAGGGAGATGCTCTGTTGGAGCTCCACAAGGTTCTCGGCGCCGCTATGGAGAAAAACGGATTGAGGGCAGCGGAGCATTTTACGCCACATATGACATTGTTTTACGGTGCAAAGCCGATCCCCATGCAAGCGATCAAGCCCATCCGCTTTGTGGTCAACGAATTCACCCTCATCCACAGCGAGCTATGGCTCACGCAATACAACGTGGTCGACCGCTGGTCTTTGGAAAGTTGAGCTGCCGTCCTGGAATCTCCATCCGGTGCTGTTGGATGGGGAATGCCACTTCATCAAGCGACTCCGGGTTATCGCTGGCCGCGATCTTTGAGTTAAGGCTGACGGTCTTTCTCCGCTGAGTCGATAATGTCATTCTCGCTTGAGATTCGAAAATCGGCCGATTGATCTCGATCGTCGTTGAGACCAGGAATTTTTTGATGGGCCATCTTCCCCTTCAAAATCAACAGCGAAAAACTCTAACTGTTTGGCTGCTGGGGCGGCCGGGCGAAACGGCTCGTGGTCGGCGGTCTGCGGCTCAGGGGTCGACCCGCCAGAGCTCCATACAGCAATTCGGCCCGTAGTGCAGAGTGTTCCGCGAGAAGTAGGGCGGGGCCGGCAGGTCGAAGTGTACGTAACCGTGGCTGACGTCGCTCTTCAGGAGATCGGCGCGGCTTGCTACGTCCAACCGAAGCTTGTCGCCGGGCCGTAGCCGCGTCGGCGCTGGGGTTAGGCTGAACGACAGCGACAGCGGCTCGCCCGGCGTCAGCGGTTGCCGCCCGGTGTCGAGAACGATCTCGCAGGCCGTGCTGCGTTCGTGATCCCGCGTGCGACATGCCGGCCTAATCGTGCCCAGAGACAGGAGATGATAGCTTCCGTCAGCGCCGACCCGGCCGAGCCGCGCCACGATATGCGAGTCGATCTCGTTGCAGCTGAAGCTGAGATGCATCGAGACTGGACCTGCGAATCGCATGTCACGGTCGACGCGCAGCTCGTAGGTCAGCATCTGGTTGGCCACTTCATCGAATCCGCCAATTATCGGCAGGCCTATCGGTATCGCCGCCCAGCTGTTTGCCCCGCCGGCAGGGGGATCGCGCGTCAGAGCGTGTGTCGCCGCATCGGCGCCACCGGAGGTGAGATACAAGCGCACCGGTTTGCTGCCGAGAATCGGGAAGGAGTCGGCTCCCATGTAACGCTCCTCGCCATCGAGCCAGTATCGCACCCGCGGCTGTTCGGCGTAACCGTTGTCAGTCCCGCGCAGGATGTGATCGAAGAAGGCGAGCGCCTCAAGCTGCCAGTCGTAAACCGGCAGGTCATAGTGCGGCTGTCCGAGGATCATCCATTTGCGGTCCGCCGACTTTCTCGAAGAGGTCGTAGCAGCCGAACTGATGCATGTTGAAGTAGCCGAGGTTCTGCGCGACGACAAAGGGAACCTCGATTTTCCCAAGCTCAGCGGAGGGCCCCGGTGGCATCACGTTCCTTTCGCGCGTCTTGCCGTCAATCATCCAGTTTGCATACCATTCGCGCGCAGGCTTTATTGGCGTCTTGCTCATGAAGCTTCGGTAGATCGCGTCCATCCGCTTCATCACCATCCGCTGCCAGATCGGCTTAAGGGGCGAGTTGGTGATGTGGCTGATCAGCGCTCGCACGACCGGGGGTACGCGCAGCCGGTACATCTTCTCTGTGAAATTGGCGCCCATCCACAGATTGATGAAGTAGAGCCCGAACACGCCGCCGAACTCGATGAGATGGCGGAAATAATCGGTGGAGACCTCGTTGCAGAAGATCGCCTTGAGCGCCGGCGGATGCCGCAGTGCGACGAGCAACGGCGCACACCCGTAGTAGGAGGTGCCGAACAGCACGACGTTGCCGTCGCACCATGGCTGCACCGCCGCCCAGGCGATGCAGCGCTCGTGATCGTCGACGTCCTGGCTGTTGAGGAAGACGCCGGCCTCTCCGTCTGAGCGCCCCATGCCGCGCCGCGTCAGCACCACCTGGGCATAGCCGCGGTCGGTGGACACCGACGGTGCGCCAATCTCGTTGCTGCCGGTCGGGATGCCCGCCGAGTGCAGCTCGCGGCTGTAGGCGGCGAACTGGACGATCGCCGGATAGCGGCCCGGTTGCTTGGGCAGATAAACGTCGGCCGACAGCGAGACGCTGTTGTCCACCGGTGCGCGCTGGTCGGCGAGCAGCCGACAGCCGAGGCCCTGCATGGCGACTGTCTTGGGCCGCCAGCCGGCAAGTTGATGCTCATCGAGACGCGGGGCCTTGAGTGGGATCAGGTTGTCGAGCCAGGCGGTCATGATGATCGTTCAACATCCTCGGGATCGGTGGGTTGGCGTGAGATCAACGCGCTTGGGGAAATAATGGGTTAGATGGCTCTGCGAGACTCCGGCCGCCTTGGCGACGAGCGACTGGGCCAGCCTCGGAAGACCCTGCTCGCGGACCAGCGTGATAGCCGCGGTACGCACTCGCTCGCGAACTTCTGCTGGGGTCACGTCGAAACGCTCGATGCTTTGGTTGGTTTACCGGTCAAACAGCGTCAACTATCGTTGTCAACCTTTGCGCGAGCGCTCTGTCGGTGAACGTGTGTATCGAACGCTGCTGACGGTATAACTCTGGAACGTCACGCCATACCGGGACGACCAATCCGGACGATCAAAGAGGCAATAATCAACGGACTTCTCCCTCAGCGGACCAGCCTACCTCAATTTCGCGATGTCCTCGGCCGTGACGCTAGGCTGCTGTCCGCCCCACCGGGCGCGCATCCAGTTGACGAGATCGGCGATCGCCCGATCGTCGATAAGCTGCGCGAACTCCGGCATCGGCTCCATTCGTTCGAGTCCCGGGAAGCGCTGGGCCGGAATTCCGTGCAGCACGGCCTGGGTCAGGTCGCGCGGGCTCGCGAGGCGCAGCGATATGTTCGTCGAAAGCGGGACGGCAACGTGCGGAATGCCTTGGCCGTCTGCGCCATGGCATCCTGCGCAGAGATTGCGGTAGGTGGCCCGCGCCGCATCGGCGACCTGCGTGGGTATGCTGACCGGCGTCGGAGCCGGAGGCGCCGTTTCCGTTTTAGGCGTGCTTTCGAGATGGAACAGGTAGGCCGCCATGGCCTGCAGATCCTCGTCGCGCATGTACTGCGTCGAGAAGTGGACGACCTCGAACATCTGGTTCGTCATCGAGCCCTGGGCCGATAGGCCGGACTTCATGAAGCGCGCAAGCGTAAGCGGGTCGAAGCCCATCCGTGTGAGGCCCCCTTTGGTAATGTCCGGCGCCTCGACGCCCTCGATCACCGAGCCCTTTAGATAGTCCGCCGCTTTCATGCCCTGCATCACGTTTCGCGGCGTGTGGCATTCGCCGCAGTGGGCGAGCGCGTCGACGATGTAGCGGCCCCGATTCCGGACCGCCGAGTGCGCTGGATCGGCCACGAAACCGTGGCGCCGCAGGTTGACGACATTCCAGAACGCCATAAGCTGGCGGATGCTGAACGGGAAGCTGAGTTCGTTCTTGCGGTTTTCGACCCGCGTCGGCGCGCGAGTCAGGAGATAGGCATAGACCGCGTCGACATCGTCCGCAGACATCTGGCGGTAGGACGTATAGGGCATGGCGGGGTAAAGAGGCTTCCCGTCCTTGCCGATGCCGTCCTGCATCGCGCGATGAAACTCGGCCCGCGTCCACCTCCCGATGCCGAACTCCATGTCCGGCGAGATATTGGTCGCGTAGATCGTGCCGAACGGCGTATGGAAAGGCATTCCGCCGGCCCAGGCAGGGCCCTCCTTCGCCGTGTGACAGGCGTAGCAGTCGGCAACCCTCGCCACATAAGCGCCGCGCTCGGCGAGCTGCTTCATCTGGTCGGCCGAAAGCGGCGTATTGACGTCTTTCGTGACGACGCTGGTCTCAAAAGCGCGCGGGATTGCGGCAACAGCCGCGACACCCGCGGCAACGACCGCGGCAGCAATGAGCAGGATTTTCCGTTTCGTCATCAGCTCGCCCGATCAGCCGGTCAATAGGCCGGGCGTCTTGAGGACGAGGTCGCGAACGGCTTGAAGATACCGTACGTAACCGGTGCACCGGCAGATGTGCTTGTCGAGCGTGGTCGTGACGACCTCATCGAGCTCCGCGCGGGAGACCGGCTCGCGTTTCAGCCGATCGAGGAGGACGGTAGCCGCGGTGACAAAACCGGGCGTGCAGTAGCCGCATTGGAAGGAGAAGTGTTCGATGAAGGCCTGCTGCACCGGCGAAAGCGCGGCAAGGTTGCCATTCGCGTCGTACTTCGCATGGCCTTCGATCGTCCGAACCTGCTTGCCGTCGAACCAATGCGCTCCCGTAATGCATGTGCGCATCTCGCTGAGCGAGCCATCCTCGTTCTCCACGATTATCGTACAGGCATGACAGATTCCCTGACCGCAGCCCATCCGCGCACCGGTGAGGTTGAGATACTCGTGGAGGAAATCGAGCATCATGATTTCCTCCGGCACATCGACGGGACCGACGCGCCGGCCATTGGCCGTAAGGGCTAGGGGTTTTGTCTGAAGCGTCATGACAGGGCCTTCAGGATCTTGTCGGGCGTGATCGGCAGTTCGTAGAAGCGCTTGCCGGTCGCGTGGGCGATCGCATTGGCGACGGCGGGCACGACCGCGATCATGACCACTTCCGCGATGCCCTTCGGTGGATCGCTATCGGAGAGCGGCGGAAGGACCTCGGCGGTCTGCGTCCAGACAGCGACGTCCTTGGCTCTCGGTAGCACATAGCGATTCCAATTCCACGTGCCGTCGCCGGGGCCGCCTTCATAGAGCGGGAGGTATTCTTTCAGCGCGTGCCCGATCCCCATGGCGGCGCCGCCCTGGATTTGGCCGGAGACCAACTCCGGCACAATCTGGCGGCCGCAGTACATCAGCGAGTGATGCGAGAGGAGATTCACCTCCCCCGTCCCGGTATCGATGGCGACCTCGGCAAGCGTCGCAACCGGCGAGTAATAAGTAACCTCCGCATTGTTGCGCTGGATTGGCGGATAACGAACCGTAGCGCGCTCGACGAAATCCCAGCCGCCGCTCGTCATCTGCGTCTTTCGCTCGGGTGGAGCGCCTTCGCCGTAGCGCAATGCAAGCGCATCGGCCGCGAGCCGCACCCGACTCAAGCCCGGCACATCGAACTCGGCTTCGGCCCATTGCCAGCGATTGAACGTGTGGACGGTCACGCCGGTGACCAGCCCCAGGCGATGCGCCTCGGCGGCTACGTCCTCGAAGGTTAGAGTCGGAAGGCCGCCGGCGTCGACCTTGCCGCCCGCAAGCCGGAGATTCTCCCGACGCACCTCGTAGGAGGCGAGCATCCCGCCAGCGATACCGCGCGACCAGAGAGATTTCGCAGCCGGCCAGACGGCAAAATCGACAAGCGCGCGCGCCGCCTCGCGCGTTGCGTGGCCGAGAAAGTAGACGCTGTTCGAGGCAGAGATCGCCGCGGTGAAGCGCGGAGTCCAGCGCGGGTTTGTCTTGCGCCGGTCCTCCTCGTCCTGGCTCATCGTATAGGGCTCGTCCGTGGTCTCGAGCGGCAGTTGCGGCCAGCGCACGATGCCGAACTCCGTGTGGTCCGGCACGCGGCCCAGGATTTCGCCGGCCATGATCGGCTGCGAAGTCGTGGGCCCCGGTCCCATCTCGTGGGCCACATGGCGGAGCGTGACGCGTCCGTCCGGATCGAACTCGATGGAAGCAACCGCCGCCTCCGCGCCGTCGCCATAATCCTTCTGCACGTGGCCATAGCCGACCCCGTACTTCTTGCCGGGATTGGCCGCCTCGAACGCTTTCTTCTTAGCTGCCCGTTCCGTCCACAGCGGGTGGGCTTTTGCCTTGGTGAGAATTTCTTCGTTGCGCAGCGCTCCGGCGGGAATGGCGCCTTGCGTGTTCTTCATACCCGAGCGGAAGACATTTCTCAGGCGCAGTTCGATAGGGTCGATGCCGAGAAGCTCCGCCGCCTCGTCGACCATCATCTCCGTGGCCGACATGGTCTGCAGCGTGCCATAGCCCCGCATCGACCCGGCCTCCACCGCTGGCGAGGCAAAGGCGGCGACGGAGAAGTCGCTCTTCGGCAGATAGTAGACAGACTGCGCCGCCGTTGCGCCCACCATGGCGACGTCGAACGAATAGTTTTTCCGGCCGCCGCCATCCGTCTTGAAGCGCCCGGCCATGGCGCGGAACTTGCCGCTGGCGCGGTCGACGACAAGCGTGTTGTCCATCCAGAACGCGTGGCGCTTCAAGCCCATCTGAAACTGCTCGTAGCGATCATTGGCGAGCCGGACCGGCTGTCCGTCGCCGTAGAGCCCCGCCATTACGCAGAAGAACGGGAATACGTGGTGGTCCTTCGTTCCGTAGCCGACCGTGTACCCAACCTTGAAATCGACTTCCTTGAGAGGATATTTCGATTTCGAAACGAGCTCCGCCGCGAGCTCTGCCATCTTGTAGGGTGCCTGGGTCGCGATCATCGTGTGCAGCACGTTTGCGGTCGCGTCGTACCAGACGTTCCCATTATCCGCCTCCATCGCGGAAGCATCGATCGATTGAGAGACATAGTTGCGCCTCAGCACGAGCGCGTCGTCGTCCGTGGCCGCAATTTCCGTTTCGATCTCCGCAGCCGCTTGCATGCCGCGCGCCGCGGCATCGCCTTCGCCGGCAGCGGGCCACACCACGTCATCGCCCTTGAAACTCCCGAAGATAGCGGTGTCCTTGAAGGCCGAATAGCGATCGTCCGCGTCGGGCGAGCCGCCATCGATGCGAACGTAGCGCGCTGCGCCGTAATGGGGCGGATGGTTGTACGGCGTCTGCTTGCCGTAACGGACGACCGTATCGTCGAAGTGAATGCGGCGCTTCGCTACGTCGAAGCGGGCGAAGTCGCGATAGACGAGCAGCGCAACCGGTTGGCCGAGTAGCTGTGGGGTCTGGCCTCGAGGCACGAGGAAAAGGGTTCCGTAGAAGCCAGGCTCCGGCATGGCGACGCCATCGGCCACGAGATCCTCGTGCATCACCACGCGGTCGGGCCTAAGATCGTCGCCCAAGGCCGAAAGATCGATCCCCTCGAACAGGTGGTCGGCCTTGGTCGCGCGGATCAGGAATGCGTGGGATTGCTCCGGCGGCCAGCCCGCGAGATCGCGGGCGCGGTAGTCGCGTGAGAACGTCTTTGCTCCGGTGACCTTGGCAAGCGCGTCGAGCCGGTATCTCGGCCTGTCGTCGGCGGTAAGCCAGTCCTTGCCGGGGCGGGGCGGGGTTTCGATCAGTCGTGCGTGAGCGGACGGCGGCAGCAGGGTGACATTGAGGGCCACGCCTGCCGCGGCACCGGTTTGAAGGAAGCGCCTGCGCGAGATGCTTCGCATGACCTCTCCTCGCGACACCGCCTCATGGTCCGCATTTCGCGAATGGACTCGCGTGCTTCCTTCGGTCAGAAGCTCCCGAGATCACGGGAAGTATTCGGCGATCGAATTAACAGTGCATGAAACAGGTCGGCAGAATTGAAAATTCCAGATCGGCTTTGTTGAAGGATAGTTATCTAGATTGGTACGTATTGTGCCTGCAGGGCGCGCGCACAACTTCGACCTCGCAAGCAGGAACGAACCGGACAGTGCTGTTCGCCTTGCGCCTGTCTGGCGACGTGGCAAAAAAGCCTCTCGATGTTCCGCGGACGGACGCTACATCATCATCCTGTGGTGCAGGTCGACCATGATCCAGAATGTGCCGCCGACCATGAAGAAAATGAGGACGGCCGCGAACAGGAGCGCCAACAGGTTTTCGCGCGGAGTGGATTTCAGATCGAGGTGCAGGAAATAGCGTAGGTGCACGAGGATCTGCACCACGGCAGCGGCCATGATGGCGCTCAGCGTGGCCGGCTTCGGCAACAGGCCCGTCGCAACCAGCGCGAAGGGAATCGCCGTCAGGATCAGCGCCAGCACCAAGCCCGTGATGTAGGGACTCAGTCCGTGACCGGTCTCGGCGTTTTCGTGCTGCATGTTCACATAACTCCGGGCAGATACACGACGGAGAAGATGCCGACCCAGACGATGTCGAGGAAATGCCAGAACAGCCCGAGGCGCGACAGCCGCGAAGCGACCGGCGCCGTCAGGCCCTTGACCGCTATCTGGCCGATCATCACCAGGATCCAGATCAGGCCCGCGCTCACGTGCAGTCCGTGCGTGCCGACCAGCGTGAAGAATGCCGAGAGGAACCCGCTGCGGTCCGGTCCGGCGCCGGCGAGCACCATGCCGCGAAATTCATCGATCTCCATGGCGACGAAGGCGAGGCCAAGGATGAACGTAACGAGAAGCCACCTTAGGACCTCAGCTTTCTTGCCGGCCGCCATCGCCACAGCCGCAACACCGAAGGCAGCACTGCTGAATAGCAGCAACAGCGTCTCGACGAATGCCCGCGAAAGGCTGAACAAGGTCTGCCCGGTCGGGCCGCCGTCGGTATTGGGCGCCATCACCACATAGGTCGCGAACAGCAGGGCGAAGATGAGCGCGTCGCTCATCAGATAGAGCCAGAAGCCGAAAGCCCTCTGCTCGTAAGCCTCGGCTCGATCCGCGTGCGGAAGCGCTGGAATGACGGCCGGCAGGTTCATGTCGCGCGCTCCAGCGAGGGCTTCCTTGCCGCGACCGGCTCGCCCTCCGTCGCACCCGCGCGAACGATGCTCGCCATCACCTCATAGCGCCCGTCCTCAATCCGCTGCACTTCGCTGGCCGGCAGGACATACTCGGTATCGTCGTTGCAGCCGCGCGCAATCAAGGTGGCCGCGGCCGCCAGCGCGCTCGCAATGGCCAGCCACCAAATGTGCCAGATCATGGCAAAGCCGAGCAGGAACGCGAACGCGCCGAGCAGGACACCGGCGGCCGTACTCTTCGGCATCTCGATGTCTTCATATCGCGCCGGTCTGCGGTATGCGATGCCGTGTACCTTCATGTCGTGGAAAGCGTCGCGATCGCACACCTCCGGCAGCACCGCGAAATTGTATGGCGCCGCCGGCGAAGAGGTCAGCCACTCGAGAGTACGGCCGTTCCACGGGTCGCCGGTGAGATCCAGCGCCTTGTTTCGTTGCCGGATGCTGACCATGATCTGGACGATCATGCAGACGATCCCGAGCAGGATGATGCACACGCCCAGCATCGCGACGATTAGGTAGGGCTGCCATTCGGGCGCGTTATAGTGCTCCATCCGGCGCGGCATGCCCATGAAGCCCAGCACGTAGAGCGGCATGAATGCGAGATAGAACCCGATGACCCAGCACCAGAACGACCGCTTTCCCCACTGCTCGTTCAGCTTGAAGCCGAACGCCTTCGGGAACCAGTACATGTAACCGGCGAAATAGCCGAACAGCACGCCGGGAATGATCATGTTGTGGAAGTGCGCAACGAGGAAAACAGAGTTGTGCATGAGATAATCGGCGGGGGGCAGGGCGAGAAGCACGCCGGTCATGCCGCCGATCACGAAGCTGACGATGAAGCCGAGCGTCCACAGCATCGATGGGTGAAACTCGATGCGGCCGCGAAACATCGTGAACAGCCAGTCGAACACTTTCACCCCGGTCGGAACCGCGATCACCATGGTTGCGATCCCGAACACGGCATTGACGTTGGCGCCCGCGCCCATCGTGAAGAAATGATGCAGCCATACCGTGAACGAGAGGATGGCAATGGATGCCGTCGCCAGGACCAGCGACGCGTAGCCGAACAGCCGCTTGCGGCTGAACGTGGCGACCACTTCCGAGAAAATGCCGAAGGCCGGCAAGATCAGGATGTAGACTTCCGGATGGCCCCACATCCAGAACAGGTTGATGTAGTTCATCGGGTTGCCGCCCCCGGTATTCGTGAAGAAGTGCATGCCGAAGGTGCGGTCGAGTGCGAGCAGTGCGCACGCGACCGTGAGGGCAGGGAACGCGAAGGTCATCAGCACGCTGGTGCAGAACGCGGTCCACGTAAACAAGGGCATGCGCATCAGGGTCATGCCCGGCGCACGCCGCTTCAGGATCGTCACGATGAAATTGATGCCGGTGAGCGTCGAGCCGACGCCGGCGATCAGCACCGCCCATATCCAGTAGTCGACGCCGACGTCCGGGCTGTATTCGAGGCCCGAATAGGGCGGATAGCCGGTCCAGCCGGCCGTCGAGAAGGTGCCGATCACGAGCGAGATCAGCACAAGGCCGGCGCCGGCGGCACTCAGCCATAGGCTGACCGAGTTCATGAACGGGAACGCCACGTCGCGCGCGCCGATCTGCTGCGGCACCACGAGATTCATCAGTCCGCTCAGGAACGGCATCGCCATGAAGAAGATCATGATGGTGCCGTGCGAGCTGAAGATCTGGTCGAAGTGGTCCGGCGGCAAGTAGCCGTCGGAGTTAAACGCGACCGCTTGCTGGGCGCGCATCATGATCGCGTCGGCGAAGCCGCGGAGCAGCATCACCAGCGCCAGCATGATGTACATGATGCCAATGCGCTTGTGGTCGACGGTGGTGAGCCATTCGCTCCACGTGTAGCGCACGCCGAGCCGCATGATCGTCGCGGCGACCGCAAGCCCGCCAAGCACCGTGACGACAGCGCCGCCCATGGCGACCCAGCTGTAGAACGGCAGCGCGTCGATGGTGAGCTTCCCGAGCATCAGAATTTCCGGTTGGCCGCTTCGGCGGCCTGCTGATGGTCGCGTGCTTTGTGGCCCCTGTATTTCGCGAGGATCGTCTCGAACAGGTTGGGCGCAACCGAGGAATAGTAGGTCACCGGATGCGCGATGCTCGGCGCGGCGAGCGCGCGATAGGCGGCTGCATCCAACGTGTCTTGCGATTGTCTGACCTTCGCGATCCAGTTCTCGAAGTCCGGCTTCGATGCAGCAATCGCCTCGAAGTGCTGATCCGCGAATCCGTCACCGCTGTACTGCGTATTGCGGCCGGTGAACCGCCCCGGCTGGTCCGCAAGCAGATGCAGTCGCGCCTGCATCCCGGCCATCGCGTAGATCTGTCCGCCCAGCGCTGGAATGAAGAACGAGTTCATCACCGTGTCGGACGTGATCTTCAGGCTGAGCGGTCGGCCGCTGGGGAATGCCAGTTCATTGACCGACGCGATCCGCTGTTCGGGATAGATGAACAGCCACTTCCAGTCTTGCGCGACGACCTGAACCTCGAACGGTGCAGCGGCGGAGTCTAGTCGCTTGTACGGATCGAGCTTGTGTGTGGCATTCCACAGGAGGTGGCCAAGCGCCATCACGATCGCGGCCGGAATGAGCCAGACGGTGGCCTCGAGAGGAATGGAGAACGACCAGTTCGGAGCGTAACGCGCTTTCATGTTCGACGCCCGGTAGCGCCAGGCAAACAGGAACGTCATCACGATGACCGGAATGATCACGAGCAGCATCACGGCGGTGGCGGTGAACAGGAGGTCGCGCTCGGCCAGCGCAATAGGGCCTTTCGGGCTGATGATGGGGGCGTCGCTTAGACCGCAGCCGCTGAGCATCACGGCGACCGCCAAAGCGGTTGCCGTTCGGTGCGGTCGATGGGCAAGGGCTTGAGTCACGAATGTCGTCGGCTCTGTCCGAGCACGCAATCTGCCAGCCTGATAATGAAAATTGCGTTGCACGTCCTCCTTCAGTGCAACTGGAGTGTCTGAGAGTGCGTGCGGGAAAATCACACTCGGTCACTGCGACTATGGGATCATACGTGACCTACGTGCGAACTTGCAGCACCTAAGATAGCAATACTGTAACCATTTCTGAACCGCGAAAATCGAGCAGGGGCAGGAGGAGATACAGGATAGCCCGACCGATGAAACGTTGGTCCGATTTCATCCGGCACCCCCAGGACGCACCATCTTCGATAACAAGCTATTGATGTCGAAGGTCCTTTAGCGGTGCTGTTTGTCACCTCCCCGATCCTTCAGTCACTCGACTACGGTCTGAGACCTGGTATGCGATGCGACGATTCTGGAAGCGGCCTTCCGCGGTGTCGTTGCTCGCCACCGGATTGGCGCTGCCGTAGCCCTTCGCCACCAGCATGCCGGGATTCACGCCGGACTGAATCAACGCGTTTCTCACAGCGTCGGCGCGATGTTGCGACAGCTGCAGATTGGCGGTTGGATCGCCCGTGTTGTCGGTGTAGCCGCCGATCTCAACGACCGTGCCGGCCGGGAGTTGCTTGAATGGCGTTGCCGCCTGTTGCAGCAGCGCCCGGCTCACCGCCGGAATCTCGGCGTTACCCGTCGGGAAGTTGATGATGGATTTGTTGAGGATGTCGAGCAGGGCCGTTGTTCGAAATCCCGTGCCCAGCGCGGCGAGCGCGGCTGTTGCTTTGTTGGTTGCGTCGGAAACGAGGCTCGACATGCGATCCGCCGCGGCGAATGTCAGGCCGGAGGAACCGAAGGTCGACTTAAGCGAGGTGAGGAGGCGATCGCGGTCCGCATCACCGACAGTTCCGCCGAGATTGAGCGAGTTGCCGTCGAACACGGCCTGTAGACCGGGCATCTTGAATTGCTCGAGCGCGCTACGCAGATTGGCGAGCCACGGCGTCGACGCGGCGTTGGGATCTACGACGATATCCCCTTTGACCGCATTGCTGCCGAACACGCCATTCAGCGAGTCGATGATTGAGGTGCGGGCTGCTTGATCGCGGACCGTACCGGAGAAGGTGACGACGCCATTGTCATTGCTGATTGCCAGCCGCGACGGTACGACCGACGCGGGCGTTGTCGTAACTGGCGCGGACGTTATCGCGACGGGCGCCCGCGTTTGATTGCCAAGGAAGTACCAGCCAATTCCGCCCAGCGCGAGCAATGCCAGCAACGGAGCTATCCATCGTCCTGGGCCCGCGGATGCTCTTGCGGCTCCGGCGCCATAGGGCATTGTCTGCTCCGGACGGACCGTGCCTGCCTGGGTTGACGAGCGCAGAAAGTCCGAGACCGAGCTCGGAATACCCGGTCCGACGACCCCGTCCGGCGTCAGCTGGCCGATCACTTTCGGTGCGAGATAGCCGATGGCTGCGGACGCGGCGGCGCCGGTGAGGCCGACCTTCTTCGCGATCGTATCGACGGTCTTGCCGCCGAGGGCCTGCTCGACCTGCGATGACGACAGAGCGGTGCCATAGGGGTTGCCGAGCCATCCACTTGCTTCGCCAGAGAGACCAGCTGACTTGAACTTGTCGATGAAGCCGCCGATTCCGCCCGGCGAACCGGTCATGAGCAGCAGGAGTTCGCGCAGCAGCGGGCCTGCTTTGGCACCGAGCCCAAATCGGGTCGCGACATCGTCGATGATATTGTCGAACAGCGACATGAGTCTCTCCTATGCATCACACACGTCCTTGGCATCGGCGGGTCGTCTTGGGGGACGGCTTCGTCCGGTCCACGGCAGTTCTTGTGGATCATGTCGGCGTAAGGTGTAAGATTAAATTGACTGGCGAGGCGCAATCGTAAATAGATAAGCGCCTATGTGGAGTAGATATAAGAAGTAATACGTTGGTAATATTTATAAAGTTGACCGATAATAAAGTTGAAAGTGCTGTGACGAAATCGCCGCAGCTCCCTTCGTCCAGCGGTCCAGGACGCCGCCCTCTTCCCCTAGGGAGCCCCAAATGCGCGCTAGAATACGGTGCGGCTCCCCGCGCGGGAGCGCCATCTTCGACAACTGATTTGCCTGGCCGCGCCAGTTGAGTTTGCGTCTGCAGCGTTTGCCGCTTCACGCAAGATCTCGGCCCGGCGCCCCGCGACCTTCTCGACCTGATACGTTGCCTGAGCCAGCAGGAAGCTCCGTGGGGAGCACATCCTGGAGACATTGTTTGGCTGGTCGGGGACTTAGTGTGATCGAAGCTCAGATCACATACACGCGGTCGGGCAGTTCATCGCGGCTCGTCTCTGTGTGGGGGAAGTGGGTCGCGAGGATGGTTGCACAGATGTCAATCGCGCTGATGAACCCGTCGGCGACGCGTCCATCGTGCATGTGTACGACCAGCGCGTCAACGGCGCCCCGCCATTCCGGCTGCGGTACGCGAGCCGCGATGCCATCGTCGGCAACGATACGCGCATAGCGCTCTGCAAGCGAGACGAAAATCAGGATACCGGTGCGGTCCTTTTTGCGTGTGAGGCCCCGGATGACGAACTGCTCCATAGCGACACGATGGGCGACGGCGCGGCGTGCCGCGCGCGGCATGAGCGCGACGCGCACGCGTGGCAAGCAGAGCAGCACGGTCAGCGCGACGAATACGAGGATCTGAAGCAAGAAAATCCGCTGGACCGGCATCGCCGTGAGCGCCACGAGAAGCCAGGGCAACGCGAGCGCGACAAGGGCCGCGATGAAGATGGGAAGCGCCTTGGCATCGGACGAGGATTGGGCCAGCACGCAGACGATCTCACCCGAGGTCTTCGTCTCGGCGCTGCGAATGGCGAGCGAAATGCGTTCCCGATCCTCTGCTGAAATGCTCATCACCAGCTCCCCGAAGCCCCGCCACCGCCCGACGATCCTCCTCTGCCCGAAAAACCACCACCGCCCCAACGTCCTCCCAATGAGCCCCCTCTGCCGCCGGAATTGAACAGGATGTTCAGCACGACGTTGAGGAAGAGCCAGCGGAAGCCCGGCGACACGACCAGTAGCGTTACCAGGGCGATCAGCCCCGCGACTAAGAACCAACTCAGGGGATCGGTAGTCTGTTGGTTGTCCAACCGCAGTGACGGACGCTGTTGCCATTCCGAGGCGTCGGTCGTCAGCACCGCGATAATGTCGTCGACGCCGCGTTGGATGCCGTCGCCGAAATCACCGGCTTTGAAGCGCGGTGCCATGGCGTTGGTGATGATGATCTTCGACAACGCATCGGTGAGCGTGCCTTCCAGCCCATATCCGACCTCGATGCGTATCCGCCGCTCGTTCGGTGCGACGAGCAGGAGCACCCCGTTGTTCTTTTGCGCCTCACCAAGTTTCCAGGTGCGGAAAAGCTCGTTGGCGTAGGGTTCGATCTCCTGCCCTTCAAGCGAAGTTACCGTGGCGACGACGAGTTGGATGCCGGACTTGGCTTCGAGCTCGGCGAGCTTTGGTTCGATGGCGGCGCGCGTCGAAGCCGGGATGATATTGGCCTGATCGACGATGCGGCCCGTGAGCGGGGGAAAGGTGACGGCAAAGGCCGCAAGGCCGGCGTACAGCAATGCGAGCGCGACGATAAAAAAATGCGCCGCCCCCGATTCGAGGGGAGAGGAGCGGCGGCCTGCAATCATTTTAGCGCCCTCGATCGCGGCAGCGTGCTCAAGCATGGCCCGTTCGGTCAGAATCGGATCATGCTCTCGCTCGTTGGTCTGCATGACCTTGTCCGAAAAGCCAGCAACTTCTCGGAGTCATGCCCTAGAATTTGACCTGCGGTGGCGTCTGTGCGCTGTCGCTCGCCGCGAACTCCGCCATCGGCTTGTTGGAGCGGAAGAAGGTTGAGGCCCAGAACAGTCCGGGGAAGGTCTTGAGTTCGGTGTTATAGGCCCGCACCCCCTCTATGTAGTCGCGGCGCGCCACCGCGATGCGATTCTCGGTGCCCTCAAGTTGCGACTGGAGCGCCAGGAAGTTCTGGTTCGATTTGAGGTCGGGATAGTTCTCGCTGATCGCAAGCAGGCGCCCGAGCGCGCCGGACAGGTGGCTTTGCGCGTCCTGGAATTGCTTCAGCTTCTCCGGATCGGTCAGTTGGGAAGCGTCGACCTTCACCTGTGTCGCCTTGGCGCGCGCCTCGACCACGGCGGTCAGTACGTCCTTTTCCTGTTTGGCGTAGCCCTGCACAGTGGCGATGAGATTGGGGATGAGATCTGTCCGGCGTTGGTAGTTGTTCTGGACATCCGCCCACTTCGCCTTGGCTTGCTCCTCCAAGGTCGGAATAGCGTTATAGCCGCAGCCCGAGAGCGCGAGGCCCAAGAAAACAGCCGCGAATGCGGCACGACTTCGGGAAATGCATGCAGTCATGACGGCCTCAAGTTCAAGTGGGCAGGCTTTTCGGTAGCGGAAAGCCAACTCACCTGACAATACCTGACGCGCGCGTTTGACAAGCTTAGATATTGTGGATCGAACGAATAAGCTGAATTAGACTGTAATCTGATTCATAGAAGTGGATCGATCATTCGGCCTCCGCCTTCTGTGCGAGCCACCTTACTGTCGAAATTATACTTGCCTTTCTATCACGACATACCCGGCTTTCTAGGCAACTCGTTCATCTTTCTTTTGCGTTTTCGGGGTGGATGCCGTCGATACGTCGACAGCCGGTTGCGTAAAGGTTTACCGAATGCGTTGCGCCGACGTTCTCTGTATTGCGATCGCGCCTTTCGCGCGCGGCCCGCGTTCTTGATGAAAAGTGCATATTATCGCCGTGTTGCAGGGCCTGTGGCGACAGAAAGGTGAGCTGAAATCATGTGTCGTATCCTTTGGGCGTTTACTGCTCTCTTGGTTCCCGGTTTTGCGATGTCAGTCCAAGCGGCCAGTTTCGACTGCACTCAAGCACGCGAGGCAGATGAGATTGCGATTTGCAAACATCGCGATCTGTCGGAACGTGACACTGAAATGGGCGCGCTCTGGTTCGCCTATCGTCGTGTACCGATGTATATGGGGACAAACGGCGTGCGGTACGATGATGCGGACGATTTTCTAAAAAGACGGGCTGCATGTGGCAGCGACGCCGCCTGCTTGCGCCGAATCTATCACGCCCGGATCAAGGCGCTGCGGGACGACTTCGAGAGAGCGATGAAAGCTGTACGGCAACAGGAGAGCGAGGCTGCTGCCGTCCCCCCATCAGCGCTACCAGCGCCCGTTGAAGCGATCATCACTGGCTATACGGACCAGTGTCGTAAACTGGGTGGTGCCCTCGCCGCCGGAGCAGACCGCCCCAAAATCATGACGGGTGATTTCGACGGCGATGGCAAGACCGACTATGTCCTGAATCCACAGAACTTGCAGTGCAGCGCTGCCGCGACGGCGTTTTGCGGAAATGGCGGATGCCAGATCGCCATCGCCGTCTCCGGCAACAACTATCAGGAACCGATCATGGTCCTTGGCGGTCAGCCGACACTGTCGCAGCGGTCGGACGGCACGAAAGTCGAAGTCTGGGTGAACAGCTCGAATTGCAAGCTCTCGAACCGCGAGAAAGCTTGCTGGGCGAGCTATTCTTGGAGGGACGGAAAGGTCAGCAGAAGCAATCAGGCGAGACCGCTTACAGATTGAGCGCGAAACGGCCGCGCGTCAACATAAGCGTACCCGCCCGTCAGCACGCCGATAAAACCCAAGGCCATGGCGCCATACCATGGTCAGCGCTGCCCGCGGGCAATGATCGAAATGGTTGCGATGGCAATGCGGATGTGGTCTTTGACAATTGAGACATGAGCAGGGTCACTGACCGGAGCTGTGTTGAGCGCCAGAACGATATCGTGTTTGTTGCCCGTCGAGCGCAGCGGGATGGTTAAGGCCTATTGGTCGCGATATTGCCTCGCTAGTTTTTCGTGCAGGTGCTTGGCGCGGGTTTGCCGGCGAATCGATCAGCGATCCATTCGACCACAGGTCCAGCGCTGAGCGAGGTAACGCTGAGATGGTCCGCATTCATCTCGGTGACCTGCACAGCGCTGCCATTCTGGCAGAGCTTCGTCGCGAAATCATGAGTGACGGAAGGGGGGACCACCGAGTCTTGACGACCCTGGGCGATTAATAGCGGCACATTTGGCGGCAGTTGAGCCGGCGTATTCCGAATGATGAAGTTCTTCCACGGTTCGGTGTTAACCGGATCAGCTCTTAAAAAGCGCTTCTTGAGAGTGCGAACTGCAATATCGTCGATAAGAAGATCGATGCGGTTGGTCATGCATTCCGCGCCGATCCAGCCGACCGGCGTGAGGGCGTCTGCAGCGATGATTGTATCAAGTGCCGTGCCGTAGATGCGTGACCACGACAGCAGTGCAAGTGCCGTGAAAGCCTGCCCGGCAGGCGTGGTCAGATCGTCGTCGACCAAGGAGGCGAGCTCGCTTGCCGGAGCAGCGGCGGCAACCCCGACAATCTTCAGGTCCAGCGCGTAGCCGGATGCCAGTTGACCGGTCCACAACGCGGCATGACCGCCCTGCGAATGGCCCCAGACGGCGAACTGGTTTCTTGCGTTGGTTAGCGAGCGCGCGGCCCGAACCGAGTCGAGAACGGAGCGGCCTGCACTTAACCCAACCAGGTAAGGGTGAACTCCCCCGGTGCCGAGGCCGGCATAGTCGGTCGCCGTGACGACAAAACCTTGCTTCACCAACGCATCAAGGCCGGGGATTGTTTTGAGAACCCCAGAATCGAGTGATGGAGCACATTTGCGCGCCACGCCGGTCGTCGGATGCGCCCAGGCCACGACAGGATAACCGCCGACCGGCGGGGCCATATCTGGGGCCACCATGACACCCGAAACGGCAGTCGGCTCGCCGTTCAATCCGGTTGAGCGGTAGAGGACACGCCAAGCCTTTGCACCGGCGAAAGCGTGAATCGGTTCCGAGCGAATGACGCTGCCCGGATCGCCAGACAGGTCCATCGCGGAAGCGTCGTAGAAACTGTCACTGTCACCGCCGCGGAAGAAAACGAGAGCGGAACATGTAGCAAGCACAGCAAGACCCGCGAGGATTGCTCCGCGGTAGGATCGAGTGTTTTTCATCTCGGCCAACCTGGGGAGCAATGCCAGTCTGGAGGATCAAAGTATGGCGAGCGCACCGGTCCTGGCCCCAGGAATCCTGGCCTCAGATATGGACGATGCGGCAAGAATAATGCTCCATGGTCTAGCGGACGTTCTACCGTGGTTGGTTCTGTGGTCGGGGCATTGGCGTTCGGATATGCGGGCATATCAGGCGGGCATATCAGATTGTGCGCCGCCCGATTGTCGCATGATAGAGCCAAAGCACCGCGATCGAACCGATCACGGCAACGATCAGGCTGTAGATATTGAAGCCGGTGATTCCGCTTGCACCAAAGAGACTGAACAGGAAACCGCCCGCGACAGCACCGACTATTCCCAGAACAATGTCGAGCAGCATTCCTTGACCGCTCTTGTTCACGATCTTACTGCCGAGAAAACCTGCAACTAAACCAAGCAGGATCCATCCCAAGATCGACATGACCATTACTCCTTCTGGAACCATTCGCCGGTGCTAAGTATATAGCTCGGCCGAACAGCAACCCGTAGAATGAACGGCTTGCATTCACGCTCCGTCGGCGCTGCGTCCGACCCCTACTTCTGCGTGAGGGCGGCGGCGACTTGCTGCAGACTCGGAATGCTCCCATTCGCGGTCAGCTTGTCGACGATCCCCGGGAGGTTCTTCGCCAACTGCGACAGAAGTTTCTGCTCGTTGATGCCGGCCTGCTGTGCCGCTTGGCTGACGGTTTTCTGACCGAGGGCCGCGCCCAGTTGCCCGGGATCGATCGGCTTGTTCTGACCCGGCCCGACCCAAGAATTCACTTTATCGCCATGCCCGGCACTCTGCAGCTTCTCGAGGAGACCGCCCAGGCCGCCAAGCAGCCCGCCGTCCGGTGAACCGGCGCTACCGGCCTGAGGTGCGGATGGTTGGATCGTCGGCTCGGTCCCGGCGCCGCCATGACTCATCATCTTGCTGACGAGGAGCGCACCAAGAGCGATCATCAAGGGTTTGGCAATATTGCCGTCCGGCACGCTCTTGCCCAGAACATCGTTCAACAGTCCCATGTGGAGCTCCTTTTGACGAACAGAACGAAATCCCCGCCAAGAGTTTATGCTTCGAATCAGACGGGGTCTGAGATTGCGGTCGCTTCTATGGAGCGGCCGCGGTGGACATGAGCAGCTCTCCAGTTCGGAGTCCTCATCCGCCCTTCAGCCGCCTGTTGCACACACTGTAGTAGCCGCCGCCCTTTTGAATCCACCTGAGATCGCCGTTTCCGCCGTCGGCCTTGTTGGCCCTATACTGGTCGAGGCATGTGTGCATGCGGGCTTTGCCGGCTGATTCATTGGAATATTTTGACGAGACAGCCGTTGGGAACACAGCATTGCCGGCAGGGGAGGGGGCGGCACTTCGGGGCGTTGCCGGCGCGGTCGTAGGAGCGGCTCCCGTGTTGGCAGCCGGAGCAGCGCTCGCGTCGGCTCCACATTCGGCCCTGCGGAAGTCCCTCCACTTCATGCCGCGCAGCGCTCCCGCCGACTGCGCGGCCTTATACTTTACGCTGCACTCCCGCATGCTCAGCGCGTGCGCAGGCTCGGGGCAAACCAACGCCATCAGCGCAGCAGCGCCGGCTAACGTTCCATAGATACGGATCGACATCGTATTCTCCCTCGCAAGCAATTTGGGAACGTTCGATGATTGCCTGATAAAGTTTGCATAAGACGAAAGAAACCGGTCCTATTTGAACGTTCAGATGGGTAACTGAATTTTGGCCGATTGTCCGGGCGCCTGCGCAGCCGGTCAGATGCGGTTCATTTTTAACCGTGCTTGTCCGATCCCGGCCCCTCTGCGTCAGCCTTGGTTGGCGACCGGCAGCGAGAGCGAAGTATTCCAATCTCGGGAGTAGCGGCGACACGATTGACGCATTGCCTCACCCGGGCTTTGTCGAGCTGATCCGGATGCGCGAGCGCCCGTCGCAAATCCGTCGGGAGGACTGCCGATCTCACGACGTGTGACGGCCTGCATCCCTCGTTGCGGCCACGGATCGAAGGCGAGGCCATCCGGGTCTTCTAGGTGATAAAACGCCGCATCTTCGACATAATCGCTGAGATGATGAGGGTATCGATCTGCTCTCGTATCAGCGCGACCTAAAGCTGCGGCGAGCGGTTGGACGCTGCGTCGAGATCATCCCCGAACCAAGCCCGGCAATTCCTGCGGAGTGGAAGGCAGAGTTTCCCAGTAACCTTGGCAGGAAATCGCAGCATCTGTAATCTTCTGCGCCACCTTTATGAGCGCATCGACGACTTCATCATGTGGAAGATTGCAACCCGCTCGCTCCCGGAGCTGAGGAGCATTGTTTCTATGATCAATCGCAAGGGCTCCTGAGTTGACCATCACCATCTACGGCATCAAAAACTGCGACACCATGAAGAGGGCGCGCGCGTGGCTGGATAGTCATGGCGTGGCCTACACCTTTCACGACTACAAGGCTGCCGGAATCGAGCGCGAGCGGCTGGAGCGCTGGGCGAGAAACGTCGGCTGGGGGGTCCTGTTGAACCGCACCGGGACGACCTTCCGCAAGTTGCCCGACAAGGACAAGCAGGCGATCGATGCGCGCAAGGCCATCGCGCTGATGCTCGCGCAGCCTTCGCTCATCAAGCGGCCGGTGCTTGATCTCGGCCACGACCGGCTGCTCGTGGGATTCAAAGCTGAGCTTTATGAAGAATCCGTCCGCGGGCGCCGTTCGGCAGCGATTTTTCGTTCTCCCGGCATCGCACGTCGCCGCAGGACATCAAGAAACTGATCGCCGGGTTCCCCGCGTTCGCCGGCTGGGACGCCGCGACCCGCCGCGGCGTCGAGGGCAACAACGCGCTGACGTTGTTTCTCCGGTTGGCGCGGGCGATCGTAACGCGTTAGTAGCGCACGCTTGCACCCGCCTGCGCGGCATCCATCTCCCGCAGCATCTTACGCTGCCGGTTCCAGGCAGCGGGAGCCGCGGCGGCAGGCGCATTTGCGATGGCGCCGTACTCGGTCATCAATTGCTGCATCCGTTCCGATGGCTTTACGACGGCGGTCATATAGGCCGTGACTTCCGCGTGGTTCTGCCGGAACAGCGCCTGCGCTTCCTCGACCTTGCCCTGGTCGCGGAGCTTGATCGCTACGGTGGTTCGCTCGCGGGTGGATTGCTCGACGACGGATTCCAGCACGCGGACGTCACGGCTCGCGCTGACCGCGCTCGCCGAGGCGCTGAACGCGCCGCGGATATTGGAATCGAGCGTGTGCCGGGACCCGTCTTGCGGCGAGGTATACGCGACCCGCACACGGCCGAGATCCTTGCTGTCTTCCTTGTCGGCTTCGGCAATGGCCTTATCGATCTCGACCTCCTGCAGCACGTAGTGTTCGGTCGCCTGATAGACCTGATTCATTCGAAATGTTGCGCGCTGCCCCTCGACATTGCCGTCGCGGCTCAAGGCACGCACCACGCGGATGCCCGGGCGCATCTCGACGTCGATCGAAACCATCTGCGCGCAGGAGGACAGCACATCGTTGAATTCCCGGTTGAAGATCTGGATCAGGTCTGTGGCTTCACCGGCAAAGGCATGATTGCCGTCGCTGGCGCGGGCAAGCTTCAGCATCAGGTCTTCGTTGTAGCCGAGGCCGAGACCGATAGTGCTGACGGAAATGCCTTCGGCCAGCAGCGCGCGGCCGAGCGTTTCGAACTCGGCCGGTGAACGCGGGCCGACATTGGCCAGTCCGTCCGACAAGAGCACGACGCGATTGAGTCTCCGGTTGTCCTTGTGGGTGCGGACTTCGCTCGCGCCTTGCATCACGCCGCTGTGGATCGCGGTGCTTCCGCGCGGGCCCACCCGGTGGATGCGGTCAGCAAAGAGCGCGTGGTCGGTCACTTTCTGCGCCGGCACCAGCGTGTCGATATGGTCGTCGAAGATGACAACCGCGGCGATGTCGTCCTGATTGAGCCGCCGAAGCGCCACGATGGCCGCTTCGCGCGCCTGAGCGATACGCGTGCCCTGCATCGAGCCCGAGCGGTCGATGACGAAGGCGACATTCACCGGCGTGCGGTTGGTGCTCTGGCGTTCGCAGCCGCCGACGACGACGCGCAGAAAGTTCCGTTGCGTCTCGCCGGCCTTCATTACCTGCTGGCTGAGCCGGGCATCGAGCATCAGCGGCTTGTCGGCGTGGGCGGGCAGGGGCAACAGGATGAGACCGGCAACGATCGTGCAGGCTCCGGCAGCTCGCGACATTCTGATTCTCCCTGACGCCCGGCCCGTGCCGAAAGCTTGGGTCCTGGCGGGGCGAAAGTGGGGACGAAAGATGTTGGTGAGGTGCCCTCCCGGCGGCTTTTTCGGTCCGCCCAGGTGCGGTACGGACGCCCGCACAGGCCGGCGGAGCTGCTTGGGCAAACGCCATGGCGCGCAAATGAGCTTGTCGGAACTGACGGAAAGCCGCATCCTGACCCGCTATGACAATCAACAGCAAGATGCCGGCGCACGAAGCGGATAGGGCTTTGCAAGTCCTACAAAGCATAGGGAGAGGAACAGATGAGCTCACGTTTCATATTGCGCATCGCGCTGGCGTTTGGCCTGTCGGCTGCCGGCACGTCGGCGGCGCTGTCACAAACCTGGCCGACCCGGACCGTGACGGTGGTCAGTCCTTTCACAGCCGGCAATGCCAATGACATGGTCGCCCGGGTCGTGCTCGACCAAGTGTCGAAGAAGCTCGGCCAGGCGTTCGTGATCGAGAATCGTCCAGGCGGCGGCACAACCATCGGCATCAACGTGGTCGCCAAGGCCAACGCGGACGGCTACACGGTGCTGATGCATTCATCGTCGTTCAGCTCCGCGCACGTGATGCATCGCAAGCGGCCCTACGACACGCTCACCGATTTCCAGCCGGTGGCGCTGTTCGGCGTGCAGCCGACCGTGCTGGTGACGGCCCCGTCGAAAGGGTTCAAGACGGTTGCCGATCTCGTGGGAGCCGCCAAAGCCAAGCCCGGCGAATTGAACTATGCCTCGGCCGGCATCGGGTCAGCCTCGCATATGGCCAGCGAGCAGTTCCGGCACGCAGTTGGAATCAAGGCTTTGCATGTTCCGTTCCGTGGGCCGACCGAGGCATTTTCTGAGGTCATGGCCGGACGCATCGACTTCTATTTCCTGCCGCTCGCGCCAGCGCTGAATTTGGTGAAGTCCGGCAAGATCCTGGCACTGGCGGTCGGCGCGGATAAACGCATTGAGGCCCTGCCGGACGTTCCCACCTTGAACGAGTTGGGCTTGGGGCACGCGACCTACCGGTTCTGGGGCGGCCTGTTCGTGCCGGTGAAGACGCCGCGCGCCATCGTTGACACGTTGCATCAAGCGGCGCGTGAGGCGCTGGACATGCTGGTCGTGCGCCAGCGGCTCGGGCAGATCGGGGTACAGACGATGCCGATGAGCGTGGAACAGTTCGACAAGTATTTCCGTGACGACGTCGCCGCGACCGTCAAGCTCGCCAACGAAGTCGGCATCAAGCCGGTCGATTGACGCTCGTCGGCTCCGCGGTGGTAAAAGGAGCGAAGGGTGGCTATAGTCACCCTTCGTTGTTCTTTGCGGTGCTCGCCGCTTGGGCGTCGGTTTCGCGGCCGCAAGGCAGCTTGCCGGGCGCAGAAAGTGCGGTGGCCGAACGGCCGAGTCGCTAACCCGCTGCGCCCTTGATCCACATCGGGGTGGCGGATCGGAACTCGGACTCGCCGGTGAGAAGGGGCGAAACTTCCTCTTCGTAGGCTGGGTACCACGACGCCTTCACGAACTCCTGTGGTCCCGTACGATCCCCGTACAGCTGAAAGACGCAGATGGTGTCTGGGTCGGAGTCGTCGTAACAGAAGAAGTATGCTTCCTGAGCAGGGTTTTCGGCAATTCTGGGTCGCAGATGTTTCTCCCAGATGCGTCTGACCTCGTCACGTTTTCCCGGGAGCGCCTTGTGCTTGATGAACAGTGAAGCCTTGGCCATGGATGCCTCCTCAATCGATAGGGCAAGTACCTCGTGAGACGTTGGGCAAGCCGGCCAACACTCTCATGACGATTGAGCCGTGGAATTTGTGACACATGACGGGCGGCAGCTTCGTCGGGCCCGGGGTGAAAAGATTCATCGGAGTATTGGGACCGTCGTCGACTTTCCAGCCTAGTGCGGTCGACGGGAACCGCATTCGCGAGTCAGCGAGCTTCCCGACGCCTTACGAGATCGCTGCCCCGCTCAGGCGCTCCAGCTTGTCCGGGTTGCGCACGATGTAAATGTTGGTAGCCTTGCCGGTTTGGTCGTACGCAAAGGAAATCGAGCCGACTGTCGTCCCGTCTTTCTGCAGGATGATGCCCGGACCTCCGTTGATGTCCGACGCAAGCCAGTCAAAATCGGCCCAATACTCGCGCAGTTTTTGCGAAACGAAGTCAAGCATCTCGGTCTTGCCACGCAGGGTGTTCAGGATGGTGGGGACCCGGCCTCCGCCGTCGGCATAAAGTTCGATGTCGTTTGAGAGCACGACTGCGAGCTGTTGCGTGTTGCCGGTGACGACGGCCGACTCGAATGCCGCCAACAGCTCCTTCTGCCGGTCATCGGAGCGACATGCCTGACCTTTGCCTGGTCGACGTTGGCACGAGCTCTGGATACCAGCTTGCGGCAGGTGCTTTCCTGGATGTCGAGAGCCTTTGCGATTTCTGGATACGAGACGTCGAAGATCTCACGGAGGAGATAAGCGGCCCGTTCCTTCGGGTTGAGGCGCTCTAGTGGAGTGGATTTGACATTCGCTACCGACCCGGCCGCGAACTCACGAAGCGAATGTCAAATCCAAACTCCACTAGAAAACTTATACTTGCTAGTGGTCCTTCGATTCTAACATTCGCAAACGCGCCTGCCAAAATGGGATGCGAATGTTAGAATCGGACCACCAGAAGCAGCAGGAAGGCCGTCGACAAAGATGACGCCAGTGCCAGGTTCTCGTCAGACATCTCGTCAGTCCATGTGTGGACGGGTTCGGGAAGCCACGGGCCGACATAGTCGACTCTGGTCCTGTGGGCGGACCTCAAGAGGTCGATGCACCGGCGGGTGCAACTGGTGGTCAGCCATGACGCGGGATTTTCGATCGCATCCCGTCGGCCTTCTGCCACTTGAGGAACGTATCCTGAACCGCATCTTCGGCGGCCGCTCGCGAGCCAAGGATGCGATATGCCAGGCCCAGGAGCATGGGGCGGCTCTCTTCGAAGACGAGAGTGTTATTGCGATCTGGCATTTCAGAGCTCGATACCTGGATGCCGTGCATTAGTTTATTCATGGCACCAATGGTGGCCACGACGCCGACTTTCAGGCCGTTGAAATTCGCCCTTGGCCGGATTTTAAGCACAGGGGCAAGGTTCACCCCGTACCTTCGTGACGATTCATCATTGGATTTTGTGACGCCTGATGACAAGTTCCCCGTATGCCTCACGGCGCTGATTGACACGCACCAGCATCCTGTCCTTGAGCATTACATACGCGCTGGCGGTGGTATCGGCGGCGCGAATCCGTGGGCGGAGTGGAACGCGCGATAGAAACAAAATGGAGGGTTGCATGGACATTTCGCTCGCCGGCCACACCGCGATCGTCACCGGCGGCAGCAAGGGGATCGGGCTTGCCGTGGCAACGCGGTTCGCGGCCTCCAGCGCGGAGGTCGTGATCGTCGGGCGCGGGCGTGACGCGCTCGACCAGGCCGTATCCGCCATTCGTTCGCGGGCACAGGCCCGCGTGACGGCGGTGCAGGCCGACGTCTCCAGCGCCGACGACGTGAGGCGCCTCTATGACGAAGCGATGAAGGCGTTCGGCAAGGTCGACATCATTGTCAACAATGCCGGAACCTCCAGAAACGGTCCGTTCGAGGCGCTGACCGACGAGATCATGCAGCTCGATCTCGACCAGAAGCTGTTCGCGGCCATCCGGCTGACGCGCCTGGTCTGGCCGCAGATGAAAGAGCGGCACTGGGGCAGGATCATCAACGTGCTCAACATCGGCGCCAAGGCGCCGCGCGCGCGGAGCTACCCGACATCGATTTCGCGCGCCGCCGGAATGGCGCTGACGAAGGCGCTCGCGGGCGAGGGGGCACCCTATAACGTACTGGTCAACGCGATGCTGGTTGGCCTCATCGAGAGCGATCAGCACATCCAGCGGGCCGCGAGGACAGGCGTGGCGCTCGACAGCTATCTCAGCGAGGGGAGCAAGGCGATCCCGCTTGGCCGCTACGGCAAGCCGGAAGAGTTCGCGAACCTGGCCTGCTTTCTCGCGTCCGATGCCGCGTCCTACGTCACCGGCACCGCGATCAACGTCGACGGCGGCAGTTCGCCGGCGGTCTGAAGCTGCCGATTTGCCGGCGCGGCTTCTGTTCGCTCGTTGTCGCGAGAACATCGCCGCTCAACCGACAACCTCGGCCGTCCGGCTCGTGCCGGTGAGTTCGGCGACCTTCTTGGAATGGGCGACGGCGGCGCGCGCGCCGGTCGTCACGTTGAGGAGGTCGAGCGTCTCGTCCTCGGCGTCGTCGACGCGTGTGAGCGCCAGGTCGGTGTAGGCGCGGGCGTCGGGATCGCGGGCAATGGCCATCCCAAGCCGGAGCAGCCGACCGACCGTGCCGGCGAGCATCGCCTGCTTCTTGACTGTTTCCCAGGTGAGTCTTGGCCAGAATATCCAAGGATTTTCTCGTGGCAGGCCGGGCCGGCGTTCCGACGGATGCTTGAGCCGAAGGATGCCGCCCTGAAGCGGATGCACGTTTTCCAGGTGAACGGCGGTGGCGAATGCGGCCAGCACCTTGATAAGGCTGCCCATGGGGACGCCGGTCGCCGCCGCACGCCGCATCAGCGTCCGCATGTGCTCCGGCGTGTAATAGGCTGACCAGGCCTCGCGGTAGATCCCCTCGAGTTCCTGCTTGCTCATTCTGGGATGGGCCGTGCAGACGTGCTCCACGTCGTATTTGTTGAGGTCTGGATCCATCGCGACGCCGTTCTTCCACAGGACCTGATGATCCTCCGATCCCGGCAGCGGGGTCAGGATGAAGAACTCGAGGACGTCGAGCGGGAGCTCCTTCTGGATGATCGCGATGTCGCGCCTGATGGTCTCCGGTGTGTCCGCCGGGAATCCCAGGATGTATCCCGCCATCGTCATGACGCCCTGCGCCTTCCAGGCCAGCAGCATCTTGCGGTATTCGGTGATCTTGTTCTGGCGCTTCTTCGCGGCCGCGAGGTTGTCCGGGTTGATGTTCTCCAATCCGATGAAGACCCGCGTGACGCCGGCCCGCTTCGCATTCTCCACGAAGTTGGGAATCTTGTGGCACAGCGTGTCGACCTGGATCATCAGGCCGAGCGGGATTCGCTCTTTCTCCCGAAGTTCGATCAGGCGATCGAAGATCGCCTCCCAATTCTTGTTCCGCGCGAAGTTGTCGTCGGTGATGAAGAACTTGTGCACGCCCTGCGCCCAGTTCAAGCGGACAAGACGCTCCACGTCATCCGCCGAACGATGCCGCGATTTGCGTCCCTGCACGTTGATGATGGTGCAGAACGAGCACTGATAGGGGCAGCCGCGGCCCGCGTCGAAGCTTGTGCTGAGGCCGAGCGTGCGCGCCACGTACCGCTTCGGAAAAAACGGTACGGGTGTGGCTTCCATGCCCGGCAGGTCCTTCATGAAATTGTAGACCGGCGCGAGCTGGCCTTCGGCGGCGTCGCGCAACACGATCTCCAACCGACCCTCGGCCTCGCCGGCGAAGATCGCGATGCCCTGGCTGCGGCAGGAATCAAGGTCGACTGCGCGCCCGTCCAGCATCGACAGGCAGCCCGACACGTGGAAGCCCCCCATGGCGACGGGAATCCCGGCCTGGCGGAACGGCCGTGCAATGTCGAGCGCGCGCGGATACTGGTTGGATTGAACGCCCACCAGCGCAACAAGGCCGTGGTTCCCGCACTTTCTGAACCGCTCAAGCAACGCCGGAACGTCGATGCGCGTGTTGGTCTCGTCGATCGCATCGATGTTGATGGCAACGCCCGGGCCAAGGACGCGCTGCTCGGCGCAGTCGGCGGCGATGCCGTAAAGGCTGGCGAGCGAATTCGAAGGGATCAACCCGCGCCACCACCGGATCACATA
Organism: Hyphomicrobiales bacterium; assembly: GCA_009377755.1. Classification (GTDB taxonomy): domain Bacteria; phylum Pseudomonadota; class Alphaproteobacteria; order Rhizobiales; family Xanthobacteraceae; genus WHTM01. The sequence continues at coordinate 53,304 of WHTM01000021.1, read as the reverse complement.
GCCGTCGTCGTCGTAGTGCGACGGCTTGATCAGGACGAGTTGGAATGACCGCTCCGCGGCCTGGGCGGTCTGCATTGAAGGGCGATCTCCGGGTCCAAAAAAACACTCTACCACAATGGGCGAGCCAATTGTGTCCGGCCGGACACAATTGGCTCGACCGCGGAAGCCATACTCATGTCCGCCAAGCATGCCCCGCGACGTTCCCGCGGGAGACCGATCGCAGACAAATAGCTGGCCAGTTCGTGGGCGTCAGTTGATTGGCTTGATCCCGGCCGCCTTGATCACCGGCGACCAGCGGCCGATCTCGGCGTTGATCTTGGCGCGGAACGCCGCCGGCGAGTTGCCGACCGGCTCCATCAGCTGGGTCGCGAGCTTCTGCTTGATCGCTGGGTCCTGCAGCGCCTCGACCACCTCCTTGTTGATCGTCTGCACCACCGCGGGAGGCGTGCCGCCCGGCGCGATGAGGCCCATCCAGGCGTCGGCTTCGACGTCGATGCCGGATTCCGTCAGGGTCGGCACGTCGGGGAGATATGGAGACCGCTTTGCGGTGGAGACGGCGAGCATCTTCACTTTGCCGCTGTCCGCGTGCGGCTTCACCGCGATCGCCGGCAGCGCCCCCATTTGCGCGTCGCCGCGGATGATCGCCGTCATCGCCTGCGGCGACGACGGATAGGGAATGTGCGTGATTTCGGTGCCGCTCTTCTGCGCCAGCGCCGCCATGGCGAGGTGCGAGAGCGAGCCGTTGCCGATCGAAGCGAAGTTGTATTTGCCGGGGTTCTTCTTCAGCAGCGCAATCAGCTCGGCGACGGTGTTGGCACCGAGATCGCCGTTGACCGCGATTGCGCTCGGCTGCGTGATCACCTGCGTCACGGCGGCGATGTCTTTTGACGGATCGTATGGCAGCTTGGAGAACAGGAGCGTGTTGATGGCGAGCGGGCCGCCGATGCTGATGCCGATAGTGGTACCGTCCGGCGCCGCCTTGGCGACGGCGTCGGTGCCAAGGTTGCCGCTCGCACCCGGCTTGTTCTCGACCACGAAAGGCTGGCCGAGCTTCGCCTGCAGCCGGTCACCGATCATGCGGGCCACCACGTCGGGCGTTGAGCCGGCGCCGAACGGCACGATGATGCGCACGGTCTTGGTCGGCCAGTCCTGGGCGGAAGCAGAGAGCGAGCCGAGGGCGAGGGCGGCGAACGCGATTGCAATGCGGCTTTTCATGTGACTCTCCGTCGTCATCATCCGCGAAAGCGGATGATCCAGTAGTCGCTGGGGCTACTGGATGCCCCGCCTGTGCCGGGCATGACAAGTCATTTGTTACGGCCAAGGTATGCGCCATCTTGCTTCAGCACGGATTGCAGCGCCGCAACGGAAATATCCGCCGGGCCGGCATTGCCGGCGAGCGCCAGGTGCGCCGCCGTGCCGGCGGCCTGGCCCATGACGAAGCAGGCGCCAGAGACGCGTGCCGCCGACTGGCCTTCATGGGTCATGGACGCACAGCGGCCGGCGACCAGCAAGTTCGAGACTCCCTGCGGCAGCAGCATCCGGTAGGGCAGGTGGTTGAAGCCGCGCGACTCCGGGATCGGCGGCCAGCCCCAGATCACGTCGCCGGCAACATGCTGTTCCAGCGGCCAGCCGTTGACGCCGACGGTGTCGGGGAAGCTCGCGCAAGTGAGTACGTCCTCAGCCGTAAGCGCATAGGCGCCAGTCACGCGCCGGGTCTCGCGGATGCCGATCTGCGGCGGCGTGTCGACGATATAGGCGTCGGCGAAACCGGGCACGTCGCGCTGCAGGAATTCGAAGAAAGCATCCGCCTGCCGCCGTCCTTCGATTTCGCCGGCACTCAGCGCCCGGGCATCGGTCCCGTCGAGCGCGCTGCCGTCCGGGTTCCTGAGCTGCGTCACGTTGACCCGCCATTCGATCGCGTGGCGCTGTGGGCGCACGATCGCGCCTTTACGGGGAAAGCGCATGCCGCGCCGCTCGGCTTCCGCCATGCGCTCGGGGATGGTGCGCCAGGCCTCGCCCGCCGCGGCGGGATCGACCCCGTTCACGCGGAACATCAGGGTCGGGTAGAGCATGGCGCCCCGGCCGTCGCCGAGGGCGAACGGCGCGCCCGCCCAGGCGGCGAGATCGCCGTCGCCGGAACAGTCGATGAAGATGTTGCCGACCACCGCGCGCCGGCCGGATTTGGTCTCGACCAGCAGCGCCGTGATGCGCTCGCCGTCCATCACCACGCTAGCGCCTAGCGCGTGGAACAGCAGGTCGGTATGCCGGTCGAGCAGCAGGTCGTCGGCGGCACGCTTGTAGGCGGCGGTGTCGTAGGCTTGCGCCGCGATCTTGCCGAAAACGACATGCGGCGGATTGAGGCCGCCGAGTCGGCCGATGCGCTCCAGGAGGTCGTCGGCGACGCCATGGACCACTTGCCTGATCTCCCCGAAGACATTGGCGTGCAGGCCGCAGAAATTGGTCACGCCGGCCGCCGTCCCCATGCCGCCGAGGAAGCCGTAGCGCTCGATCAGCAGGGTCTTGCGCCCATGCGCTGCCGAGGCTGCGGCGGCGGCAATGCCGGCCGGACCCCCGCCGAGCACCACGACCTCGTATTCGCCGTAGACCGGCACCTCGCGGGCGGGCTCATGGATGGTTTTCATCGTTCCGATGACTCAGCTGCTGTCATCCCGGGACGCGCCGAAGGCGCGATCCGGGACCCATGTATCCCGGTATCAATGATGAATCGAGGGCGTTGGGGTATATGGGTCCCGGCTCTCGCACGCAGCCAAGTTTACGCAGGCTGCGTAAACTTGGCTGCGGTGCTCGGCCGGGATGACAGCCGAGAGTTTGGTCCTTCCCCTTGATCCTCCCGCCTTTTCTTGCCACATGCGCGCGATGAACAAGCCGCTTGCCGCCGCCGATTCCGTCCCCCAATCACCGCTCGCCGCCGAGGTTGCCCGACGGCGCACGTTCGCCATCATTTCCCACCCGGACGCGGGCAAGACGACGCTGACCGAGAAGCTCCTGCTGTTTGGCGGCGCCATCAATCTGGCCGGACAGGTGAAGGCCAAACGCGACCGCCGCGCGACCCGCTCCGACTGGATGGCGATCGAGCGCGAGCGCGGCATTTCCGTCGTCACCTCGGTGATGACGTTCGAATACGACGACCGTGTCTTCAACCTCTTGGATACGCCCGGCCACGAGGACTTCTCAGAAGACACCTACCGCACCCTGACCGCCGTCGATTCTGCGGTGATGGTGATCGATGCCGCCAAGGGGATCGAGGCGCGCACGCGCAAGCTGTTCGAGGTCTGCCGGCTGCGCGATATCCCGATCGTCACCTTCATCAACAAGCTGGACCGCGAGAGCCGCGACCCATTCGAACTGCTTGACGAGATCGAGAAGACGCTCGCCCTCGACACCGCGCCGCTGACCTGGCCGGTTGGCCAGGGCCGCGATTTTGTCGGCACCTTCGACATTGCGACCGGTACGCTGCGCCTGCTCGACGGCGATGGTGCCGCCGAGGGCCGTCCCGACGCTGCCGCCATCGCGGCGCTCAGCCCCAACCTCGACGCGCAGGCCGTGGTCGGCGAATTGGCGCTGGTGCAGGAGGCGTGCCGCCGGTTCGACCTCGCGGCATTCCGGGAAGGGCATCTGACGCCGGTGCTGTTCGGCAGCGCGTTGAAGAATTTCGGCGTCGGCGATCTGCTCGACACGCTGTCGACCTATGCGCCGTCGCCGCGTGCGCAGGCCGCGGATGCCCGGCGCATTGCGGCGGAAGAGCCGGAGATGACCGCGTTCGTTTTCAAGATTCAGGCGAACATGGATCCGAACCATCGCGACCGGATTGCGTTCGCGCGGCTGTGCTCCGGCAAGCTCACGCGCGGCATGAAATCGAAGCTGGTCCGCACCGGCAAACCGATGACGCTCGCGGCGCCGCACTTCTTCTTCGCGCAGGACCGCGCCATCGCCGATGAGGCCTATGCCGGCGATGTGGTCGGCATCCCCAACCACGGCACGCTCCGCATCGGCGACACGCTGACCGAAGGCGAAGAATTGAATTTCGTCGGCGTGCCGAGCTTCGCGCCGGAAATTCTGCGGCGTGTCCGGCTGCCCGATGCCATGAAGGCGAAGAAGCTCAAGCACGCGCTGCAGGAACTCGCGGAGGAGGGCGTGGTTCAGGTGTTCCGGCCGCGCGACGGTTCGCCCGCGCTCATCGGCGTCGTCGGCCCGCTGCAGCTCGACGTACTCAAGGAGCGGCTCAAGGCGGAGTACGGTCTGGAGGTCGGCTTCGACGCCAGCGAGTTCCAGCTTCCGCGCTGGATCTCCGGCGAACGAAAGGACATCGACGCCTTCGTTGCGGCCAACGGATCGGGGATCGCCGAGGATCTGGATGGGGATCTCGTGTTCCTGGCCCGCAACCAGTTCTACCTCGACTTCACCCGCGAGCGGGCGGCAGGCATCCGCTTCGACGACGTCAAGGATGTGCGTACGGCCGGTGCTGCATAGGACGGCATCGCCTGCCCCGCACCTGATCCGGAATGGGAACCGGGTTTTCGCGCTCGATCGAGGATGTTTAGAGCGACAGCATCGCTGACTTTCTCCCCAAACGGGCTCGTGTCATTGTTTCCGGGTCGGGATCAACACGACAAAATGGGGAGGAACACATGACACGAATTCTCGTGCCGATCATTGCCCTTGCAGCTGCGCTGGCAAGTACCGTCAGCGCCAACGCGCAATCGTATCCGTCACGGCCGATCATGATCGTCGTCGGGTTCCCGCCAGGCGGACCGACCGATACCGTCGCCCGCGTCATGGCTGAAAATCTCGAGAAGTCGCTCGGCCAGCCGGTTGTCATCGAGAACGTCGGAGGCGCATCCGGCTCGATCGCCGGCGCTCGTGTCGCCCGCGCCGCTCCGGACGGCTACACGCTCAACGTCGGTCAATGGACCACGCAGGTCGGCGCCGGCGGGACCCTTGCACTGCAGTACCACGTCATGAATGATTTCGAGCCGGTTGCACAGCTCACCACGTCCTATCTCTGGATCCTCGGCAGAAAGGACTTGCCTGCCAAGAGTGTCGCGGAGCTGGTGGCGTGGCTCAAGGCCAACCCCGGCAAGAGTACGGCGGCGACCGTCGGGTTCGGCAGCGCGGCGCACATGTGCCTGGTCGATTTCCAGAACAAGAGCGGTACGCAATTCCAGTTTGTGCCCTATCGCGGCGGCGCCCCGGTGATGCAGGATCTCCTGGGCGGGCAGGTCGACTTCTCATGTCTTGAGGCCTCGCAGACAATGCCGCACTACAAGAGCGGCAAGCTGAATGTCTTCGGCGTGGCCAGCAAGGATCGCTGGTTCGGAGCAAAGGATGTACCGACGCTGGCTGAAGGCGGCGTGCCCGGTGTCGAAATCCAATTCTGGCACGGCCTCTGGGCGCCGAAGAACACGCCCAACGACATCGTTGCCAAGCTGAACGCCGCGGTGCTGAAGGCCTTCGGCGATCCGAAGGTGCAGCAACGCTTTGCCAATCTCGGTCATGTGATTCCGCCTCGCGACCAGCTGACGCCGGCGGCGCTTGCCAAGCATCACAAGGCGGAGATCGACAAATGGTGGCCGATCATGAAAGCGGCCGGGATCAAGCCGGCGGCGTCACGATGATGTGACGACGGTCACCGTAGCTGCTGTCGCATGATGTCGGGCCGCGATCCGGCTCAATCGAGGTGGATCGCGGTTAGCGCAGGGCGGTCCGACGGGCACCGTGCACGAAGATGATCCTCCCCACCGGCAGCGAATGGGATGAGTTTGGCCGGCTGGTCATGGCCGTCGGCTTAGTGGCGATGCTGGCCTATCTGGTACCCGGCATGATGTCGCTGTCGCCGCATTGGGCGCGGCGGATGCAGACCGCGGCCATCGTGCTGCTATGCGTTGCCCTGACCTTGGCCGCCGTTGCCACGGTGGCGTGGTTTATCCGATAGGCGAGAGCCCAAGGCGCGTCGGTTGTAAGGCGGCGCCAACCATCAGGCGGTCCGCTACAATGTACTGGCCGCTTTGAAAGTCCTTGAGAATGTCGGCCGCCACATCGTCGGCAGGCATCGGGTGGCCGAAAATGGAAGCCCGCCCTGTCGAACGCTGGGAACAATAACGAGCCTCGCATGGGCCTCTTGATCCTGATCGCCGGTCTGATCCTTTTCCTGGGGGTCCACGTCTTCGTGACGCTCCGAGATGCGCGCGCGACGGCAATCGCGCGTTTTGGCGACGGCCCCTACAAGGGGCTGTTTTCGCTGGTCGCGATCATCGGCGTCGTCGCCATCGTGTGGGGCTTTGGGCTCTACCGACAAACCGGCTGGGTGGATGTGTGGTATCCGCCCACCGTCATGCGGCACGTCACGGCCCTGCTGGTGTGGCCGGCGATCATTCTGGTGCTGGCCGCCTATCTGCCGGGCCGGATCAGGCAGGTCACCAAGCATCCGATGCTCGCCGGCGTGACGCTGTGGGCGTTTGCGCATCTGCTGTCGAACGGCGATCTCGGGTCGATCGTGCTATTCGGCTCGTTCCTGGCCTGGGGAGTGTACGCCAGGATCGCCGCCAAGCGTCGCGGCGAGGAGGTCGGCGGCAATCCGACGGTCAGCGGCGGCTCGGGTCGGAGCAACGACGCGATTGCCATTATCACCGGAACGGTCCTTTATTTTGCGCTCGGATACTGGTTCCATCCGGCGGTGATCGGCGTTCCGGCGTTCGGGAGGTAGGGCGTGTCGCTTCAGGAGGAGATCAAGCGGCTGACGGCGCCGGACATTCGCGCCCGCAAGGGCAAGGAGCCGATCGTCTGCCTCACGTCGTATCACGCGCACACGGCGCGCATCCTCGATCAGCATTGCGACGTCATCCTGGTCGGCGACTCGCTCGGCATGGTGATGCATGGCCTAGAAACCACCGTGCCGGTGACCCTCGACATGATGATCCTGCAGGGGCGCGCGGTGATGCGCGGCTCGCGCCGCGCGCTGGTCGTCGTCGACATGCCGTTCGGTTCCTACGAAGCCTCGAAGGAGCAGGCCTTCGCCTCGGCGGTGCGGGTGATGAAGGAGACGCAGTGCGGCGCGATCAAGATCGAAGGTGGGCGCCGCATGGCCGAGACGATAGCCTTTCTGGTCGAGCGGGGCGTGCCGGTGATGGCGCACGTCGGGCTGACGCCGCAGTCGATCAACACCATCGGTTCGTTCCGGGCGCAAGGGCGTGAGCCCGCCGACTGGGGGCCGATCGAGGCCGACGCCAAGGCGGTCACCGAGGCGGGCGCTTTCTCGGTGGTGATCGAGGCTGTCGCCGAGCCGCTCGCCCGGCGGATGACCGAGACCATCGCCATCCCCACCATCGGCATCGGCGCCAGCCCCGCATGTGACGGCCAAGTGCTGGTGCTCGAAGACATGCTCGGATTGTCGCCGCGGGTGCCGAGGTTTGTCAAACGCTACGCCGACCTCGGGCCATCGATCGGCGCGGCGGTCAAAGCCTATGCCGATGAGGTGCGCCGGCGCGAGTTCCCGGGGAGCGCGAACGTCTATCCGATGAAGGCAAAAAGCGGATAACCAAGGTGCCAGCGCGCAAGCGCGGCATTGGGTACCAAGGAGAGGGCACGATGACGTTCAAATCGCTGACGCACGTCGCGGCATTGCTGTCGTGTGTCGTCGCCGCCGACGCCGTGCGGGCGCAGTCGTATCCGTCGCGGTCGATTACGCTGGTCGTTCCCTTCGCGCCCGGCGGGCCAGCGGACTTTCTCGCGCGCGTCATCGGACAGAAGCTGGGCGAAGAGTTTGGTCAGCAGATCGTGGTCGACAACCGGCCGGGCGCCAATACCATCATCGGCGCGCAGGCGGTAGCGAAGGCCGCTCCCGACGGCTACACACTGCTGATGGCCATTGACGGGACGCTGGTGATGAATCCGTTCCTGTACAGCAGGCTCCCCTACGATCCGTTCAAGAATTTCGAGCCGGTCACGCTGATTGCGCAAGTGCCGTCGTCGGTGGTCGCCAACATCAAGGTCCCGGCCAACACGTTGGGCGAGCTCATCGCCCTGGAAAAGGCCAAGCCTGGAACGTATCAGATCGGCGTAAGCACGCCGACATCGCAGGTCGCCGTCGGGCTCCTGAACATGATGGGCGGAATTAAGATGACGATGGTTCCCTATCGTGGCGGGACGACGCAGATCACCGGTCTGCTTGCCGGCGATATTCCGCTCAGCCACGAGAGCGTCAACGTGGCGCTGCCGCTCTGGCGCGACAAGAAGGTCAAGATCCTGGCAATCACGGCGACGCACCGGCTTGCGCTGGCGCCTGAGCTGCCGACGGTCGCCGAGACCTTCCCCGGCTACGATCTCGGCATTTGGCAGAGCATTGTCGTGCCGGCCGGCACCCCGCGCGACATCGTCAACAAGCTGCATGCAGCGATCACCAAGGTGCTGACGATGCCGGAGGTGAACGAGCGGATCATGAAGGCAGGTGTTCAACCCGCAACCAGCAAGTCGTCGGAAGAATTCGCAGCTTTCCTCCGCTCACAGGCCGAAACCCGCAGCAAGGTCATCAAGGCGGTGGGGCTGAAGCTGGACTGAGTTTCCCGGGCCCGCGAACGCCTTCCGGCCGAGCCAAAAAGCGGTTCGTTGCAAGGCTTTTTGCCTTGCCGGCGCCATATCGCTACGGTAGTCCCGCTGCCTGCGGCGCCGGAACGCGTGCCGGGTCGCATTGCCGGAGTGTTACGTGTCCGATCCGATCTTTGCCGAGATTGACGAAGAAATCCGCCGCGAGAGGCTCAAGCAGCTTTGGGACCGGTACGGCGCCCATGCGATCGCGGTTGCCCTCGTCATTGTTTTGGGCATGGGCGGCTGGCGCGGCTACCAGTGGTGGGAGGCGCGCCAGGCGGCGGAGGCTGGCGCCGCGTTCGAGGCGGCGACGACGCTGGTCGAACAGGACAAGCATGCCGAGGCCGAGGCGGCCTTTGCCAAGATCGCCGCGGACGCGCCGTTCGGCTACCGCATCCTGGCGCGTTTTGGCGAAGCCGCCTCGCTCGGGCAGCGCGATCCTCAGGCCGCCGTGAAGATCTACGACATGATTGCTATCGATAGCAGCGCCGGGCCCGTGTTGCAGGATTTGGCCAACGTGCGGGCCGGAATGCTGCTCGCCGATACCGAGCCATACGATTCGCTACGCGCCCGGCTGGAGCCGTTGACCAGTGCTGACCGCGCTTTCCGCCATACCGCGCGCGAGCTGCTCGCTTTCGCGGCCTGGCGCGGCAACAACAGCGAAGCCGCCAAGCAGTGGATCGAGATGATCGTCGCCGACGCGGAGACACCCGCCAGCACGCGCAACCGAATCGACATGCTGACGGCGCTAACCGGTACCCATGCTAAGGGTTGAGGAGCCTTTCGTGATGCGTTGCTTCCGCCGTGGAATTCTGACCGCCGCAGGGTTGAGCGTCGGCCTGACCTTGGCCGGCTGCGGGTCGTTCGATCAGACCGACTGGTTCAGCAACAAGAAGCCGCTGCCGGGCGATCGCAAGCTGGTATTCCCCGAAGGGGTGCCCGGTGTACCGCAGGGAATTCCGCAGGAGATGGTCAAGGGCAACGAGCCCGCTGGCGATTCCGCCGCGGTTGCCGCCACGCCTGCGCAAGGTGGCGAGGCTGCCGCCGCGGCCGCGGCGAAGCCCGAGCCGGCGGCAAAGCCGAAACCCAGGGTGGCGTCGCGTCCGAAGCCGGCGCAGGCCCGCGCTCCGGCCCGCCCGGCCGCGCAGCCGCCGGAGCGGCAGCCGGCGCAGGTCACCGTCCCGCCCACATCCGAGCCTGCCCCGCAACAGCAGCCAGCCAGCCAGAATTCGTCCGTCTGGGGTGCGCCTCCCGGACAGGCGCAAAGCACCGCCGCGCCCTGGCCGGCACCTGCGACCGAGCGGGCACCGTCGGCGCCCTGGCCGGACGCGCCCAGCCCGAACCAGTTCTCGCGGTAGCGGCGCAGGGCGGCTAGACATCCGGTAGGTCAACCTCCGGAACCGCGGACTGCGGAATGCCGTTCACTGTCGCCATCATCGGCCGGCCGAACGTCGGCAAATCGACGCTTTTCAACCGCCTGGCCGGCCGGCGGCTGGCGCTGGTCGCAGACGAGCCGGGCGTTACCCGTGACCGGCGCGAAGGGCAGGGCCGGCTTGGCGATCTCGCCTTCACCGTCATCGATACCGCGGGCCTCGACGAAGCGGCGCCGGGCAGCCTCACCGGCCGCATGCAGGTGCAGACCGAGGCGGCGATCACCCAGGCCGACGCGCTCCTGTTCCTGGTCGACGCGCGGGTCGGCTTGACCCCGCTCGACCGTAGTTTTGCGGTGCTGGTGCGCAAGTCCGGCAAGCCGGCCATCTTGATTGCCAACAAAAGCGAAGGCCGCGCCGGCAAAGCCGGTGCGACGGAGGCCTATGCGCTCGGCCTCGGCGAGCCGGTGGCGCTCTCGGCCGAGCACGGCGAAGGGCTGGCCGACCTCTACGACGCGCTGCGCGCCGTGCTGCCGGGCGCGACGGCGGCCGCCGCCGACGCTGCCGAGAGGGGGCCGTCGCGGCCGATCAAGGTCGCGGTGGTCGGCCGCCCCAATGCGGGCAAGTCGACGCTGATCAATCAGCTGATCGGCGAGGAACGCCTGCTGGTCGGTCCGGAGGCCGGTATCACCCGCGACTCGATCGCGATCGAGTTCGACTGGCGCGGCCACAAGTTCCAGCTCTACGACACCGCCGGCATCCGGCGCCGCGGCCGCGTCGCAGAAGGACTCGAAAAGCTCTCGGTCGCCGATGCGCTCAACGCCGTGCGTTTCGCCGACGTGGTGATCGTGCTGATGGATTCAGCGCGTGCCTTCGAGGAACAGGACCTGCGCATCGCCGATCTGGTCGAGCAGGAGGGGCGCGCAGTGGTGCTCGGCATCAACAAGTGGGACCTCGCCGAGCGCAAGCCCGGCGCGGTCAAGCGCCTACGCGAGGAGGCGGATCACTGGCTGCCGCAGCTCAAGGGTGCGGCCGTGCTACCGACCTCGGGCTTGACCGGCGACGGCCTCGACCGGCTGATGCAGGCGGTGCTCGACGCCCACGCAGTGTGGAACAAGCGGGTGCCGACCAGCACGCTGAACCGATGGTTCGGCGAAGCGACATCCGCGCATCCGGCGCCGGCGGTTGCGGGCCGGCGCCTCAAGCTCAACTACATCACGCAAGCCAAGAGCCGGCCGCCGAGCTTCGTCGTGTTCTGCACGCGTGCCGATGCGGTGCCCGATGCCTACAAGCGCTATCTGGTGAACGGGCTTCGCGAGGCGTTCGATTTGCCGGGCACGCCGATCCGGCTGACACTGCGCGAGAAGACCAATCCGTTCGCAGGGCGCAAGAAAAAATGACCGCGGCGGGCCCCGAGCCGCGCGCAGTAGCCAGTCCGATGCGCCCGGCGGCGCTGGCGTACATCTTCGTCGTCGTGCTGCTCGATATGATGGCGCTTGGCATCGTGTTGCCGGTGCTGCCGAGGCTGGTCGAGAGCTTCACCGGCGGCAACACCGTGCGAGCCGCGGAAATCTACGGCCTGTTCGGCGCCGCCTGGGCGCTGATGCAGTTCATCGTCTCGCCAATGATGGGCGCGCTGTCGGATCGCTACGGACGGCGGCCGGTGATTCTGATCTCGAATATCGGCCTCGCCCTCGACTACGTGCTGATGGCGCTGGCGCCGACGTTGATCTGGCTGTTTATCGGACGCGTGATCTCCGGCATTTGCGCCGCAAGCATTTCGACCGCCATGGCGTATATCGCCGACGTGACGCCGCCGGAGCAGCGGGCGAAGAACTTCGGCCTGATTGGCGCGGCGTTCGGGGTCGGGTTCATCCTTGGGCCCGCGGTCGGCGGTGTGCTGGGCGCGATCGATCTGCGGCTGCCGTTCTGGGCCGCCGCCGCCGCCACCCTCGCTAATGCCTGCTACGGCATTTTCATTTTGCCGGAGTCGCTCCGGCGCGAGCATCGCACCTCGGCGATCCTGCTGCGGCGCGCCAATCCAATCGGCGCGCTCGGCTTGCTGCGGTCGCATCGCGAATTGCCCGGGCTGGCGACGGCGTATTTCATCTCGATGTTCGCTCACGTGGTGTTGCAGAGCGTATTCGTCCTCTATGCCGGCTATCGCTATGGCTGGGATGAAAACGCGGTCGGAATGTCATTGGCGCTGGTTGGCGTGTGCTCGTTGATCGTACAGGTCGGACTGGTCGGGCGTATGGTGGCCTGGGTCGGCGAGCGCGGCGCGCTTGCCACCGGCTTCGGCTTTGGCGCCGTCGGATTGGCGATCTACGGCTTCGCGCCGAGTGGCGCGATCTTTCTGATCGGCATTCCGGTGATGTCGCTGTGGGGGCTGGGTGGACCGGCATTGCACAGCCTCATGAGCCGGCGTGTCGGCGTCAGCGAGCAGGGCCAGTTGCAGGGTGCGAACAACAGCCTGATGGGTATCGCCAACATGATCGGTCCGATCGTCTTCGCCGGTATCTTCGCCTATTCGATCGGCGCGGGGCGCGACTGGAACTTGCCGGGCGCGGCCTTCTATGTGGCGGCGGTGTTGCTGATCGCGGCGGCAGCGGTCGCCTGGCGCGCGACACGTTTGCCGGCCGCGCCGTAGCGTTACTCACGCCGGCGGCTGGAACGATTTGAGCTTGCCGCTGCGATATTCGTAGAGCTTGCCGGTCTCGGTGAAACTCGGCAAGCACAGCGGCACGATGGCTTCTGCAACCTGTTCCGGCGTCGGCAGCGTCTCGGGATCGATGCCCGGAAACGCTGACAGATACATGCGTGTGCGCGTCGGGCCCGGCCCGAACAGATTGGCGCGGACGTTCGTCTTTTCCGCCTCCGCCGCGTAGGTGCGTACCAGTGTTTCCAGCGCCGCCTTCGACACCGAGTAAGGTCCCCAATAGGCACGCGCCGAAGCAGCGACGGCGGAGGTGACGAACACCGTGCGCCCCGCATCTGACTGCTTGAGCAGCGGATTCATCAGCCGGATCAGGTGCCAGTTGGCGGTGACGTTGACCGCCAGCGCCTCGTCCCAGGCGTTCGGCTCGACGTGGTCGAGCGGCGACAAAGGCCCGAGCACGCCGGCATTACCGACCAGCACGTCGAGGCGGCCGTAACGCTCGTCGAGCTCCGTCGCAAGCGCGGCGACGCCGGCAGTATCCCTGAGGTCGAGCGGCACCAGCGTTGCCTCGCCGCCGTGCTCACGAATGCGATCGTCGAGCTCCTCCAGCCCGCCGACTGTGCGCGCCACCGCCACCACGTGTGCGCCGGCCTTCGCCAGCGCCAGCGCCGTAGCAGCGCCGATGCCGCGCGAGGCGCCGGTGACGAGTGCGATGCTGTCGGCGAGGGGAGGGGGCATCGTCAATGGGAACGGCGCTGGTGCCCGCCCGGGGGGTGGTGCTGGCCGCCCGCGGAATAGCCGCGCAATTCGGAATAGCGCCCGACCTGCTCCTGCGAAAGAATCGCGACCGTCACCAGATGGTATTTGAGATGGGTCTCGCGTAGCGCGCCTTGGGTTGCGGCAATCGCCGCGGTCGCCGCGGACAGACTTGCCGGCGTGATGCTGCGGGTCGCGAACTGCCGATCGAGCTCGGACTCCTGCGCGATCAACTTATCCCCGAGCACGATCGCTTCTGCTTTCATCGTAGCGAACAGATCCTGCACGCGCGCGCGCTGCTCCGCGGTCAAGTCAATCCGCTCAGCCAGTTCCAGCACGTGCATCGGGCCGGGATAGCCGTTGAGTTCCGCGGCAAGCGCAAGACCCATCCCGCGCCCGGCCTTGAGATCGCGAAGCTGATCATCGGATAGCGCTTTGATCGCGCGGCTCTGCAGCCCGGCATAGGGCTGGTGCGATTGGGCAGTTGCGGGGAGGGCAACGAGGTTCAGCAAGATCGCTATAACGGCAATGCGCGACATGTCGGCTCTCCCTTGTGGAAGGATCGGGCGATCTTATGAGGAAACGATGCATCACCACAACGCGCGCCAGCGAGGCGGTGGACCCGATGACGCGTGAGGCCCCGGTGATCGGCGCGCGGCCGGCGAGGGGGCGAGGCGGCTCGTTCACCGGCTCTTCTAGTGGATAGCCGGGACAAGCGCGGCCACGATGAAGAAGGTGTACGGCGCGCGTCCTTCAGCTCGCCTCCGCCAGCAGCGACAGCTGCCGCGGCGTCGATTCCTGGGCGGTGCGGTCGGTGAGGCCGGTCGGGTAGTCACCGGTGAAACAGTGGTCGGTGAACTGTGGACGCAAGGGATTGCGGCTGTCCTCGCCCATCGCGCGGTAAATGCCTTCGATCGACAGGAAGGCGAGCGAATCCGCGCCGATGAAGCGGCGCATGCTGTCGAGATCGTGGGTCGCGGCGAGCAGCTTGTCGCGCTCGGGCGTGTCGATGCCGTAGTAGTCCGGGTGCGTGATCGGCGGCGAGGCGATGCGAAAGTGCACTTCGCTCGCGCCGGCTTCGCGCATCATCTGCACGATCTTGCGCGACGTCGTTCCGCGCACGATGGAATCGTCCACCAGCACGATCCGCCTGCCGGCCACCGCAACGCGGTTGGCGGAGTGCTTCATGCGCACGCCCTGGTCGCGTATGGTCTGCGTCGGCTGAATGAAGGTGCGGCCGACGTAGTGATTGCGGATGATGCCGAGCTCGTAGGGGATTCCGGACTCGCGCGCATAGCCGATCGCCGCCGGCACGCCGGAGTCTGGTACCGGCACGATCACGTCGGCCTCCGCCGGCGCTTCGCGGGCGAGCTGCATGCCCACGGCCTTGCGGATTTCATAGACCGGGCGCCCGCCGACGACGGAATCCGGCCGGGAGAAGTAGATGTATTCGAAGATGCAGGGCCGCGGCGCCATCGGCGGGAACGGCTTGTGCGATTGCGCGCCGTCCTCGTCGAACACGACCACCTCGCCGTTCTCGATGTCGCGCACGTATTGGGCGCCGATGATGTCGAGGGCGCAGGTCTCCGACGCCAGAATCGGGCAGCCGTCAAGCATGCCGAGCACCAGCGGGCGGATGCCGAGCGGGTCGCGGGCACCGACCAGCTTCTTGTTGGTCAGGCCGACGAGCGAATAAGCCCCTTCGATCATCCGCAGCGCTTCGACGAAGCGGTCGACAAACCGGTTGCGGTTCGCGCGCGCGACGAGGTGCAGGATCACCTCGGTGTCGGTGGTCGACTGCATCATGGCGCCGTCGCGCACCAGCTGGCGGCGCAGCGTCAGGCCGTTGGTGAGATTGCCGTTGTGCCCGACCGCGAAGCCGCCGGCGTCAAGCTCGGCGAACAGCGGCTGCACGTTGCGCAGGATGGTCTCGCCGGTGGTCGAATAGCGGACGTGCCCGACCGCCGCCGTCCCCGGCAGATGATCAATGACCTCGCGCCGCGAGAAAGTGTCGGCCACCAGGCCGAGCCGGCGCTCGGAATGGAACCGCTTGCCGTCGAAGCTGACGATGCCCGCCGCCTCCTGGCCGCGGTGCTGGAGCGCGTGCAGGCCGAGCGCCGTGATCGCTGCGGCATCGGGATGGCCGAAGATGCCGAAGACGCCGCATTCCTCGCGCAGCCGGTCGCCATCTATATCGAGATCGGTGGCTGCGCCCTGGGCCGATGCATCCGTGCGTTCGTTCATCCGATCTCCGATCCGCGGCGAATGATCATCGTGTTCTGGTGCCTTCGATCAGTTGCTGCATCCCGGCCCGATCGGACCGCCCGTAGCCTTCGGGCTCCGCCGGCCGGCCTTCGGACCGCTGCTCCTGCGGGGCGTCCTGCTGCGGCTGCTCCGGTTCGTCGCCGCGCGGCCGCTTCAACCGCTTCAAGATGGTGCTCTCGGGGTCGTCCGGCAACATCGACATCAGCCATTGTCCGGTGCCCTGCAGCACGACCCGGGATTTCGCGTCGCGCACCCAGTCCGGCTGGCCGCGCTCCGGCACCAGCCACGAGAAGAACAGGAAGGCGACGACCACGATGATGAGGCCGCGCGCCAGGCCGAAGACGAAGCCGAGCGTCCGGTCGAGCGCGCCAACCCGGCTGTCGAGGATCATGTCGGAGACGCGCACGGTGACGATCGAGACGATCAGCAGCGTGAGCAGGAAGGCACCGCCGACGACCACGGCCGTCGCGACGATGTCGCTGCCGAACGAGGACTTCGCCATCGGCAGGAACTTGACATAGGCGTAGATGGCGGCAACGGCGGCGAGCGCCCAGGCGGCGATCGACAGGATCTCGCGCATGAACCCCCGGATCATCGCCAGCAGACCCGAGATCAGCATGACGACGAGCAGGATGAGGTCGAGGAGAGTGATCGGCATGGATGTTTTTCGGCCGCGCTCGTGTCCCTCGGTGGGTTAAGCCTTCACGCGAATCGTCGAACCGGCGACGATCCAGGCTGACGCCTGGGCCAGCCGTTGGGCAAGCCGAATGCGTCGGCGGATGCGGAGAATCTATTATCGCGACCGTGTATAGCCGGACCGGTCCGCGGCGTCATCCGTCTTCTCGGAATCGCACAGGTTGGTTGCCTCGCGGCTTGCCCTTGGCGGCGATGTCGGAGACGAGGTCGGCGAGGCTCCGGATGGTCGAGAGTGCCATCGCCGGTTCCGCGGTCGCGTCGCTGCGTGCCGCGTCGGGGACGACCGCACGGGCGAAGCCGAGCTTGGCCGCCTCCTTTAAGCGGGCCGCGGCCTGCGGCACCGGGCGGACAGCGCCGGACAGCGATACCTCGCCGAAGTATACAGCGTCCGCCGGCAGCGGCGCATTGGCCAGGGACGAGACAAGCGCCGCGGCGGCCGCAAGATCGGCGGCCGGCTCCTGGATGCGCAGGCCGCCTGCGACGTTGAGATAGACGTCATGACCGGAGAGACGCACCCCGCAATGCGCTTCCAGCACCGCGAGCACCATCGCCAGCCGGCTCGAATCCCAGCCGACCACGGCGCGGCGCGGCGTCCCGAGCGAGGTCGGCGCCGCCAGCGCCTGGATTTCCACCAGGAGCGGCCGCGTGCCTTCGATGCCGGCGAACACCGCGGTACCGGGACTACCGAGGTCGCGCTCGGATAGAAACAGCTCCGACGGATTGGCGACCTCGCGCAGGCCGGCGCCGGTCATTTCGAAGACGCCGATCTCGTCGGTGGGGCCAAACCGGTTCTTCACCGCGCGCAGGATGCGGAACTGGTGTGCGCCGTCGCCCTCGAACGAGAGCACGGCGTCGACCATGTGCTCGACCACGCGGGGGCCTGCGATCTGTCCGTCCTTGGTGACGTGCCCGACCAGGATCACGGCGCAGCCGGCGCGCTTGGCGAAGCGGATCAGCGCCTGCGCGGAACCGCGAACCTGGGTCACCGTACCCGGGGCGGAATCGATCGAGTCGGTCCACATGGTCTGGATCGAGTCGATGATGATGAGACGAGGAATCTTACCATGTGAGAGGGTTGCGATAATGTCTTCAATCGATGTCTCGGCAGCGAGCTCAACCGGCATATGAGCCAGGTCGAGCCGCTCGGCGCGCAGCCGGACCTGTGCTACCGCCTCCTCGCCGGAAATATAGACCGTGCGATGTCCGGCGCCGGACAGCAACGCGGCGGCCTGGACCAGCAACGTCGATTTGCCGATGCCGGGATCGCCTCCGACCAGCAGGACCGAGCCGCGGACGAAGCCGCCGCCGATCACCCGGTCGAGCTCGGCAATGCCGGAGGGCAGGCGCGGCGCTTCGTGGGTGTCGCCGGTCAGCGGCTCCAGCGCAAACACGCGGCCTTTGCGCGCCGGACGGCCGGGTATCGGCGCGGCCTGGACCCCGCCGGCGCTTTCCTCGGTCAGCGTGTTCCATTCGCCGCAGGAGTCGCATTTGCCCTGCCAGCGGTTGTAGGCGGCGCCGCAGTTCTGGCAGACGAAGCTTTGCTGGTTGCGGCGGGCCATGGTGCGAGGAACGCGCGCTAGTGTCCCGAATCCGAAGCTCGCTTGATCTTGCAGCACCCTCTGAGCGAAATTCGGATTCGAAAGGACACTAGCAACTCCATGATTCTCGTGTGGTTTGGTTCAGAAAGTTCGCTTCCCGGACTCGCGGTAAGAATAGAGCGAACTTCTGAACCACCACAAGTCTAGCGCGCACGCCGCGCGCGGCGGCTGCGCAGTGTCGGCGTGTCATCCGGCTTGGCATCCGCCTGCGGCTCGATGTAGAGGCGGGTATGCCGGCGTCCAAGCCCGGTCAGCATCTCATAGGAAATCAGGCCGCCGATCGCGGCGACCTCATCAAGCGTGATCTCGCCGCCGATCAGCGTCACCCAATCGCCGCGGTGTGCGGTCTGCTCGGGGAGGTCGGTGATGTCGACTGCCAGGAGATCCATCGACACGCGCCCGACGACGGGGCATCGCCTGCCCGCCACCAGGGCCTCCGCGCCGGCGCCGCCATCGACGGCACCGTTGGCGCGGGCGTAGCCGTCCGCATAGCCGGCGGCGACGATCGCCACCCGCGTGAGCTGCGACGCTGTCCAGGCGGCGCCATAACCGAGCGGCTCGCCGCGCGCGACGCTGCGGATCTGGACGACGCGCGCCGTCAACTCGACCACCGGCCGCATCGGGTTGGTGCGGCAGGGCGTCGGGTTGGCGCCGTAAAGGGCAAGGCCGGGGCGGACCATGTCGCAATGGGTGGAATCAGCGAGAAACACGCCGGATGAATTGGCGAGCGAAGCGGAAATGCCGCGAAAATGGCTGCGGACTTCCCGGAACAACCGGATTTGCCGATCGTTCAGGGGATGTTCGGGGACATCGGCGCAGGCGAGGTGGCTCATCAGCAGGGTGACGCCGTGCCGCTCGGTCTGCGCGACCCTGGCGCCGAGCGCGGCCGCTTCCTGCGGGTTAATTCCCAAGCGGTTCATGCCGGTGTCCACGTGCAGCGCCGCTCCGCCGTGCCAGCCGCGCGCGGCACAGAACGTATCCCATTCGGCGAACTCGACGAGGCTGCCGATCACAGGCCGGGCGTAGATCTCCGCGTACGCACTGGGTGTTCCCGGCAAAAGCCCGTTGAGGACGTAGATCGCCGCCTCCGGTGCAATAGACCGGACCCTGCGCGCCTCGATCAGATCGGCCACGAAGAACGTATTGCAGCCGGCTGCCGCCAGCACGCGCGTGACCGGCTCGATGCCGCAGCCGTAGGCGTCCGCCTTGACCACGGCCGCGCATTCGACGGGGGTGGCGCGGGAGGTGAGGGTGCGCCAATTGGCGGCGATCGCGCCGAGATCGATGCGCAAGCAGCTACCCATGTCAGGCGTGCATTCGGCCCCGGCCGGCTGCGTTGCGGCCTGGTCGGGCGGTAGGTCCGGATCGCTGGCGGGCATGCTGGCCATGATTGGGGTGTGGCGTGCGGCGGGGGGGCGGTCAAGCGGTTGATGTGTGTTCCGGCGCAGCACAGCACGAAGTGATGCGCTGCAGAACCGGGACCGTTGCGGCGCTCCGAGTCTTGAACGGTCACCTGGGGAGGTGATGAAGGGTGTTCCGGGTGTGAGTTGGCGATGCCGACCTTCAAACGGTGAAACTGAACGAACTGATGGACTTTCGTATCGCCGATACCTTCACCGACAGCCTCGAGCGACACCTGCTTTATGTCGCCTGCACTCGCGCCCGAGATCATCTGCTCGTGACCGGCGTCGCTCCGGTATCCGAGTTCCTGGACGACTTTCTGAAGGTACATCAAGGTCCGAAGTAGGGGCGAGGCATGTGCGTCGCCCCTACCGGGCCGGTCAGCGCCGGGGCCCGGTAGACCTAGTCGATCCGTACCGGCACGCTGTCCTCGCGCGCGAGGTTGGAGAAGCGCGTCACCTGCGCATCGAATTGCAGTTCGACGGTGCCGGTCGGACCGTGCCGCTGCTTGCCGATGATGACCTCGGCCCTGCCGTGGTGTTTGTCGGCCTCGGCCAGCCATTCGGCGAACTTCTCGCGGTTCGCTTCCGACGGCTTGCGCATCTGGTGATAGTACTCCTCGCGGAACACGAACATCACCACGTCGGCGTCCTGCTCGATCGAGCCTGATTCACGTAGGTCGGACAGCTGCGGGCGCTTGTCCTCGCGGCTCTCGACCTGCCGCGACAACTGCGAAAGCGCCAGGATCGGGACGTTAAGTTCCTTCGATAACGCTTTGAGATTGGTGGTGATTTCCGTGATTTCCTGGACCCGCCCTTCGCTCGCGCGGCGGCTCGATCCCTGGAGCAGTTGCAGATAGTCGACGATTAGCAAATCGAGGCCGCGCTGGCGCTTCAGACGGCGTGCGCGCGCCGCGAGTTGCGCGATCGACAGGCCGCCGGTCTCGTCCACGTAGAACGGCAGGTTCTGCATGTCGATCGAGATGTCCTTGATGCGCTCGAAGTCCGTCTCGGTGATGCCGCCGCGGCGGATTCGGCTGGACGGAATCTCGGTCTGCTCGGCGATGATACGGGTGGCGAGCTGTTCCGCCGACATTTCCAGCGAGAAGAAGCCGACGATCCCGCCGTTGACGGTTTTCATGTGGCCGTCGGCGCCGACCTCGCCCTGCCACGCCTTGGCGACGTTGTAGCCGACGTTGGTGGCGAGCGCGGTCTTGCCCATGCCGGGGCGGCCGGCGAGGATCACCAGGTCGGACGGCTGCAATCCGCCCATGATGCGGTCGAGATCGTCGAGGCCGGTGGCCAGCCCCGACAGCTTTCCGTCTCGCTGATAGGCGCGGGCGGCCATGTCGACGGCTGTGGTCAGCGCCTGGGCGAAGCGCCGGAATCCCCCGTCGTAGCGGCCGGTTTCGGCAAGCTCGTAGAGCCGCCGCTCGGCCTCCTCGATCTGGTCGCGCGGCGCGGACTCCACCGGCGCGTCGAAAGCCTCGTTGACCAGGTCCTCGCCGATGACGATCAGCGCGCGGCGCAGTGCAAGATCGTAGACGGTGCGTCCGTAGTCGGAGGCATTGATGATCGTGGTGGCCTCCGCCGCGAGCCGGGCCAGGTACTGGCTCGGCGTCAGGCCGGCGATATCGGCGTCCGGCGGCAGGAAGGTCTTCAGCGTGATCGGCGTCGCGAGCTTGCCGGCGCGGATCAGGCTCGCCGCCACCTCGTAGATCTTCTGGTGGATCGGCTCGAAGAAGTGCTGCGGCTCGAGAAAGTCGGAGACCCGATAATACGCCTCGTTGTTGACCAGGATGGCGCCCAGCAGCGCCTGCTCCGCCTCGATGTTATGCGGGGCGGTGCGGTAGGACGGAGTCGGATCGAGGGCCGGCTTGCGCGCGGCCGAATCAAGCAGTGCCATGAGACCGTTGCTAGGCTGACCAATGTGGCGGATGTGGGCATAGCACGGTCGCCGGAGGCGAAATTGGCCCGGCGGGCGGTTGGTGCCACTATTCACAACGTCGCTGTGCGCGACGCAGGAATATCGGAATTCGCTTGACGGGTTGCGCCGGCGCCTGCCCGGAGCCGTCGTCCCCTGCGAATGCAGGGGACCCAGTACGCCGCGTCCCCTCAATGAATCACAAACGTCTCGGATTACTGGGTCCCCGCCTTCGTGAGGACGACAGCGGAGGTGCGTCGCGATCGCATTACTCCCCCGCGAGCCGCAGCGGCGGGCGCTGGCCGCCCTCGATGGCGCGCAGCCGCGCCTCTTCCTGGCCGACATAGTCGCGCGTGATCGGCACGATCCCCTGGCGCTTGGTGATCTGGATCTGGAACACCATCATCGCCTGCTCGCGGAACGCCATCTCGGACGAAGCGAGGTAGAACTCCCACATCCGCACGAAGCGCGGGTCGTAAATGCGCTCCGCCTCCTCGCGGTGAGCCATAAAGCGGTCGCGCCAGGCCTTCAGCGTCTCGGCGTAGTGCAGGCGCAGGATCTCGATATCGTTGACCAGGAGCCCCGATCTTTCGATCGCCGGCAGAACCTCCGACAGGGCCGGAATATAGCCGCCCGGGAAGATGTACTTGGCGATCCACGGATTGGTCGTCCCCGGCCCTTCGGATCGGCCGATCGAATGCAGCACGATCACGCCGTCGTCGTTGAGCACTTCCGCACATTTGCGGAAGAAGGCGTCGTAGAAGCCGACGCCGACATGCTCGAACATTCCGACCGAGACGATGCGGTCGAATCCTTTTTCGACCTCGCGGTAATCCTGCAGCCGGAACTCGGCGGTTCCGGCTACGCTCCTTTCCGCCGCGCGCGCACGGGCGATGCGGAGTTGCTCTTGCGACAGCGTGATGCCGACGACGTTTGCACCGTTCATTTCGGCAATGTAGAGCGCCAGGCCGCCCCAGCCGCAGCCGATGTCGAGGACGCGCTGCCCGGGCTTGAGCAGGAGCTTCGCGCCGAGATGCCGCTTCTTGGCGAGCTGGGCATCGTCCAGCAACTGCTCGGGATCCTCGAAATAGGCGCAGCTGTACTGCCGGTCGGCATCGAGGAAGAGCGAATAAAGCCGGCCATCAAGGTCGTAGTGGTGTGCCACGTTACGGCGCGCCCGCGAGGGTGGATTGAACTGCTCAACGCGACGTTTGAGGTAGCGTACAATATGCAGCGGACGTTCCCAGTCCGGTCCGGCCGGCGATTGACCCATCGCGAGCGCGAGGAAATCGGCAATCGTGCCGTCTTCGACGATGAAGGTGCCGTCCATGTAGCACTCTCCGAGCTTCAGCTCGGGGTGCAGCAGGACCTGCCGTTGTGCGGCGGAGGTCGTGAAGCGAACCGCAATGGGCTTTCCCGTCCTGTCGCCGAATCGAAATGTTGCCCCGCGCGCGGTCGTGATCCGCAGGTCGCCACGCCGGATGAAGCGGGTCATGACAAACCGAAGCAACCGGTCCATCGCACGCCCCTACGTCAATGGCACATCGGCCCTTAGCATAATCATGTCCACAGGCCGCCGCGATCAATTTTGTCGCCCGTGTCACCGGCGACGGCGGTGCGGCCAAGCGGACCACCCCAATTAAAACAAAGTCTTGCGGACCGAGCAATGCTTTGGATCGACTGTTCCCATGCGGCCGGCGCGCGGCAAGACGCGGGATCGGGCTCGCCTCATCAGCCGAATGGTTCGGCCCGCGCCGCGCCACGGCGCTTCGCCAAGCCCAGGGCGCCCAAGTTGGACTCGGCGAGAACCGGTCCGGTCCGGCGTCCCGCGACGCGGATTCGACGGTGACGGGCAGCACGCCGCCGCGTAATGCACCCGCCGCCGGCAATTAGCTGTTGCCGGCGTCGTCCGCCTCGGCGCCGCGCTTGGCTGCCTCCGCCCCCGGCTCGAAGAACTCGTCGGCCGCAACGGCCTCGGCTTCCTGGGCAGGCTGTTCGTCCTCTTCCTCCTCGCGCCGCCCCAGCACCTCCTCGCCGCGCGCCAACCGCTCCGCCTCGTCGGCGCTGCGGGCGACGGTGACGGTGATGGAGGCTTCCACTTCGGGATGGAGGGCTACCGGTACCGGATGCATGCCGATGGTCTTGATCGGGGCGTTCAGCAGGATCTGCGCACGCTCCACCATGAATCCTTTGTCGTCGAGCAGGGTGACGATGTCTCGGCTGGAAACCGAACCGTAGAGCTGTCCCGTTTCCGCAGCCTGACGCAGAACGACGAAGCTCTTGCCGTTGAGCTTGTCCGCCACCTGCACGGCTTCCCCGCGGCGCTCGAGGTTGCGGGCTTCCAGTTCGGCTTTCATCGAGCCGAAGCGGGCCCGGTTCTCGTCGGTGGCGCGCAACGCCTTGCCCTGCGGCAGCAGAAAATTGCGCCCAAAGCCGTCCTTGACGCGGACCACGTCGCCCATTTGGCCAAGCTTGGTGATGCGTTCGAGCAGGATCACTTCCATTTGATAGTCTCCATTGTAAATCAAAGTTCTATTGGCATTGGATCATGTGATTGGGGAGCTTGGCGGGCCGCCCCTGCGGGCGGTTCGGTTGCGCAGATCGACGGCCGCATCGACCAGGCCGAACAGCGTCATCAGCAGCACCGGCCAGCCGAAGACGAGGAGCGCGGTATAGGTTCCGCCGAGCAGGAGCCCGCGGCTCGTCATGCCGCGCGTGATGAAGTGCAGGACCGCCAGTCCGGTCATGGCGTAAATCACCAGGAGGGTCGCCACGAACACGCCGGCCATGATCCCGAGCAAACCGGGTACGAAACAGCCGACGACGCCGGCGGCGAGCAGCAGCGGGGTGATCGGAGGCAGCCGTATTTCGGCGAGATCTGGCCAAGGGCGCGACAGCCGGCCGGACAGCCGCACGATCCGACCGGCCAGCCACAGATCGATCAGATTGATCACGGTGGATAAGACGGCGGCAGCGGGCGGGATGACGCCGACGAGAAAATCGATCAGCCGGCCGGTCGTTTCTGCATCGCCGCTGCGGGGGGGCGGCGCCGGGGTCTGGCCTTGCGCGCGAACGATGCGCTCGAAGCCATTCCGGAGCGTCGCCCGGAACGTCTCCTCGTCAGGGCCCAGCGTCGGAATAGCAGCGACGACGACCAGGGTCCCGAAGATCGCTGCCCACAAGACAATGCGCCCGAGCGGATACCAGTCGAGATCGCCTGTCGGACCGGATCGCGCAAGCAGCGCCAGATAGCCGAGCCACCAGGCGGGCAGGCCGACACCGAACAGGAACGCAAAGAAGAAATAGCCTCCTAGCGCCGCCGTCAGGCCCGCGGCGGCGGCGAGTGCGGCGATCAGCGCCGCCCAGTGACTCCAGCCAAGCGCAGCGATCAGGATCGGCAGCGGTGCCAGGTAGAACAGCAGGATCGAAATCAGCGATCCGGAGGCGACAGACGCGAACAGCATCGCCGAGGCTGCGCCGGCACCAAGTCCTATGAGTGCGATATACGCCATTCGTCAGCTGTCCCGCATCGGATCCGCGATGGCCGGTTCGGCCGCGCGCGGGTCGCGGTTAGAGACGGATCGGTGTCCGTCCCAACCATGATCGGAGAACAGAAGACCGACGACGGACGACAGAAAGAGCCTGCCGTTCGCTGCCGAATTCTTTTTCTGTCCTCCGTCGTCTGTCGTTCGTCCGCCAGTTAACGGATGACGTAGGGCAGCAGCCCAAGGAAACGGGCGCGCTTGATTGCCTGCGCCAGCTCGCGCTGCTTCTTCGCCGAGACTGCGGTGATCCGGCTCGGCACGATTTTGCCGCGCTCGGATACATAGCGCTGCAACAGCCGCACGTCCTTGTAGTCGATCTTGGGCGCGTTGGCGCCGGTGAACGGACAGGTCTTGCGGCGGCGGAAGAACGGCCGCCGGGCGGCCATCGGTGAAAAGGCCATCGCTTATCCCTCCGTCGCAGTCGCTTCGTCGGCGGCATCGCGCGGCGGCCGGTCGTCGCGGTCGCGCCGCTCGCGGCGCTCGCCACGGTCGCGATCCCCCCGGTCGCCGAAACGATCACCGCGGTCGAAACGGTCGCCGCGCTCGCCCCGGCGGTCGTCGCGGTCCGACTTGCGCATCATGGCCGAGGGCCCGGCCTCGTGCTCGTCGACCCGCACGGTGAGATAGCGCAGCACGTCTTCGCTCAGCCGCTGCTGACGCTCGACCTCCATCAGGGCCGCGGCCGGGGCGTCGACGTTCAGAAGCGTGAAATGCGCCTTACGGTTCTTGCGCAGACGGTAGGAGAGCGACTTCACCCCCCAGGCCTCGGTCTTGGTGATCGACCCGCCCATCTGCTCGATGATCCCCTTGTACTGCGCGGTCAATTCCTCGACCTGCTGCGCGCCGAGGTCCTGGCGCGCAAGAAAGACGTGCTCGTAGAGCGGCATGCGAATCCTTTCCTTGGCTCAGTCGGCTGCACCCCGGCGCAAAGCCCCTCGAACCCTTCGGGAAAGGCTCGAATGTGCTGAAGGCGGGAACACGGGACGTCGGACCATCTGGTCCTGCCGGCGCCATGAACACAAGACTGCGGTCATGACGCACGGCCGTCCGTTCAGCTCCCGGCCGGCATCAGCGGAGCCGGCGTTATACGGGTTTTTTGCCGAAAGACAAGCGCGGGGCTGCTTGCCAGCTACTTACCCCGAACCACCGCCTCGTAGGAGGGGGCGTTCTCAAGGAAGCCGCGCTCCAGCATCCAGTCGACCTTTTCCTGGAATTCGACCGGCTGGTAGGCCTGAACCCCGGTCAATTCGGGCAACATCCCGGTCGCGCGCCGGTCCGGCGTGACGTCGCGCAAGAGCTCGTCGCGGGAGCGCTCCTCGTTCTCGGCGAGCCAGGAGACCGCGCGATTGAGCGCCCGCATGATCTTGGCGGCGGTCTCGTCGTCGACCGCCTCGCCGGCGACGATGCCACCGCGCCAGCGCAAATCGGCGATCTGCCGGGCGCCAGCCTTGCGGGCGCGGCTGACCAGCGGCTCCATCAGCGCGGCCGCTTCGGTCTTGCCGCTGACGAGCGCGTCGAGCCGGTCATTGGCATGCACCAGCTTGATCTCGTCGAACGGAACGCCGGCGGCCTCCATCACCTCGATCGCCGCGTAGAAGGTGCCGGCATGCCAGGTCACCGCGATCGGCACGTTGCGCAGGTCGGTCACGGTCTGGATCGCCGAGTCCGCGCGCACCATGATGGCGCCGGTGCGTACCGTGGTATCGAGGCCGATGATCTTGGCGTTGCCGAGCGACTGCACCCGTTCGATCGCGCCCCATTCGCACACCGGATAGACCTCCAGTGCGCCCTGCTGCATCTGCGATTCCTTCCAGCGCTCGGAAAAATTCTCGACCCGTCCGGCGACGCCCTTGGGATTGTCCTCGTGGTACTCGACGGTGAGTCCTTCGTCCGCGAAGAATCCCTGCTCGACCGCGACCCGCCACGGACGGTCGTGCGCATTGCTGTCACTCTGCAGACGGATCACGCGCCCCATGGCGGCCTCCGGAGTCGCTGGTGTCATGGCAAGCTAGTCGCTCGCCGGGCGCAACTCAATGGGAATGGGGATCAACGCGGTCCCGCGCGCGACAAGGCCACAAGCGCATGCCGTTTCGGCGCAGCGCGCATGTCAGGGGCGGTCTGGTCGGGGCGGGGGCGCGCGGCTAGCGTCCCGAGACGATGGACGCGACCGCTCCGGCCGAAGCCAGCACGGCGCTCACCCACAAGGAAGCGCGCCTGATCGTGTTCGGCGTGCTGATGCCGACCTTCCTCGGCTCGCTCGACACGACGGTCCTGGCCGGCGCGCTGCCGACGATCGGCCGCGAGCTCGGCGAGGTGCATAATCTGCCGTGGTTGATCACGGCCTATCTGGTCGCCTCCACCGCCGCCGTGCCGCTCTACGGCAAGCTCGCCGACATCCACGGCCGGCAGTTCGCGTTGCGCCTATCACTGTTCGCCTACCTCGCCGGGTCGCTGATTTGCGCCCTCGCGCCCAACATGCTGGTGCTGATTCTGGGCCGTGCGTTGCACGGGCTCGGCGGCGGCGGGCTCACCTCGCTCGGCATGATCGTGCTCGGCGACGTCGCAGCGCCGAAGGAACGCGGGCGCTACTACGCGTATTTCTCGGTGGTCTACACGACCGCCGGCGCGTGCGGGCCGGCGCTCGGCGGCTTCATCGCCGACTACCTGCATTGGACGGTCATCTTCTGGATCAACATTCCGCTCGGCCTGATCGCGGTGGCGCTGACGTTCACCGCGTTGCGCCGGCTGCCGCGGCACGAGCGGCCGCACCGCCTCGACATCATCGGCGCCGTGCTGGTCGTGCTGGCGAGCGTGTCGTTCATGCTGGCGGTCAACCAGGGCGGCGTGCGCTTTGCCTGGACCTCGCCGCCGATCCTGACGCTGCTCGCCGCCGCCGCCGTTCTCGGCGCGCTGTTCGTATGGCGCCTGCACGCCGCGGCGGAGCCGTTGATCCCGATCGCCATCCTCGCCGACCGCGACGCCGCGATCGTGATCGCAACCAATGCTCTCGGATGGGGCTCGATCATCGGGCTCAACATCTTCCTGCCGACCTATCTGCAAAGCGTGATGGGGATGTCGCCGACCGATGCGGGCGTGGGCCTCATGGTGCTGATGGTGGCGCTCAACATCGGCGCCGGCACGTCGGGACAGATCATGGGTCGCGTCAGGCACTACAAGACGGTGCCGATCATTGGGATGATCGTGGCGGTCGGTGCGGTCGCGACCCTGGCCTGGCGCGCCAACAGGGTCACGGTGCTCGAGTTTGAAATCCTGATGGCGCTGTTTGGGCTCGGCTTCGGCCCGTTGCCGCCGCTGTGCACCGTGGTGATGCAGAATTCCGTGGCGATCCACCAGTTCGGCACGGCGGTCGGCACAATGAATTTCGTCCGCAACCTGTTCGCGACGATTCTGGTGGCGGTGTTCGGTGCGATCGTGCTCTCCGGCGGCGCTGCGCTGGTGCCGGGCGCGATCGGATCGGGGGGCAGCGCGGGCACCGACGCAAGCGAGGCGGCGCTGGCTTTCTCGCGTGTCTTCCTCGCCGCGACGGCGAGCCTGGTGCTGGCTTTTGTCGGCTTGCTGCTGATGGCGGAGAAGCCGCTGCAGACCAACATCCCCGGGGGCAGCCGCTGAAGGTCCGGCTGCTTGCGCCCGACGCCGGCGAAAAAATGGGCGAACCTGGCTTCGCCCGATTCCGGTATGGCTTGACACTTCCACACCCGGCGTGTCTTACCGCCCACCGTTGCAGGAGGGCGCATGGCGACCGCGTTCGTCTTTCCCGGCCAGGGCAGCCAGTCGGTGGGAATGGGTCAGGCGTTGGCCGAGACATTTCCGGCCGCACGTCAGATTTTCGAGGAGGTCGACGCCGCACTGGGCGAAAAGCTCACTACCATCATCCGGCAAGGGCCGGCTGATGCGCTGATGCTCACCGAGAATGCGCAGCCGGCCTTGATGGCGGTGTCGCTCGCGGCAATGCGCGTGCTCGAAAGCGAGGCAGATCTCGATCTGGCGCGCGACGCTCGATTCGTCGCCGGCCATTCGCTCGGCGAGTATTCGGCTCTCGCCGCCGCAGGAGCTCTGTCGATCGGCGACACCGCCCGGCTGCTACGGATCCGTGGACGCGCGATGCAGAAGGCCGTGCCGGTCGGGACCGGCGCCATGGCGGCCTTGCTCGGCCTCGATTTCGAACAGGCCGCGGCCGTCGCCGGCGAAGCGGCGCAGGGACAGGTCTGCCAGGCAGCGAACGACAACGGCGGCGGCCAGGTCGTCTTGTCCGGCGACAAGGCCGCGGTCGAGCGCGCGGTGGAGATTGCCAAGGGCAAAGGCGCGCGGCGGGCGATGCTTCTACCGGTGTCCGCGCCCTTCCACTGCGCGCTGATGCAGCCGGCAGCGGACGCGATGGCGCAGGCGCTGGCCGAGGTGGCGGTGCACCGGCCGGTCGTCCCTGTGGTGGCCAATGTCCGCGCGCGTCCGATCAGCGAGCCCGCCGATGTCGTGCAGGCGCTGATGGAGCAGGTGACCGGAACGGTGCGCTGGCGCGAGTCGGTCGCGTTCATGGCGCAGCAAGGCGTGACCACGTTCTACGAGGTCGGTGCCGGTAAAGTGCTGACCGGCCTGGTGAAGCGTATCGCCGAGGGTGTACGCGGCGTTGCCATCGGCACTCCGGAGGACGTGGCAGCCTACAAGGGCGAAGCCGGGTGACGAGGCCGGCATCCGGCGCAACAGGAGATCCACATGTTCGACCTGACTGGCAAGACGGCGCTGGTGACCGGCGCCACGGGTGGCATTGGCGAGGCGATCGCGCGCGCGTTGCATTCGCAAGGCGCAACCGTCGCGGTCTCGGGGACGCGCCAGGACAAGCTCGATTCCCTTGCTGCCGACCTGACCGGACGCGTGCATGTGTTGCGCTGCGATCTCGCCGAAAAGGATTCGGTGGAGGCGCTGGTGCCAAATGCCGAGGCGGCGATGGAGCATGTCGACATCGTCGTGAACAACGCCGGCATTACCCGTGACAATATTTTCGTGCGGCTCAAGGATGAGGATTGGGATGCGGTTATTGCGGTCAACCTCACGGCCGCGTTTCGCGTCGCCCGCGCCGCGGCGCGCGGCATGATGCGGCGGCGCGTCGGGCGCATCATCGGCATCAGCTCGGTGGTCGGCGTCATCGGCAACGCCGGGCAGGGAAACTATGCTGCCGCCAAGGCGGGGATGATCGGTATGTCCAAGGCGCTGGCGCAGGAGGTCGCCGTGCGCGGCGTGACGGTGAACTGCATCGCGCCCGGCTTCATCGAAACCGCGATGACGAGCAAGCTGACCGACAAGCAGCGGGATATGCTGTTGTTGCGCGTGCCGGCCGGGCGGCTGGGAACGCCGGCGGATGTTGCCGCGCTTGCCGTCTATCTCGCATCCGACGAGGCGGCTTACGTCACCGGCCAAACTTTCCACGTGAATGGCGGTATGGCGATGATCTGATGCACGAAAACACATGCAATCGCTGCCGAATTTGCCCTGCGGTATGAATCATCGCGCCTGCTGGCCAAGCCGTTTGAAGTATGGTAGCTGGATTTCCGGCCTGGCTGGGGTGACTTGGGGACGATGCTGGCGGTGCACGGATTGCCCGCCGTCCGAGCGCAACTGCCGATGTCTTCCACGACGAGGCCAGCATACCGCGATGCTCGCTTCGTCGCCGGACGAGCCCAGTTCAAAACCTAGAGGTCGACAAATGAGTAATATCGGCGAGCGGGTCAAAAAGATCGTTGTGGAACATTTGGGCGTTGAGCCTGACAAGGTGACCGAGAGCGCGAGTTTTATCGACGATCTCGGCGCCGACAGCCTCGACACAGTCGAGTTGGTTATGGCCTTTGAAGAAGAATTCGGTTGCGAGATTCCG
Source organism: Hyphomicrobiales bacterium (assembly GCA_009377755.1). GTDB lineage: Bacteria > Pseudomonadota > Alphaproteobacteria > Rhizobiales > Xanthobacteraceae > WHTM01. Next base: position 22,603 of record WHTM01000021.1, on the reverse strand, counting down.
GATGATGCCGCGGAGACGATTTTGACCGTCGGCGATGCCGTTAAGTTCCTTGAAAAGAACGCCAAGAGCTGACCGGCTGCGTCGAGCACGGATGCGACTGACTCAAGGAAGTGGCGCTGCCGTCGCGAGGCCGGGGCCGTCCGTGCGGGCGCTATACGCCGCAAGGAATGCCGGGATGAGGCGGGTGGTCGTGACCGGAATTGGGATGGTCTCGCCGCTCGGCTGCGGTGCCGAGACCACGTGGCAGCGCCTGCTCGAAGGGCAGAGTGGCGCGCGCCGCATCGAGAGCTTTGAGGTCTCGGATCTGCCCTGCAAGATTGCTTGCATTATTCCACGCGGCGACGGCAGCAACGGCACCTTCAATCCCGATCTGTGGATGGAGCCGAAGGAGCAACGCAAGGTCGACGATTTCATCATCTTTGCCATGTGTGCGGCGCATCAGGCGCTCGACGATGCCAACTGGAAGCCTCAGTCCTACGAGGATCAGGCAGCGACCGGGGTGATGCTCGGGTCGGGCATCGGCGGCATCGAAGGCATTGCCGAGACCGCCATCATTCTCAAAGAGAAAGGGCCTCGCCGCGTTTCGCCTTTTTTCATTCCCGGTAGGCTGATCAACCTGGCGTCCGGGTATGTGTCGATCGCCCACGGGCTCAAGGGGCCGAACCACGCTGTGGTCACGGCGTGCTCAACCGGGGCCCATGCAATCGGCGATGCCGGGCGGTTGATCGCGCTCGGCGATGCCGATGTGATGCTGGCCGGCGGCACCGAGTCACCGGTGAACCGGATGTCGGTCGCCGGCTTTACCGCCTGTCGCGCGTTGTCCACCGGATTTAACGACGAGCCGACGCGGGCCTCGCGTCCTTATGACAGGGATCGGGATGGTTTCGTCATGGGCGAAGGTGCCGGCGCCGTGGTACTGGAAGAGTACGAGCATGCCAAGGTGCGCGGCGCGAAGATCTATGCCGAGCTGATCGGCTACGGCCTGTCCGGCGACGCCTATCACATCACCTCGCCGGCACCGGACGGCGACGGGGCGTACCGCTGCATGACCGCCGCGATCAAGCGGGCCGGCGTGTCGCCGTCCGAGATCGATTACATCAATGCCCATGGAACCTCGACCCCGCTCGGCGACGAGGTGGAGCTCAGTGCCGTGCATCGCATCATCGGCAATGCCGCGGGGCGCGTTGCCATGTCCTCGACCAAGTCCTCGATCGGACATTTGCTCGGCGCCGCCGGAGCGGTCGAGGCGATCTTCTCGGTGCTGGCGATCCGCGACCGAATGGTGCCGCCGACGCTCAATCTTGACAATCCGTCGGTCGAGACGGCAGTCGACCTCGTCGCCCACACCGCAAAGAGACGCGACGTCGAGGTGGTGTTGTCGAATTCCTTCGGGTTCGGCGGGACCAATGCGTCCCTGGTGTTCCGCCGCGTTGTGAATTAGGCGAAATGGGTGGCGCGGGCTCACCCTTTCGCCACACTTTGTTTTCACGACGTTGCGTGGGTGCGGTCGCGAGACCTTGAATAGTCTCGCGAATCAGCAACAGTCCCTTGTGTTGCACAATCTTTTCCAACGAGCCGCGCGGACGGTGCCGGTCATGTTTTCCGAGCGGGCGGGAATGGCGTGGTAGACGCATTCACCCCACCGACCGAAGGGAATAGACGCCATGCGGGGACTGGGCCGGCGACGGCAAGCCCGCCGCGGTCGTTTGCGGCTGCCGGACCGGCAACGACGAGTCAGGCTGAGCCGGGCATATCAAGGAATCAGGCGACCGATGCCCGAGCGCGCGCCGACCGCGTGTTTTCTGGTCGGCCGACGGCCACGAACGATCATGCTTCGGCGCCGCTGCGTGGCCAGCAGATGCAGGTCGCCAAGGCCACAACTTTTCCCACTTCGGGCGGTTCGATACTGGGGAGCCGGCGGTCCACAACGGGTGAGTTCGGGGATGGACCGGAGGCGGGGTCAGGCGCTACCGTCGTGTCCATGTCGGGACGAACAGTGTCCGGTGCGGGTGCGCCAGCCCGGGCGGTAGCAGGAGGTCAGGGCGGTGACGGCGGGATTGATCCTCCGCCGTTGCCGTCGGGCGAGGTCAGCGGATCGAGCGGGCTCTATCCCGCTCATCCGGGGCTGTCGGGACTATCGGCGGCACCTTCGGCGCGAGGGAGCCCTCTCGCCGGTTCTGCCGAGCCATTTCGGCCGATGTCCGGGCTGTCTCTCGAAGGGATTGGCCCGTCACCATTGGAGCGTCGACGCATCACCCTGCGCAGCCCGCGCGCCGCGCTCGAGCCGGAGCATGTGCCCGTGCCGACACGTCGTTCAAAACGAGCCCGCCATCCTCTTGTCAGGTTCGGCAATGCCGTTCTTACCTTCCTCATTCTCATCGTCATCGCAGCGGGTGTGGGCCTGGTCGTCGGGAAGCAGCGGTTCGACGCTCCGGGGCCGCTGGCGCAGGATCGCATCGTCAATGTTCCGCGCGGCCATGGCATGCGCGACATCGCCGAACTTTTGGAGCGAGAGGGAGTCATCGACCAGCCTTGGACGTTCATGGCCGGCGTCATCGTGCTGAAAGCGCGCGATGGGCTGAAATCGGGCGAGTACCAGTTCCCGAAGCAGGCAAGCCTGCGGGACGTGGTCGACACCATCACCGACGGCAAAGTCGTCCAGCACCTGTTCACGGTTCTGGAAGGGCAGACATCCGAGCAGATCGTCGCCCGGCTGATGGAGAACACGGTCCTCGGCGGCAGCATCAAGGAAATCCCACGCGAGGGAACGCTGCTGCCGGAGACCTACAAGTTCACCCGCGGCACCCCGCGCGAACTGGTCATCCAGCGCATGCAGCAGGCGCAGGCGCGCGTGCTCAAGGAAGCCTGGGAACGGCGCATGCCGGACCTTCCGATCACGACGCCCGAACAGCTCGTAATCCTCGCCTCGATCGTCGAGAAGGAAACCGGCCGCATCGATGAGCGCACGCGCGTCGCCGCCGTCTTCGTCAACCGGCTGCGGCAGAAGATGAAGCTGCAATCCGATCCGACCATCATCTATGGGCTGGTGGGCGGCAAAGGATCGCTCGGCCACGTGATCACCAAGTCGGAGAAGGAGCAGGCCACGGCGTATAATACCTATACGATCGACGGCCTCCCGCCGGGGCCGATCGCCAATCCCGGCCGCGCGTCGCTCGAAGCCGCTGCTAACCCGGCGCGGACGCGCGAACTGTACTTCGTTGCCGATGGCACGGGCGGCCACACCTTCTCGGACAACTACGAACAGCACCAGAAGGCGGTTGCGCGGCTGCGCGCGCATGAGCAACGGCTGAACGGGGCGAAGTCCGACCCCGTGGCCCCGCAGCCTGCCGCGGCAGCGCCCGCGCCGCGGCCGCCTCCTCCGCCAGCCCCACGTCCCGCCCGCCGCCGATGATGTCCGGTCCGAGTCGGTCTCGGCCTTGTGAGCCCGATGCCGCGCCGCTAAAGTCGGTATCGTTTCCCGAATCACAGCACGAGATTCCCCGCCGATGGCGCTGTCGAGCATGACCGGCTTTGCCCGGAGTCACGGTGTCAGCGGCACCTATGCCTGGGCCTGGGAACTCAAGTCGGTGAATGCCAAGGGGTTGGATGTCCGGCTGCGCCTGCCGCCGGGCTGGGATGCGGTCGACGCGCCCATCCGCAGCCGAGCGGCGGAGGTTCTGGCGCGCGGTACGGTCTACGCGAATCTCGCCGTGACCCGCGAAGGCCTGACGCCGGCGGTGCGTGTGAACGAGCCGGTGCTCGAGGCGCTGCTGTCGACCATAAGCGGGCTGGGCAAGCGTATCGACGCCGCGCCGCCGACCCTCGACGGAATCCTGGCGCTCAAGGGCGTGGTCGAGGTGGTCGACCAGGCCGAAAGCGAGGACGAGCGACGAGCCGCCGAGGCTGCCGTCGTCGCCGGCTTCACCCAGGCACTCTCCGGCCTGGCCGACATGCGGCGCGCGGAAGGTGCGGCGCTGGAGCGCGTGCTGGCGCAGCGGCTCGGAGAGATTGCGGCGCTGACCGCGCGGGCCGAAGCGACACCCGGGCGCCGACCGGAGGCGATCAAGACGCGGCTCGCCGAGCAAGTGGCGACGCTGCTGGCGGCGTCCGAGCGCTTCGATCCGGATCGGCTGCACCAGGAAGCAATCCTGCTTGCCGCCAAGGCGGACATTCGCGAGGAGCTCGACCGGCTGGCCTCGCACGTGGCGCAAGCGCGCAAGCTGATGTCGCAGGACGGCGCGGTGGGGCGCCGGCTCGACTTCCTGGCGCAGGAGCTCAACCGCGAAGCCAATACGCTGTGCGCCAAATCGAGCGACGTCGAGCTCACCAACATCGGGCTTGAGCTCAAGAGTATCGTCGAGCAGTTCCGCGAGCAGGTGCAGAACCTGGAGTGAGCTGTGGCCGAGCGCGCACAGGCAAGTCACGACGACCCGGGGGTGGCAGCCGTTGCCCGACGGGGACTCATGCTCGTGCTGTCATCTCCGTCAGGCGCAGGCAAGACGACGCTGTCGCGGCGGCTGCTCGACAGCGATCCCGTGATCGAACTATCAATCTCGGTGACGACACGCGCCAGGCGCAACGGCGAGATCGACAAGCGCGACTATCACTTCATCGATCACGCCCGGTTCGACGCCATGGTCAGGAACGGCAATCTGCTTGAGTGGGCCGAAGTGTTCGGCAATTGCTATGGAACGCCGCGCGAGCCGGTCGAAGCGGCGCTGGCGGCCGGGCGCGACGTCCTGTTCGATATCGACTGGCAGGGAACTCAGCAACTTCGCGAGAAGGCCGACCGGGATCTGGTCAGCGTTTTCGTGCTGCCGCCCTCGATTCCGGATCTGGAGCGCCGGCTGCGCAGCCGCGCGCAGGATTCCGACGCCGTCATTCGCGCCCGCATGGACAAGGCATCTGACGAAATGAGTCACTGGGCCGAATATGACTACGTCGTGATCAACCACGATCTCGATCAGGCGTTCGGCGATGTGCAGGCCATTCTTGCGGCCGAGCGCCTCAAGCGCGAACGCCAGACCGGCTTGTCAGCCTTTGTGCGCCGGCTCCAGGCTGACCTGTAGCGGGCCGGGCCGCGGCGCATACTACAGGCCCGTGGCCACGACTTTGCCGCCCTTCGCAAGCGCGCCCGTCGCGAACTGCAGCGAACGGTCGGAGCCGACGAAATCGCGGGCCGATGTTACGATGAAGTACGGTCACGCGCGACCAGCGCCTGCGCCAACGCGACAAAGCCGGCGATGGGAACGTCCTCCGCCCGCGCCGTCGGATCGATTCCCGCGCCAGCAAGCAACACGAATGGATCGTCGCCGAGCGACCTCAGGCTCTGCCGCAGCATCTTGCGGCGCTGGCCGAAGGCTGCCGCGGTAACGCGTTCGAGCGCGCCGCGGTCGCAGGGCAGGGGCTCGGCGCGTGGTATCAGTTCGACCAGGCTCGACACCACCTTCGGAGGCGGCACGAAGGCGCTCGGCGCGATGTCGAAAAGGATGCGTGTTTCCGTGCGCCAGCCCGCCAGCACGGAGAGGCGGCCATAGGTCTTCGATCCTGGCTGGGCCACGATGCGCTCGGCAACCTCGCGCTGGAACATCAGCACCAGCCGGTCGTACCAGGGCGGCCAGGGCTCCGCGGTCAGCCAGCCGATCAGCAGCGCGGTTGCGATGTTGTAGGGCAGGTTGGCGACGACCCGTGCCCGCCGACCGTCGAGCAGCGGCCGCGGGTCGAGCGTCAGCGCGTCGCCGGGAACGGCCAGCAACCGCTGCGGCGCGCACGCGGCCATCTCCGCCAGCGCATCGAGCGCGCGGTCGTCGCGCTCGATGGCGATGACCTGGGCGGCGCCCTGAGCCAGCAAGGCTCGGGTGAGGCCGCCCGGTCCCGGTCCAACTTCGACGACGGCAACGCCGGTCAGCGGGCCGGCGGCGCGCGCGATGCGAGCCGTCAAATTGAGATCGAGCAGGAAATGCTGTCCCAATGATTTCTTGGCGAGCAGGCCATGCCGGCGAATGACCTCGCGCAACGGCGGGAGGCCATCGATCGCTGTCATACGGCGGCGACCTGAGTGCGCGCGACGAGTTGCGCCGCGAGTTTCAGGGCCGCGATGAGACTGGACGGATCGGCGCGCCCGGTGCCCGCGATGTCGAAGGCGGTGCCGTGATCCGGCGACGTTCGCACGAACGGCAGGCCGAGCGTCAGGTTCACGGCCCGGTCGAAGGCAAGCGTCTTGATCGGAATCAGAGCCTGATCATGATACATGCACAGGGCCGCGTCATAGGTCGCGCGCGCGGCTGCGTGGAACATCGTATCGGCGGACAGGGGACCGCGGGCATCCATCCCCTCGTCCCGGAGTTGCGCTACCGCCGGCGCCACGATCGCCTGGTCCTCGGTGCCGAGTGATCCCTCTTCGCCGGCATGCGGGTTGAGCCCGGCGACCGCAAGCCGTGGCCTGGGAATGCCGAACTTTTCGACGAGGTCGTGGGCGACGATGCGCCCGCTTTCGACCACGAGCGCACGCGTCAGCCGGCGCGGCACCTCCCGCAACGGGATGTGAATGGTGATCGGCACAACCGCCAGTTCCTGCGACCACAGCATCATGACCGGCTGCGCCGGACGGCCGGTGGCGGCGCGCGCGAGCCGTGCGAGGAACTCGGTATGGCCCGGATCATCAAACCCGGCGCGGTAGAGCACCGACTTGGCTACCGGGTTGGTGACGAGCGCGTGGGCAACCCCGCCGAGGACGTCGTCGACCGCCCGGCGAATGGCTGCGATCGCCGCCGGTGCACTCGACGCATCGGGACGGCCGGGCGTCGCCGTGACGGGGGCGCCAAGGTCGATGACAGGCAGGGCAGAGGCGAATGCCGCGACCGCTTCGGCCGGCTCGCCGACGGCGAGCGGAATGTTGAGACCAAGCGCTCGCGCGCGCCGCGCCAGGAACGCCGGATCACCGAGCACATAGAACGGCGGTAAAGCCAATTCCGACCGTCGCTGCCATGCGGCGAGAGCGATGTCGGGACCAATCCCGGCCGGCTCGCCGAGCGTCAACGCGAGCGGGCGAGACATGGCATCCTATTTGTACTCGATCATCGCGCTGCGCCGGACCCGTTCGAGATACCGCTTCGATTGCGCGTCGAAGCGCTTGGCGAAGATCTCCTGCCGGGCCTCCTGCTTGCGTGGCGTCTCGGCCCGCGTGACCTCCTTGCCACACAACGCGAACAGCTCAATGCCTTGAGCGGTCGTGTCGGGTGACGTCAACTTTCCGATTTCGAGGCTGTTCAGCATGGTTCTCAGCGGTGCCGGCAGGTTCGCTGAACTGCGGATGATCGTGTCCCGCACCGCCACATCGCGCAATTCCCGCGCGAACGTCACGCCCTGCTCGCAACTGTTGAAGCGGCTGCGCAAAGCGTCGGCCTCGCGCCGGCGTGCCTCGAACGCCGATGGAGGCGAGCCTTGTGGCACGATGAACAGGATCGGACGCAGCGTATAGACGTGGCCGACCGCGTCCTTTTGGTTTTCCGACGGCGGCCCGAGCATCGCGTGGATGTCGCCTTCGCCGACCTGCAGTGTTGCCTGGTACCGGCCGCGTACGAGATTTCCCCAGGCGAGGTCGGCCCGGATGCGCGACTTCAGCGTCTCGACGTTGAGGCCACGCCCGCTCAGCCCTTGCACCAGCTGCTCCGGCTTGACGCCCATCCGTGACGCCATGGAGGCAAAGGCGTTTTCGACGTCGGCATTCGATGCCTCGATGCCGAACCGCTTCGCTTCATTCAGTTTCACCCGGTCGTTGATCAGGTCTTCGAGAACCTCGTTGCGGCTGGGTGATTTGTTCGTCGACAACTGGTTCAACCGCATGCGCTGATCGACGTCGTAGCTCGTGATCGGTACGCCGTTCACGACGGCAATGACCTGCTGCGCCTGTGTCGGCGACGTCGCTCCGGCGATCAAGGCTGCCGCAGCAAATACGACCGCGAAACGCGCATTCCCATGCATAGAGTTCCTGATGCAGTCGCGCGTTGCGGCCCACATGGACGATCGGGGGCGTGCCTGCATTAGCCGTCCTCCTGATATAGCAAAGAAACGAAACCCGTGAGTCCGCCGACGAGCACCGGCAGCAGTGCCGCCGCCAGAGGGTGCAATAGATCGGCCTTGCTCATGTCGTCGACAACCTTGGACATGACATAGAGGAGAAAACCCGCCAAGACACCAATCAAGACCATCTTTTGGACACCGCCAAAGCGGTGGAAGCGCAGGCTGACGGCAGCGGCGAGAAATACCATCGACGCCAGCAGAAAAGGCCGCGCCAGCAGCTTGTAATACTGCACTCGATAGGCTGCGGAGGCCGATCCGGTGCGTTCCGCACGCTCGATATAACCCGGAAGGTTCCAGAACGGAACCGTTTCGGGGGTCGCAAAGCTTTCGCGAACCTGCTCCGGCGTCAAGCTGGTCTCCAGCAGATACTCGCCCGGACCCTGCGGCGGGTTGCCGATCGCGTAGACGCGGGCATCCTGCAGGCGCCAATGGCCGGTTTCCAAATCCGCGCGCGTGGCTTCGATCCGCTCGCGGAACTGGCCCTCGGCGTTGAACCGCAGGGCCGTGACACCGCCCAGCATGACGCCCTGTTGCAGGCTCGTCGTCGCGTTAAGGATTGAATGCCCATCCTTGGTGCGCTGGCTGAGCCAGAACGTGCCGCCGCTGGTGAACTGCGAACCGCCGCCCTTCTCTCCGAAGATCCGCGTCTCCAGACGCTTCGCCTGCTCGTCGAGTGTCGCCGACAGTGGATTGTACACCACCGTGGCAAGCACCCCAAACACGAGAGCGACAAACACGGCCGGGGCAATGAATTGCCAAACCGATACGCCGGCCGCGCGCGCCACCACCAGCTCCAGCCGGCGCGACAGCGACAGGTAGCAAACCATTCCGCCGATCAGGACCGCGAATGGCATGATCCGTTCGGTGATCTGCGGGACGCGGAAGAATGAGGTCTGCGCGACCAGCAGGGCAGAGACGTTCGGGACACCGGCGGTGCGGCGCATCAACTCGATGTAGTCGATCATCGCCACCAGGACGAAAACGAAGGCGAATACCGCCGCGACGGCGCCGACAAAGCGCATCGCGAAATATCGCTGCAGGGTTCCGGCCGTCATCGCGCCGCCGCCAACATGCCGGCGCGCTTGGCAATGCGCTCGCTCAAAATCGTTGCGAGTTGAGTCACGAACGCCGGCGGCTCGATGATGACGCCGCGGCCAATGGCCAAGATCCCCAATCCGATCGCAGCGATCAGTGCGACATACTGCACGGCAAGCACCGGCGGGACATGCACGCCGATCACGGCGCTGGCGAAGCCGACCAGGCGCAGCGACGCCACCAGTCCAATCGCGGCGACCAAGGACAGGCCGCGGCTTTGCCGCGTTGTGCGCGGCGCGCCGAGAAATGCGTAAGTGATGATGACGAAGGCGATCGGATAGAACGGTGCCAACAGCCGGTCGTGCAGTTCTGCGCGGAAGTGCCCGGCCTGGGTCTTCGCCAGAGTGTCGTCGGGCGATGGGTTGATCAACTGCCAGAGATAGCGCTCGCGGACCGTATAACTTACCACCGGGGTGCCGCTAAATCGGGAGAGATCAAAGGCGTAACGGTCAAAGACGACAATGGAGGGATCCCGCTGGCTCTGTTCGTGCCTCTGCACGCTGCCGTTTTGCAACAGCAGGAACATCCCGCGATCGTTCTTGAGGATTTCCCCCTCTTCCGCGAGTACCGTCACGTGCTCCATCGGGTCGCGCCGATCATCGAGGAATATGCCGAGCAACTGCCCCGATATCCGCCGTTCCCGGATGTAGAATGTCAGGCCCTTCTCGATGGTCGTGAACTGGCCGGGTTTGACGATGTAGGTGACGACGTCGGCGCGAACCTCGCTCAGCCAGTCGCGCAGCTGACGCAGGCCTTGTGGGGCGAGATAGGCGCTGATGAACGCCACCAGCAGCGCCACGACGACCGCCACCAGCAGGAACGGACGGAACAGCCGCCATGGCGACATGCCGGACGCGTTCATGACGATGAGCTCGGAATCGGCGCTGAGCCGATTGAGGACATACGCCACGGCGATCATCACCGCGATCGGCGCGATCACCAGGACCAGCAGCGGCACGATCATCCCGGTGATCCCGACAAAGGTCAGGATCGTCTGGCCCTGGTTCGTCAACAGATCGATGTCGCGCAACGCCTGCGTCACCCAGATGATCGACGTCAGGCTGACGAGGACCAGCAGGAATGCACCGAACGTAGTGCGGCAGATGTAACGGTCAATCAATCCCATTCGCCAGACTGTTTCGCTTCCCGTCCCCGATGCTCGCCGGCGGGCGTCCATCCCTTGATATCATGGCTGCGGCATGGCAAATCGCCCGCGCCGACAAAATGAACGATTTCGATAGATATTGCAAACGGTTGCGCAGTGTCGACAAATGCCGGCGGGGCTTGTTGCGCGCTGCCGCACCCACGGAAACGACGATGCAGTCCAAGAGATCCGCGGCCGAAGCCCGGCAGCAATGCCGAAGCCCGACAGCAATTGCAGGAACAGCACAACCTGTTCATATCAAGCTGGTGCCCGCAGCGCCCCCGCCTTCCTGGAACTAAGAGAGGAATAGCCGTATGGCCGACACCCTGAAGCTCGGATTCTCCGTCTTCACCGTTCCGCCGAAGGGTGTTCTGCTGGTCTTTTGCGATGACAAGCTCAAGCTGGGATCGCAGACCCGCAAGGGGCTGGGGCGTGCCGCCGAACTGTTCAAGCGGGCTGCGGCCGCCAACAAATTCACCGGAAAGAATGGCTCGGCGCTCGATATCGTCGCGCCGGCGGGACTGAAGGTCGCGCGTCTTCTCGTCATCGGCACCGGCAAGGCGAAGGACCTGGCGTCGCTCGATCTGGTCAAGCTCGGCGGCGCGGCAATGGGGTGCATTCCTGCGAGCGCCGCCGAGGCGACGCTGTTCGCGGAACTGCCGGGCGGTGCGCTCTCGCCCGCGCAGGCCGCGGAGATCGCGCTCGGCGTGCGGCTGCGCGCCTATAGCTTCGACCGCTATAAGACCACCAAGCGCAAGGAGGACGAGGAGCCGAAAGGCGAGAAGAGGGTCACGATCGCGGTCGCCGACGCGAGCGCCGCGCGCCGCGCTTTCGCGCCGCGCCAGGCGGCCGCCGACGGCGTGGACATCGCCCGCGATCTGGTCAACGAGCCGGCCAATGTCCTCTATCCGGAGGAGTTCGCGCGCCGCGCCGGGGCGTTGAAGAAGCTCGGCGTCAGCGTTGAGGTCCTGGACGTCAAGGCGATGAAGAAGCTTGGCATGAATGCCCTGCTGGGTGTCGGCCAGGGCTCGCGGCGCGACAGCCGTTTGGTGGTGATGCGCTGGAACGGCGGCGCGCGCGGCGCCGAGCCGGTCGCCTTCATCGGCAAGGGCGTGTGCTTCGACACCGGTGGCATCTCGATCAAGCCGGCGTCCGGCATGGAGGACATGAAGGGCGACATGGCGGGTGCCGCCTGCGTCGTCGGGCTGATGCACACGCTGGCCGCCCGCAAGGCCAAGGTGAACGCGGTCGGCGCGATGGGGGTGGTGGAGAACATGCCGGATGGTAATGCGCAGCGCCCAGGAGATATCGTCACCTCGATGTCCGGACAGACGATCGAAATCATCAATACCGATGCCGAAGGCCGCCTCGTGCTTGCCGACGTGCTCTGGTACGTGGCGCAGCGTTTCAAGCCGAAGTTCATGGTCAATCTCGCAACGCTGACCGGCGCCATCATCGTTGCGCTCGGGCAGGAGTATGCCGGCTTATTCTGCAACGACGACAAGCTCGCTGAGCAACTCACCAAGGCCGGCCAGGCGACCGGCGAGAAGGTGTGGCGGATGCCGCTCGGACCGGAATACGACAAGTTGATCGATTCCAAGTTTGCCGACGTGAAGAACACCGGCGGGCGCCATGGCGGTGCGATCACCGCGGCGCAGTTCCTGCAACGCTTCGTGCAGAAGGGCGTGCCGTGGGCGCATCTCGACATCGCCGGCACCGGCATGGGGCCGCCGACGACTGACATCAACAGAAGCTGGGGCTCGGGATTCGGCGTGCGACTGCTCGACCAATTGGTGGCGGACGATTACGAGAGCTGAGCGGCTACGCCACCTCCAGCAAAATCTCCACCAGCCGGTCCGGCATGTCGACCATGACATCGTGGCCACAGGGCACATCGTAGGCGCGCCACCCGGCTCGTGCTTTTAGTTTGGCCGCACCCGCATCGAAAACGGCGTTGGGATAGGCCGACGCGCGAATGTAGGCCCTGCCGCGGATGCGTTCGCGCGCGCCGGTTAGTTTGACCGGTTGCAGGAATGTGCCGAGCGGATGTGGGCCGCACAGTCGGTCGACCCAGGCGCGGTCCGCGGCATTGACGTTGAAGAATTCCGCCGGGCGCGGCGGCAGGGTGGTGTCGCCGCGTTGCACCGCCGCCGCAATGGCGTCGCGCGTCGCCGGCGTCCCGATGGTGGCCATGCTGTCGCCGTCCTCGGGGACGAAGGCATCGAGCAGCACAAACGAGGCGATGGCTGCCTCCTCCTGTTCGGCGACGCCGGAAATGACGAAGCCGCCGTAGGAATGGCCGACCAGCACGATGTTCGGCAGGCCTTCGTAGCGGACCAGGTTGACGACGTCGGCGATGTGGGTGTCGAGGTCGACGGCCGCGCTCATGAGGTGCGCGCGCTCGCCGAGGCCGGTGAGCGTCGGCGTGAACACGCGGTGTCCGAGGCGTTCTAGCCGGTCGGCGACGCGGCGCCAGCACCAGCCGCCGTGCCAAGCCCCGTGCACGAGGACGAAGGTCCTTGCTTCCACAGGCGCCTCCAGCATCGTGATTTCTGCGTTGCCCTTGGTGCGATTGCGGGACTATAGGATGTGGGCATGTCCGGGTAAAAGCGATGGCGGAAATTTGGTTCTACCACCTGCAAGGCCAGAGCCTCGAGGGCATGCTGCCGAATCTGCTCGAGCGCTCGCTCAAACGCGGCTGGCGCGTCGTGGTGCAGGCGGCGTCGGAGGAGCGGGTCGAGGCGCTCGACGCGCATCTGTGGACCTACCGCGACGACGGGTTCTTGCCGCACGGTACCTGGCGCGAAGCGGAAGCCGCAGCACAGCCGGTGCTGTTGACGGTGCACGACCACAACCCCAACGCCGCCGATGTCCGCTTCCTGATCGAAGGAGCCGACATCCCGGACGACCTGGCCACCTACCAGCGCCTCGTGCTGATTTTCGATGGCGACGACGAGGAGGCGGCTACCGCCGCAAGGGAACGCTGGACCGCCGCCAAGGCGGCCGGCCACGAGGTCACCTACTTGCAGCCGGACGAACAGGGTCGCTGGGTCCGCAAGGGCTGACCGCTGTCGGAGCAGGCGCTTGCCGCTGATTGATCCGAACGGCGCTTCTGTCGCACAATGCGGCCAGTCGCGGGGCGGCGTGGCAAGGGGATAGGCAATCGCACCATGTTGAGGCAGCGGATCGCCCGGCGCTGTACGGCGGCCATGGTCATGGCCGTGGTTGCCGTGATTCTCGTTGGTTGCAGCAGCGGCCGTATGAGTCTCGATCCCACAGAGTGGTTTCCAAAGCAGGATCCCGACGCGCGGTCGGTCACCGGGGCGGAAGGCGGATTTACCGTGACCCGGGGCGGCTCCGATGAGCCGGTACAGCGCGCCGTCACACAGTCCGATCTCGTGGGCGCCGACGGCAGGTGCGAAGGCGCATCGTCGGAGCCTGCGGCTTCGGCTCCGCGCGGCGGCGCCCTGGCCATGACCGAATGTCAGTTGGTCACCGTTGCCGGAGTTCCGGATCAGGTCAATGTCAGTGCCGAGGCCGGCGACCGGCGCGTCGTGCTGACCTACAGCAAGGGCGACCATCCCGGCATCTACACATTCGTCGCCGGCCGCCTGAAGATCATCGAGCGCCTGCCGACGCCGCCCAAGCCTGAGCCGCGCCGGCGGGCGCCGAAGAAGCAGCGCGCATAAGCGTGTGTTGCCTTCCTTTCGGCTGGCAAGCGAGACGGCTCTCGTAAGGCGCGAACCAGTGTCGGTATAAAGGTACCGAGACGCGTCAGGTTCGGTGGCATTGGTGTCGGACAGGATCAGCGCGGAGATCCGCCGCGCCCAGGTTTCTCTCAAGCCAGATTCGACCTGTGATCATTTTCGCCTATCAAAGGCGGCGCTTGCGTTTATAGTTGTCCACTGCTGTTTCGAGAAAGCCAAGAAACACCGATGAAACGTGCATTGCCGTTTGTGCTTGTGTCCCGCCGTCTACGCCTGTATATTGGACATTCGTTGGACATGGCCAATATGGAAGGGCAGCAACATGGCGCGCAAGGTCCGTGATGCGACGATGGACTCCAAGGATGCCCGTCACAAATTGAAGGTGCGGGGCAAACCGCACTATCGACGGATCGGTCCCGGCCTGCATCTCGGCTACCGGCGGCTCAAGGGCAAGGATGGCACATGGGTCGCGCGGTTCTACCTCGGCGACCAGCAATACGCGGTCGAGGCGATCGGCACCGCAGACGACCTCAACGACGCGGACGGCGAGACGATCCTGACGTTTGATCAGGCGGTCGACGAGGCGCGCAATCGGATGGCCGCGCGGGTACCGACCGGGGAGGGACAGACGGCGGCACCGCTCACGGTCGGCGAAGCTGTAACGGCCTACGTCGCAGAACGGGACAGGCGCGATAGTAAGCGCAGGGGGCGCGAGGTCTGCTCCGATGCCGGACATCGTCTGCGGCGCTATGTGTTGGGGCAAGCGGCGCGAGGAAAGCAGGACGCCATCGGGCCCGCGCCGCTGGCCACCGTTACGCTGCATGCGCTGGACGATCCCGATCTGCTGGAATGGCGTGCGGCGCTGCCGGACACGCTGGCCGGCACCACGAAGCAACGGCTGATCAATGATCTCAAGGCGGCGCTGAACGGTGCCCATGAGCGCCACCGGAAACAGCTTCCGGCGACCCTGCAGGGGACCATCAGGTACGCCCTGAAAGCTGAGGTTGACGACGACGACGACGGCGGCGTGCGTGGAAATCAGATTTTGACGGACGGGCAGGTGAGCCGGCTGATCGGCGCGGCCCGAGGGGTTGACGCGGAACGGCACGAGGAGGGCGACCTGTACCGGCTGGTTCTGGTGCTGGCGGCGACCGGGGCGCGCTTCTCGCAGATCGCCCGCATGCGGGTTCGCGATTGTCAGCCTGGCAACAGGCGCTTGCTGATCCCGACCAGTCGCAAGGGCAAGGGCACGAAGGCCAGCCATACGACGGTGCCGGTCGGGCAGGACGTGGTCGAGGCCCTGGCCCCGACGGTGGTGGGGCGCAAGGCGAACGCGTGGCTGTTGGAGCGCTGGCGGTACAGGCAGGTCAAGGGCGGCAGGTGGGAGCGGATGGGACGCGGGCCGTGGCAGGCATCGAGTGAGTTCAACAAACCGTGGCACACCATCCGGGAACGAGCGGAGTTGCCGGAGGTGATTCCGTACGCGCTGCGGCACAGCAGCATCGTGCGCAGCATTCGGCAGAATGTACCGACGCGGCTGGTGGCGGCGCTGCACGATACGAGCGTGTTGATGATCGAGAGGCATTACAGCCGCTGGATCGTGGACGGCCTTGAGGAGTTGGCGGCCAGGGCCATTGTGCCGCTGGTGCCGCAGGAAGATGGCGGGCGGGTCGTGCCGATGCGGGGGCGGTGATGGCCAAGCGGCGACCGCAATATCCGTCGGTGCTGAACAAAGCGGCGCCGGCGAAGGATGGCGGCGAGCACCGCCTGCGCATGCTGAAGGTGCTGTTTCAGCACTACGGAATTTCATTCCCTACCGACAGTGATGCGGCGTGGTTTCAACTGGCGCTTTCTCTGGCCGCCGATCACATCGCCGCATTCCGGCCGGCAGGCAAGCGAGGGGCACCGCGAAAGTGGAGTTACGCGGAGTGCCGAGAATACGTGGCCGCCGTGGATGCACATCTCACTGGCGCGCAGACGCTAAAAGGGGCGATAGCGGAAGCGGAGAAATCCCCGCTATGGCGCCAGCGCCGAACAGCGTCCATAGACGGCCTTGCAGTACGGTACCGTGAAGCAAAGGCAGCCATTGCCGCAGCAAACGCGTTGTACAGGCGGTACCGTGAAATCATGTACCCGGCCCTGACCGACGAACAAATCTCGCGGTCAATACGTCGGCGCCGGGAATTGTCTGGTGTGCGCGGTGCTGCAGCGCGGCTGCTATCCTCCACCGACGAAAATTAGGACACCTGTTTTCGTCGATAACCACGCGCGACGCGCTCGTTTTATGTGCATATAGAAACGCCTGTCCTTAACCGGCGGGCATTTGTTTCCAGTTGCCCGCCATCAACCGACGGGTGATTTAATATGTCTCTCGAACATAGTCCGGCCCGAGGGCGCCGCGCGGCGTACAGCATCGCCGCATTTTGCGACGAGCATTCGCTCAGTCGTTCGATGTTCTACAAGATGCAAAATCAAGGCCTCGGCCCGCGCCTGATGTACGCCGGCACCAAGGTCCTGATCACGGACGAATCCGCCGCCGCCTGGCGTGCCGAGCGCGAAGCTGCCTCGAATACGGAGGCCTCGTGATCGGATGCGGCACACAAAAGCGGAGAGGCCGGCCACCGCGTCGACGGTGAACCGGCCTCATGGTGATCAGCTTGGCGGCTCGATCTCCATTCAAGCTACGAAATTCTCTGCCGCCTTTCAAGCCCTGTTCATTGACGGTCGCTGTGCCGGCCACTTGATCTCGCGCGGGCATCGCGGGGTTGAACTGTTCAACCTCGACGATGAACCGATCGGCATCTTCGCCACCTCGCGCGCGGCCGCCGATGCGCTCTCGGAACGGGGGCGCCGATCATGACCGGCACCCTCAAATCGCACTTCGACCGCGCCGTCGAGTTGCTGAAGCAGAAGACCGACCTCTCCGCCGACATCTCTGAATGGCGTAGGCAGGCCAAGGGCGACGGTCTCGCGCCTGGTGTCCTGGTCCGGCTGGCGCGCGAATCTCTCCGCGATGCCGAACAATGCCGCAAGGCAGCCGAGCAGGCCGAGATCGAGGAACTCTACAGGCAGGGTATCGGTCTGCCGCTCTTCGACTACGCGAGGGCCGGCGAATGAGCCTGGTCCTTCCTCGCCTGCCACGGGGTCGGCCGACCAGTGCGACGCTCGCGGCCTATGACGACGACCTACGGCAGTTCTGCGGTCTCATCCTGGAAATCAATTCAACACTCGATTTTCAGATTGGCGCCCGGGAGTGGTGCTACCTGCTGGAGGAGCACGGCCTCGGCAAAGGCGACTTCGACGCCGCGCAAGAGGTGCTCACCGAGTGCCGGCGGCGTCGCCTGCTGCCCATGGACCTCGTCGCCGAGGACGGCGCCCGGAGCTTCGATAATCTCGACGACCTCGACGATGACGACCCGGAGGCGTTTGCCCAGACGATCGTCGACTACGTCACCTCCGCGCACCGCAGCTATACACCCTTCAGCGCCTGGGATGGTCGTGATTACTACCTCGAAATGGTGGTCGAGAAGCTGAGCCTGAAGTCGCTGTTCGGCCCGATCGCGGAGGAGTTCTCCATCCCGATCGCCAACGGCAAAGGTTGGTCGGATATGAACCTGCGCTGGGGGATGCTGGGGCGTCTCCGCAGACGGGCCGCCGAAGGCAAGCACTCCATCATCTTGTACTTCGGCGACCACGATCCCTACGGGCTGAACATTTCCAACAGCCTGCGCAAGAACCTTGCCGACCTGCTCACGCACTCGGAATGGCTGCGATTGATGGACCATCTCACCATCGACCGCTTCGGGCTGAACTACGACTTCATCCAGGAGAACAACCTCACCTGGATCGACAACCTGGAGACCGGATCAGGCCGGAGCCTCGCCGACGAACGCCACAAGGACCACAAGGCCGAATTTGTTCAGCGCTACCTACGGGAATTCGGGGCGCGCAAGGTCGAGGCCAGCGCCCTCGTTAAGACTCCCGAGGCGAGCCGCGCTCTCTGCCGTGAGGCGATCCTCAAATATCTGCCCGATGACGCACTCGGCCGATACCGCGAGGCGCTAGCCCCACACCGCGAGCAAGTGCGCGCAGAAATCCAGCGGCTGTTGGAGGAAGCGTACCAATGACCGCCGCCGTCATCCGCTTTCCTTCGCGTCAGGTCGGCGCCGTTTTCGTGCTCCGCGAGGAAGCCGCCTGGTTGGTGTTGCTGCGCTCGCACGGCTGGTTGTTCGGCTCACGGCGCGACGCGCTGGTCGAGGCTCGTGAGTTGGCGGCAATGGCAGGGTTATGCATCGTGGAGCGCGTGTCATGATCGACCTCCGCTCCGCTGCTCGCGCGCTCGGCGGTGAACTAGCTGGCCGGCAAGTTCTTTGCCCCGGTCCGGGTCACTCACCACACGATCGCTCATTGTCCATTCGGTTCGAGCCCGCCGCACCGGATGGGTTCCTGATCTTCTCGCATGCCAACGATGACGTGCGAGCCTGTCGGGATCACGTTCGCCGGCGGCTCGGTCTGCCGGAGTGGCAACCGGGCGACGAACGCAACCGGACGATCCCGCGGGCGAAGGTTTCCGAATGGGACCTAGCGTCCGTCGAGGATGACAGCGGACCACGTCCCCGGACGGAAGATGACCTGCGCCGGATCGAAATGGCGACCCGAATTTGGAACACGGCGCGCGATCCTGGCGGCACGCTCGCGGAAATCTATCTTCGCGAACACCGCAAACTTGATCTTCCGTTTGACCTTGCCGGGCCGGTGCTCCGATTTCATCCCGCCTGTCCCTGGCGCGACGAGAACGTTGGCAAGATCGTCAAGGTGCCGGCGCTGGTCGCGGCGTTCCGTTCCCTCGATGACGATGAACTGACCGCCATTCACCGTATCCGGCTCAATCCCGACGGCAGCAAGTTCGATCGCCGCATGCTCGGCGTCGTGCATCGAGCGGCGGTGAAGTTCGATCCGCTCGGCGACACACTGGCAATCGGCGAAGGTTGCGAAACCGTCCTGGCTGCGCGGCAGCTCGGCCTATCGCCGGCATGGGCGCTCGGCAGCGTCGGGGCGATCTCGTTCTTTCCCGTCCTCGAGGGCGTCGAGACCCTGATCCTGCTCGGCGAGACCGGGCAAGCGAGCAAGCGCGCGCTGGAACTCTGCGGCCGGCGCTGGCGCAAAACCGGACGCAATGTCCGCGTGCGCATGCCGCGCAGCGGAACCGATCTCAACGATGAACTGATGGAATCAGCCAAATGACCACCCGAACCACGATTGCGCGCGCCGTCGAAGGCTACGACGCCGGATTTTATCAGACGCTCTGCCACGAGATTGCAGAAGCAATCGGACAGGCGAGCATCGTCGTCGACGCGCCGTTAATGGCAATCCGCACCGGCGAAACAGCCGACGCGCTCGTTTCTTGTCTGATCAGCGTGATTGCGTTGTCGCCAGAAGCGCGCAAGCCGACGCAATTGCGCCGGTTGACCGAATCCATTGCCAAACAAATCCGCACCGGCGTCACCGCCGCCAAAGACGAGCCCGCAATCACGCAACTGCTGGCGCGCAAACCCACAGATGCGAGAACCCAATGACCATAAGCAACACGATTTCATTTGACGATTTTGCGCAGTCTATGTCGCCGCAAGCCGAACCTTTCGCCTATGTGCTGCCGCGCGATATCGTGCTGGAACCGAAAGCCTACCTGATCGACGGCTTTATCGGGATGGCTGAAACCTCGGCTTGGTACGGTCCGCCCGACGCCGGGAAGTCAACCGTCGTGCTCGATGTGGGCTGCCACGTCGCCGCAGGCCTGCCTTACTGCGGCCGGCACATCACTCAAGGCGCGGTCCTTCACCTATCCATCGAACGCGGCGCGGTGAACAAACGGCGGCTGCTGGCATGGTGCAAACGCCATGACCTCATGGATATCCACATCGCCATTGTAGACGACATGATCGACCTGCGAACCGGCGAGGTCGATACCGCCCGCGTCATCGCTACCGCCAGGGCGCTCGCCGAAGCCACGGGCCAGCCGGTCGTGCTGATCATCGTGGACACGCTCAACAGGGCCCTGGCAGGCGGTGACGAAAACAGCAGCGCAGACATGGGTAAGGTCGTCCAGGCCGCCGAACGCATCAAGCGCGCGACTGGCGCCCACATCGCCATCATCCACCACGTTCCCGTCGACCGCACGGACCGGATGCGCGGCCACAGCTCGGTCCTCGGCGCCGTCGACCTGACCGTCCGCATCACCAAGCCCGCCACCGGAACCGTGCTGGTCGAAACCGATAAAGGCAACGACCTCGTGGACAAGCCAATCTTCGGATTCCGATTCGAGTCGGTGGAACTGTTCTTTGACCCGGACACCAACCAGGCAACCACGGCGCCCGTTCTGGTTCCAACGGATGCGCCGGCAGCATCAAGTGCATCAAAGACCGTCCTGACGAGAGGTGCCCAAATAGCCCTACGCGCACTCGCCGACGCCGTCACCGAGCAAGGTAAACCCGCGCCAGCATCAGGCCGCATTCCCAATGCCGCGAAGGTTGTCACGTTAGCCGAATGGCGCCAGCAAGCCTATCGGCAAAACATCTCAACCGGAGAGCAGGACGCAAAGCGCAAAGCATTCGCTCGTGCATCCGAACAACTGATCGCAATGCAGCGCGTGGGCGCCTGGGATGACTGGGTATGGTTAGCCAGGTGAACCCGGACACCGGACAACCCGGACATTGTCCGGACTGTCCACCCGGACGGACAGGACAAACCCTTAAGGGTTGTCCGGTGTCCGGGTCAGTGTCCGTGTCCGTGTCCTTCATGGCGAAAGGCTCAAGGCGCACTCAAGGCGCAGAAGGCCGCTTACCATTTTTTTTGCGGCTCGCCGGCTGCCGCTGCTGCCGCTCACAAATAGTTTCACTCGCAACCATTGCCGGACTGGCTGGTTTCCGCTTTAGTAAGGCGGAAAAAGACACGCGTGCACAAGCGTAAACACTTGCAGTAGCTTGTCTTTCTTCTCGGCGGTCCTTATCATGTCCAACGGTTGTCCGATATGGCCGTTCGTGAGGGCCATTCGAGGGCTGAGCATGCGCGCTGAAACACACACCAACCGCACCGCCGCCGGTGAGCTACCGGCGCAACAGCGCTCGGCCGTGACGAACGGCCGTCGCCTATTCGTTGAAGGTGACGGTAACAGCGCGTGGACGCGGCGGCTGAAAGACTTGGTGCGGCTTCATGCCAGCGATCTTGGCGGATGGGATGTGCTGTCGGAGGCACAGCGTCAGCTCGTGCGTCGCGCCAGCACGCTTGAGCTGGAACTCGAACAAATGGAAGGCAAGCTGTCTCGCGGCGACGATGTCGATCTCGACGCCTACGGCCGCGCGACGAACACGCTGCGCCGGACGCTGGAGACGATCGGCATTGCCCGCGTGCCGCGCGAGGTCGTGCCGAGCTTGCAGCAGTACCTAGCCACCCGCGCCGCACAGCAGCCCACCCATGCGCCTGACGACGATCCGGTGCCCGACACCACGCTGGACGATCAGCGCATGGGCGCCCCGCCTGCGGGCGCTGGTGTCCCGTCGTTGGCCGAATACGCCGCCATCCACTACGGCACCAGCACCACGCCGGTGCCGTCGATCGACGAACCGGCCCTGGATTACCCGGCCACCGCCTACGCACCACCGGCCATTCCCGAGACCGCAGCGGTCGAGCCAGCACCACAGCCACGGCCGTCCACACCTGACGAAATCTGCCGCGCGGCTCAGCGCTTGTGGGCTGAGGCCGATCGCCTGTCGGGGCCCGAGGCGGATCGGCTGAATGCCGAGGCCCAGCGCCTGTTGCAGCAGGTGCCGCAGAGCCATCGGCCTCGCCGGGGCGAGGTGCCACAAGCCCGGGCCGAATGGCCGGCCAACGTCGCGCTACGCGAGGGTAGTGACCGACCGCGCTTTGCGAACACGGACTGGGACCCGCTCGCATGACTGAGCCGCTCCCGCTCCATGCCGAGCTATTCGGGTCCGACAAGGCGCGGTTGTGCGGGATATCCGTCACGGCCGGTGCGCCTGTTCTCGAACTGTGCCGGCGTCTGGTCGCTGCCGGTGTCGATCCGGCCACGCCGCTCGCAGCCTATCGCGGTGACGTGCTCTGCCTCAAGGTCCGCTCGATCGGCGAAGGCGCGCGCCTGGAACCCGCCGGCAACGGTGTCGGGTTTCGAGTGCGCAAGGACGTGGGGACAGCCCCGCCCATGCGTTCCGCCGGCGAGCCGGTATCTCAGTCACCCGGAAGCGTAACGCGCCCCCTACAGGCCCCGTCCCGCGAGGCCGCCGCATGAGCCAGCTCGTCCCCGGACTGACTGAAACGTTGAACTGGGTGGCCGATATGGAAGCCTCTGGCCGGATCGGCGAGGACGATCGAGCTCTGGTCGAAACGGCACTGGCAGCCTGGCAGGATCGCATTGAGCCGAGACTGAGGCGGGCCCAGTCGGGCCGGCGCCACTGGTGGGTATAGCGCGACAATCAGGATGAGAACGGCGCGGCAATCTGGATGAGACGAGGCAGCCGTGTGCGGTGATGATTGACGCTGGCCGCCGTCTTGGCAAGCGTTT
>WHTM01000062.1 GCA_009377755.1 Hyphomicrobiales bacterium | reverse complement strand
CCAAGCCCAGGTGCCGACCATCAGCGTCGCGCCCGCGGTGCGGATCGTTGCTTGGATCAGCGGCGGGATATCGGGAAGCGCCAGCTTCACCGCGACCTGGTTGAAGCCCCAGCACAGGCACAGGAACGCGATCAGCGCGATCGCGCCGGCATCGAGCGGCCGGACGGCGTGATGCTGAGGGGAGGTCAAGGCTAATCCCGGCGTGGTGACACGTGCGGGCTCAGCCAATACGATGCGATCCGGACCTGTCAAACATCACCGGCTGGAGGGCTGTTATGACTCATCGATACGGAATTACTTCCACGTTGCTCCCGCTTCTCCTACTGTTCGCCGCTACGCCGGCTCAAGCTCAGTTTGCTGTTTTCATCTCTGGCGTCGGGAACGATGGCAATAACTGCCTCACGCCCGCCACCGCGTGCCGCAACTTCGTTATGGCGCAGACAACGGTAGCGGCAGGCGGCGTGATCCACGTGCTCCCAGGCGAATACGGCGCCGTGGTCATCACCAAGTCGGTCCAGATCATTGCCGACGGCGGACAGGCTTCCATTTCCGGAAGCACGGTGATCATAGGCGATGTGGCGCCGCCATTGTCGTCAACGCCGGGCCGACGGACGTGGTGAAGATTCGCGGTATGATCGTTGATCGCCACGGCTCCTTGACTGGTGGCGGAATCGGCCTGGTCGCCGGCGGCGCGCTGCACGTGGAGAACTGCACCCTGGTGAACGCTGGCGGACAATACGGGATTCACTTCCGGCCGTCGGGCAACAGCGAATTGGTCGTCTCCAACAGCACAATCGCCAACAATGGGGGCGGCGGAGGCATCGAGGTGCTGCCGGGCGCGGGAGCGTCTGCGAACGTAACGATCGACAACACCCGCATCCTCAACAACAACCGCGGCATCGCGGTGTTCAACCGGGGCCACGTCACGGTGCGCAACAGCACCATCGCGGGCAACACCAGGGGCGTCCGCGCCGCTGGAGGCGATGCGAGCGCGCGCATTGCCAACACCACCATCAGCGGCAATCTGACCGGCTTGGTTGCCGCGAACGGCAGCCAGATCGTCTCGCATCGCGGAAATGTGCTGACCGACAACGTGAACAACGGCGCTTTCACCGGGTCCGTCAATCAGCTATAGCCGGCGTAGTCAGTTGGGATGGGAGCGGCAATGCGCGCAGACGCCGGCGATCTCGATTACCGGCGTCTTCGGCGTGAATCCCGCGGCGCGCGCCGCCGTCTTGAGTGCGCTCGCGGTGGCGGGCGAGGCCGCCTCGCCCACGGCGCCGCAACGGTCGCACAGCAGGAACACGACTGGGTCGCCACTGTCGTGGCGGTGAATGCAGGCGACGAAGGCGTTGCGGCTCTCGATCCGGTGCACCAGGCCCTGCGCCAGCAGGAAGTCGAGCGCACGATAGATGGTGATCGGTGCCGGCCGGCCGCCGCGCTCCGCCAGCCGGTCGATCAGCTCATAGGCGCCGAGCGGCCGATGGGTGCTGAGCAACGCTTCCAGCACCTGCCGGCGGATCGGCGTCAGGCGCTCGGACCGCTCGGTGCACAGCGCCTCGGCGTGCGCCAGCGCCTCAGCGCTACACCGGTCGTGATCGTGGTCGGGCGGAGGAAACACCTTGCGGGACGGCGAAGCCATGCGAATCTCTTACGCTCGATTGTGGCGATCATACACCCATCCGACTGCCGGACAGCTATGAGGTGCGCTGGCTACCGTCAGCTATGAGGTGCGCTGCAAAAATTTCATATTGCAATGCAACAAAGACGGTACCACCTTCGTTTCGAGAGGCGGCGGGGCGTCCCTGATTCCTGCGCCTTAGTGGGATAACCGTATGATATTAAAAGGGAAAAATTCCGTTGTCACAGGCTCCACATCGGGCATCGGCCTCGGCATCGCCCGCGGGCTGGCGGCGCAGGGCGTCAATGTCATGCTCAACGGCTTCGGCACGGCGGCGGAGATCGAGGCGATCCGCGCCGGCATCGAGAAGGATTTCGGCGTCAAGGCGCTCTATTCGGCGGCGGATATGACCAAGCCGCTGGAGATCGCGGCGATGGTCGCATCCGCCGAGAAGCAGCTCGGCAGCGTCGACATCCTGGTCAACAACGCCGGCATCCAGCACGTCGCGCCGATCGAGGAATTTCCGATCGAGAAATGGGACGCGATCATCGCCATCAACCTCTCGGCCGCGTTCCACACCATCCGTGCGGCGGCGCCGGGCATGAAGGCGCGCAAGTGGGGCCGCATCATCAACACGGCGTCGGCGCATTCGCTGGTCGCCTCGCCGTTCAAGGCCGCCTACGTCTCCGCGAAGCACGGGCTCATCGGACTGACCAAGACCGTGGCACTCGAGCTCGCAACCTTCGGCATCACCGTAAACTGCATCAGCCCCGGCTACGTCTGGACACCGCTGGTGGAGCGGCAGATCCCCGACACCATGAAGGCGCGCAACATGACCGAGGAGCAGGTCAAACGCGACGTGCTGCTCGCCGCGCAGCCGACCAAGGAATTCGTCACCATCGAACAGGTTGCCGCGCTCGCGCTGTACCTCTGCTCCGACGCGGCGGCGCCGATCACCGGGG
Source organism: Hyphomicrobiales bacterium (assembly GCA_009377755.1). Lineage (GTDB taxonomy): Bacteria > Pseudomonadota > Alphaproteobacteria > Rhizobiales > Xanthobacteraceae > WHTM01. The sequence goes on along the minus strand of WHTM01000062.1, from coordinate 18,447 downwards.
CGAACCTATCGATCGACGGCGGCTGGACGGCGCAGTGACATTTCAGCCCCCGCGCGCACTCGGACAATGGCTGGCGCAGGCGTTCGGCCGGCGCCAGCCAAAGGGCGAGCATGCACCCACCCCAGTGAAGCGCCACACCGGTCCGCGCAAGCGCATCAATCTGGCGCTGCAAGGCGGCGGCGCACACGGCGCCTTCACCTGGGGCGTGCTGGATCACCTGCTCGCCGATGGACGACTCGTCATCGACGGCATGTCAGGCACCTCGGCGGGCGCCATCAACGCGGTCATGGTCGCCGACGGGCTTGCCCGAGGCGGACCCGAGGAAGCGCGGCAGCGGCTTGCGGCGTTCTGGCGCGCGGCCAGCCTCGGTGGCGATCTACCCGTGGGTCAGCGTCTCGCGATCGAACGCATGTTCAAGGTGTCGTCATCCGACGATTCGCCAATGCGCATCTGGATGGACGCGATGGCGCGTTTCCTGTCGCCCTACGACATCAACCCGCTCAATATCAACCCGCTGAAAGAGCTGATCGAAAAATTCGTCGACTTCGACGCGGTTCGCGGCGGCGATCTGGCGCTGTACATCGCTGCCACCAACGTCTTCAACGGCGAGCTTCGCGTGTTCCCGCGCGCGGAAATCACCGCCGACGCGGTGATGGCGTCGGCCTGCCTGCCGTTCCTGTTTCGCGCGGTCGAAATCGACGGCGTGCCCTATTGGGACGGAGGCTATGCCGGCAACCCCGTGGTGTTTCCACATTTCTACGACGGTGCGACGGAGGACGTGCTGATCGTGCAGATCAATCCGGTAGCGCGGCAGCGAACGCCGCGCTCGAACCGCGAGATCATGAGCCGCGTCAACGAGATCACGTTCAATGCGCCGCTCCTGGCAGAGTTGCGTGCGATGGAAAAGATCGATGCGCTGATCGACGACGGCAAACTGCTGCCGGGACCGTTCAACAATGGCGTGCGGCGGATGCGGCTGCATCGGATTGTGCTGCCGCACGTCGGGGGCGGATTCGATACGCCGCGCAGCAAGCTCAAGACCGACTACGAATTCTTCCAGACCTTGCACAAGCTCGGACGGCGCGCCGCCCGGCGCTTTCTCGACGAGCATTTCGATGCCGTCGGCGAGCGCTCAACGCTCGACCTGCGGCCAGAGGAAGCGGCGGAGAAAGTGTAGCCTGTGTCTCGGTTCTGCAGCGCGTCATTTCATGCCGCGCTGGCGCCCGCGACACATCTGCTATGCTCCCCATAATGACACCGATCCTCACCGCCGAAGCCGGCGCTGCGCGGCTCGACATCGTCGCCGGCGACATCACCGCGCTCGACGTCGATGCGATCGTCAATGCGGCGAACCGCACGTTGCTCGGCGGCGGCGGCGTGGACGGCGCCATCCATCGCGGCGCCGGACCAGAATTGCTGGCCGAATGCCGCACGCTCGGCGGCGCTGCGACCGGCGATGCGAAGATCACGCGCGGCTATCGGCTTCCGGCCCGGCACGTAATCCATGCGGTCGGCCCCGTCTGGTCCGGCGGACGCGAGGGCGAGGACGATCTGCTGGCGTCCTGCTACCGCCGCGCACTCGCGCTTGCGATCGAACATCGTTTGACGTCGCTGGGGTTCCCCGCCATTTCGACCGGCGCCTACCGTTTTCCGCCCGAGCGCGCGGCACGTATCGCCGTCGGTACCGTCGTTGCGGAACTCGCGGCGAAGCCGGGCACGGTCCGGCACATCGTGTTCTGCTGCTTCTCCGACGACATCGCCACGCATCACCGCAATGCGTTTGTGGAGCTTGGGCTTTGCTGAACGCACAGCGCCGTAGGGTGGGCTGAGCGCAGCGAAGCCCACGAGAAACCCACACGTGGGCTCGGCGCGTTCCGCGCCTTAGCCCACCCTACCCTGCTGCGCCAGCGCGGCGCAGCCGAGCAGTCCGGGCTGCCGGCGGATGATCACGTTGGTTGGGACCTGAGCGAGCAGCGTCGCATAGGGCGGGTGCGCTTCGAATGCATGACGAAAGCGGCCGATGTCGAAATGATCGCTGAGTCCCTGGGCGACACCGCCGGTGACGTAGACGCCGCCGGTCGCCTTGAATACCAACGCCATATCGCCCGCAAAGCGTCCGAGCAGCCGCACGAATAGCTGTGTCGTCGCCAGTGCGGTGGCATCGCTGGATCGTGCCGCGGCGACAATTGCCGCCGCGGTCAGCGAAGCAGCGCCGGGATGCAGCGCCAAATGGAGCCGTTCCAGGCCGGGCCCCGATAATACGAATTCCGCGCTCGCTTGCGACGACCTGCGCAGACGCGCGAACACCTCCTCCTCGTCCCCCGTCGCCGGGCCAAAGGAGACGTGGCCGGCCTCAGTGGCGACCGCGAACCAGCCCCGGTTGGTGGGGACGAGCGCCGCAACGCCGAGGCCGGTCCCGGGCCCCAGCACGACCTTGGGTCCTGGCGCCATAGCGGCGGGACCGCCGATGTGCTGAAGGTCGTCGCCGCCGAGCAATGGCAGCGCCCAGGCCTGGGCTTCGAAATCGTTCACGACGCGGATCCGCGCAAGCCCAAACCGTGCCTGGAGATCGTTCAGGCGAAATCGCCAGTCACGGTTGGTCAGCGCGATCTCGGGACCGGTCACCGCTGCCGCAACCGCGAGCACCGCCTCGGCGGGCGTGGCGCCGGTTGCCTGCAGATATTGCGCGATCACGTCCTGGATGCTGCCGACATCGTCGTTTTGGAAAGAGCGCGCTTCCGCCGGCCGGCCGTTGTCGCCGAGCAGCGCAAAGCGGCTGTGGGTGCCGCCGATGTCGCCGAGGAGAACACCTTCGCTCATGCCCGTTCCTGAAAACCCCCTCCCTACCTCACCCGCTTGCGGGGGACGAGGGCACGATGAAGCGGTGTCGCGGTCATTTCAATGCGTGTGAACGACACCTGCGGCAGGCAGCCGCCCAACGCGCTGCCCGCGCCGACGGGTAACTGCCTGCGCGGCCTTGACCAATTAATAAGTAGGCTTATTATATATTAGCTTAGCAACCCTGACATCCCATGCCCACGCGCAGCCCCAAACGCGAAATGGCGTTCCTGATCAGCGACGTGGCGCGGCTGCTGCGCACCTATGCGGATCAGCGCGCCGCCGCCATCGGCATGACGCGGGCACAGTGGGCGGTGCTGGTGCGGCTCGAGCGCGCGGAAGGCCTGAAGCAGGCCGAGCTTGCCGAGATGCTCGACCTGCAACCGATCACCCTGACGCGGCTGGTCGATCGCCTGTGCGATAACGGGCTGATCGAGCGGCGGCCGGACCCCAAGGACCGGCGCGCGAAGCGGCTGTTTCTCACCCCCGCAGCACGGCCGCTGCTCGAACGCCTGCACGTCATCGGCGAGACGCTGATGACGGACGTGCTCGACGGCATCGACGACGCGATGCTCGTCGCCATGCTCGGCGAGCTCGGCCGCATGAAGGACAATCTGCGCAAGGCGATCCAGAACAGGCCGGCCGAGGACGAACGCGGGCTGCGCTATGGCTAACCCCGTGCCCACGCTCAAGCTCGCTCCGGCCGAATCCGAAACCGCTCCGGTCCGGACGGCGCCGCGAAGGGCCCGTTCTTGGCTGCGGTTCTTCTTGCTGGTGGTCGTGCCGCTCATCGCCGCCGCAGGCGGCCTCACCGTGTATCTCGCGGGCGGCGGCACGATCACCACCGACAACGCCTACATCGGCGCGCAGAAGGTGCTGATCACGCCGGACATTTCCGGTAAGGTGGCGCGCGTCGTCGTCCAGGAAGGGCAGCGCGTCGCACCCGGCGCCGTGTTGTTCGAGATCGATGCCGCGCCGTTTCGGCTGGCGATGACCCAGGCCGAGGCGCAGGTCGCCAACGCGCGCACCGAGTTCGCCAACCTGAAATCCAACTTGCAGGCGTTGCAGCGCCAGATCGCGCTCGCCGAAGAAAGCGTCAGCATCCGGCAGAACGACGTCGACCGCAAGAAGGTCCTGCTCGGCAATCGTTCGGTATCGGCCGCCGACGTCGACAACGCCGCCTGGAACCTGATGGCGGCGAAGACGCAACTGGAGCAGTTGTTGCAGCAGCGGGCCTCGACGCTCAACGCATTGCGGGGCAATCCCGACCTTCCGGTCGAGCAGTATCCGGCCTTCATCCAGGCGGCATCCGCGCTCGAACAGGCGCAGCGTGATCTCGCCCACACGGTGCTGCGGGCGCCGATCGCCGGCAGCGCGACACAGGTCAACAGCATTCAGCTTGGCCGCTATCTCACCGCCGGAACCCCGGTGTTCAGCATCATCGACGACCGCAATCCCTGGGTCGACGCCAATCCGAAGGAAACCGACATCACCGATCTGCGGATCGGCCAAAGGGTGACGATCGACGTCGACACCTTCCCGAATCGCAGTTTCCTCGGAACGGTCGTCGCGGTCAGTCCCGGCACCGGCGCGCAGTTTTCGATCCTGCCGCCGCAGAATGCCAGCGGCAACTGGGTCAAGGTGGTGCAACGCGTGCCGGTGCGCATCGCCTTCGATGCAGGCGAGGATTTGAGCCGGTCGCGCGCCGGCATGAGCGTCACCGTGTCGATCGCGACCGGGCGCAAGCGCACGCTGGCCGGGCTGCTTGGGCTGGTCTCGGCGTCGGCTCCGCGCGCGTCCCCATGAGCACCGCGGCGGCGATGCCGCTGCCGTCCGGCATGCGGCGGATGATGCTGACGGTCTGCTGCATGAGCGCGACCATCATGCAGGCGCTCGACACCACCATCGCCAATATCGCGCTGCCGCACATGCAGGGAAGCCTGTCGGCGTCGCTCGACCAGATCAACTGGGTGCTCACCTCCTACATCGTCGCCTCCGCGATCATGACCGCGCCGATCGGCTGGCTTGCGGACCGCTACGGGCGCAAGAAGCTGTTCGTGGTGTGCGTCGCCGGCTTCACGGTCGCGTCGCTGCTTTGCGGAATTTCCCAAACCATTGGGCAGATCGTGACGTTCCGCATCATGCAGGGCATGTTCGGCGCCGCGCTGGTGCCGCTGTCGCAATCGGTGATCCTCGACGCCTACTCGTTCGAGCAGCGCGGCCAAGCCATGGCGATGTGGAGCATCGGCGTGATGCTCGGCCCAATCATGGGACCGACGCTCGGCGGCTGGCTGACCGAGCACTACAGCTGGCATTGGGTGTTCCTGGTGAACCTGCCGGTTGGCGCATTCACGATTTTCGGCCTGCTGCTGTTCTTGGACGAGACGCGGCCGCGCGGCCATCTGCGCTTCGACTGGTTCGGCTTCGTCGCGCTTGCCGTCGGCATCGGCGCGCTGCAGCTGATGCTCGACCGTGGCGAGCAGGTCGGCTGGTTCGAGTCGCCCGAGATCATCGCCGAGGCGATCATCTCGATCGCCGGCTTCTACTATTTCTTCGCTCACTCGCTGACCACCAACGAGCCGTTCGTGCGCTTCGCGCTGTTCAAGGACCGCAACTTCATCGGCGGCTGCATCTTCATGGCGGTGATCGGCATGGCGCTGTTCGGCACCATGGCGCTGGTGGTGCCGTACATGCAGAACGTGATGGGCTATCCGGTGCTCACCGCGGGTTGGATGCTCGGCTCGCGCGGCATCGGCACGCTGATCACCATGCTGTTCGTCGGCCGCCTGCTGCGGACGATCGAGGCGCGCTGGCTGGTGCTGACCGGCCTGACCATCACCGCCGTCACGATCGGGCAGATGATCGGATTCACCAACGACACCAGCGCGCGGACGATCATCACGGTCACGGTGATCCAGGGCATGGGGCTCGGCCTGGTATTCGTGCCGCTGAGCACGGTGGCGTTCGCCACCCTGCCGGCGCATCTGCGCACCGACGGCACCGCAATCTTGACGCTGGTGCGCAACATCGGCAGTTCGGTCGGTATTTCGGTGGTGATCGCCAACCTCACCAGCACGACGACGGTGATCCATTCGCGTATGGTGGAATCGCTGACCCCGTTCAATGACGCGCTGAAGATGCCGGACGTGGCGGGAATCGTCGACGTGACGACGGAGAGAGGATTGGCACTGCTCGAACAACTCGTGCAGCAGCAGGCGACCATCATCGCCTTCGCCAACGACTTCAAGCTCCTGATGTGGATGACGTTGGTCTCGATCCCGCTGGTGTTCGTGATCGGCACGTCACGCCTGCCGAAGCGGCGGGTGGTGCGGGAGGCGGCGGAGTAACCACCCCCGTCGTCCCCGCGAAAGCGCTAGTTGATGCACACATCTTTGGAGCTTTGAGGAAGGCGACGACCGGCGCTGAAAAAACGCGAGTCTTTTCAATGCTCGCCCGGTGCCTCCCAGCTAGTAGGTTTCGGAAACCGATGGTCATCTAAGTACTTGTTTTTGAGTCGGTTTCTGAGATGTGTGCATCAACTAGCGCGAAAGCGGGGACCCATAACCACTGACGGATCAGCGAGGCATGGCTGTGCCGCATCACACACGGCAGTGGTTATGGGTCCCGGGTCTCGCTTCGCTCGCCCGGGACGACAGCGGAGAAGCTTTCTCACGGGGACGACAGCCGCGAGTTGGGCAATCAAACTGGATCCCACGAGAACACGTCGCCGGAGCGGTCGAGTGGCGTGAGCGAGGCGGCGAAGGCGTCCTTGAGCTGTCCGGCGATCGCGTCCGGCGTCCAACCCTCCGAGCGGTGCAGCGTGCGGATCGGCCGCGTCTGCCCGAACAGGAAAATCTCGTTGTTGCGCACCGAGAAGATCTGCCCCGAGATGCCGCCGGCTGCGTCGGAGGCGAGATAGACCGCGAGCGGCGCGTTCTTCTCCGGCGTCATCTGCTGCAGCTTTTCCACCCGCGCCTTTTCCTCCGGCGTCTCGGCGGGGATCGAACCGATCATCCGGCTCCACGCGAACGGCGCGATGCAGTTCGAGCGCACATGGAAGCGCGCCATGTCGAGCGCGATGCCGCGCGACAGGCCGACGATGCCGAATTTCGCGGCCATGTAGTTGGCCTGGCCGAAGTTGCCGATCAGCGCCGACGTCGACGTCATGTGCACGAAGGCGCCGGAGTTCTGCTCGCGGAAGTGCGCCGCGACCGCGCGGCTCATGTTGAAGGAGCCGTGCAGGTGCACGTTGATGACGTCCGACCAGTCGGACCAGCTCATGCGGTGGAAAATGCGGTCGCGCAGGATGCCGGCGTTGTTGATGAGGATATCGACGCGGCCGAAGGCATCGAGCGCCGCTTGGACGATGCCCTCCGCGTTCTGCGGCTCGGTGATGGTCAGGGTCGAGGCCACGGCTTCGCCGCCGGCGGCCTTAATCTCGTCAACCACCGACTGCGCGGGACCCGCATCGGTGCCGGAGCCGTCGAGGCTCGCGCCGACATCGTTGACGACGACGCGGGCACCTTCCGCCGCCAGCAGCATGGCGATAGCGCGGCCGATGCCGCGCCCCGCGCCGGTGACGATGGCGACCTTGCCGGCGACGATGTTTGTCATGCTGGGAGTTTCTCCGTTCGTGCCCGCGAAAGCGGGCACCCAGTAATCACTGCCGCCACAGGCTTGGCAAGAGCAGCGCGTTGTCGCTCCTGGGTCCCCGCTTTCGCCGGGACGAACGGATAGCTACCTTCCCCACACCTCTTCCGCCACCTCGACGATCGTCCGCAGTTTCGCCCACTGCGCCTCCTCGGTGAGCACATTGCCTTCCTCGGTCGAGGCGAAGCCGCACTGCCCGCTGAGGCAGAGCTGGTCGAGGCTGATGAACTTCGCCGCCTCATCGATGCGCCGCTTGATCACGTCCTTCGACTCGAGCGTGCCGGACTTGGTGGTGACGAGGCCGAGCACCACCTGCCGGTCCTTCGGCACGAGCCTCAAGGGCTCGAAGCCGCCGGCACGGTCGCTGTCGTATTCCATGAAGTAGCCGTGCACCTTGATGCGGTTGAACAGCACCTCGGCGACCGGTTCGTAGCCGCCGGAGCCCATGAAGGTCGATTTGTAATTGCCGCGGCAGAGATGCATCGTGATCGTCATGTCGGACGGGATGTCCGACATCGCCGCGTTGATCAGGTCGCCGTAGACTTCGCCGATGCGTTGCGGATCGTCGCCGCGATCCCTGACGCCCTGCGTATATTTGGCGTCGCACAGCATGGCGATGAACACCTCGTCGAGCTGCAGATAGCGGCAGCCGGCCTCCGCGAAAGCACTCACCGCCTTGCGGTAGGCGTTGCCCAGGTCGTCGAAGAAATTGTCGAGGTCGGGATAGACGGACTCAGGCACCGCCTTGCGGCCGGTGCGTCCATAGAGCGCCGATGGAGCCGGGATCGTCACCTTCGGCGTGCGACTCGTGTTCCGCTGCAGGAACTTGAAATGGCGTATGAACGGATGATGAATGTTGAAGCCGATCTTACCGACGACGCGCGCGCCCTCGGCCCGCGTCTGCACCCCGGAAAAGGCGATGCCCTGGTCCATGGCGTAGCGTTCGACGCCGTCGAGACCCCACAGGAAATCGAGGTGCCACCAGGAGCGGCGGAACTCGCCGTCGGTGATCGACTTAAGGCCGACCTCCTCCTGCTTGCCGATGATGCGTTCGATCTCGCGATCCTCGACCGCCTTGAGCGCCTCGGCGTCGATCTTGGCGCGGGCGCGCTGCTCGCGCGCCTCCTTCAACGCCGCCGGGCGCAGCAGGCTGCCCACGTGATCGGCGCGGAACGGCGGCTTGCTACGTTGTGCCATTGATTTCCTCCATACTCTCCGCTGTCGTCCCCGCGAAAGCGGGCATCCAGTACTCCGAGAGTTCTCGACTCAAACACCGGCTTAGTGGTTACTGGCTCCCCGCCTTCTCGGGGACGACAGGCTGAATGCTCGGTTACTTCCCCCACACTTCCTCCGCCAGTTCCACAATCATCCGCAGCTTTGCCCACTGCTCCTGCTCGGCGAGCACATTGCCTTCCTCGGTCGAGGCGAAGCCGCACTGCGGCGACAGGCAGAGCTGGTCGAGCGCCACGTATTTGGTCGCCTCGTCGAGGCGCCGCCTGATGTCGTCCTTCTTCTCCAGCGTGCCGCTCTTGGAGGTGACAAGACCGAGCACCACCATCTTGTTCCCCTTCGGGATGAAGCGCAGCGGCTCGAACCCGCCGGCGCGGTCGCTGTCGTATTCGAGGAAATAGCCGTCGATATTGACCGCGCCCAGCATCTGCTCGGCGACGAATTCATAGCCGCCCGAGGCGATGAAGGTGGAGCGGAAATTGCCGCGGCAGGAATGCATGGTGATCACCATGTCGGCCGGGCGACCTTCCAGCGCCATGTTGGTCATCGCGGCGTATTTTTCCGGCAGGCGATCTGGATCGTCGCCGCGCGCCCGCGAATGCTCGCGTTCCTTCGGGTCACAGATCATCGACCAAGCGGTGTCATCGAGCTGCAGGTAGCGGCAGCCGGCGTCGTGGAAGGCACGGATCGCCTTCTTGTAGGCGTTGGCCACATCATCGAAATAGCCGTCAAGGTCGGGATAGATATCCTTGCTGATCGACTGACGCCCTTGCCGGAAGTGCAGCGTGCTGGGCGCCGGAATGGTCATCTTCGGCGTGACGCGGGTGTGGTCCTTGACGAACTTGAAGTGATCGAGATGCGCGTGGCCGGAGAAGCCGATCTTGCCGACCACGCGCACGCTCTCGGCCTTGGTCTCGACGCCGGCGAACTTGATTCCCTGACCGGTCGAATAGAATTCGATGCCGTCGAGGCCCTTGTAGAAGTCGAAGTGCCACCAGGAGCGTCGGAACTCGCCGTCGGTGGCGAGCTTGAGGCCGACGTCCTCCTGCTTCTTGATGACCGCCTCGATCTCGCGGTCCTCGACGGCCTTGAGGGCCGCGTCATCGATCTCGCCCTTGGCGTGCTTCGCCCGCGCCTCCTTCAGCGCGGTCGGGCGCAGCAGGCTGCCGACATGATCGGCGCGGAACGGCGGTGTCTTTCGTTGCATCTTGCTCCTCCCTCTCCGGTGTCATGCCCACGAAGGCGGGCATCCAGTAATCACCGTCGTGCCTTGTGTGGCACGGTCGTGCACCGTCGGTGCGCCACTGGGTTACTGGGTCCCCGCCTTCGCGGGGACGACGGCTGTGTTGTGACCAGCCCAAACCTCCTCCGCCACCTCGACCACGCGGGCGAGCTTCGCCCATTGCTCCTCCTCGGTCAGCAGGTTGCCTTCCTCCGTGGACGCAAAGCCGCATTGCGGGCTTAAGGCCAGTTGGTCGAGATCGACGAACTTCGCCGCCTCGTCGATGCGGCGCTTGAGGTCGTCCTTGCTCTCGAGCTGGCCGCTCTTGGAGGTGACGATGCCGAGCACCACCATCTTGCCCTTCGGCACGAACCGCAGCGGCTCGAACCCGCCGGCACGCTCGGTATCGTACTCCATGAAGTAGGTGTTGACGTTGATGCTGTTAAACAGGATCTCCGCCACCGGCTCGTAGCCGCCCGACGCCACGAACGTGGAGCGGAAATTGCCGCGGCAGAGATGCATCGCGATGGTCATATCGGCGGGAACATCGGAAACCGCCGCGTTGATCAGCGTCGCATAGGTCGCCGGCAACGTCTCCGGGTCTTCGCCGCGGGCGGCAACCGCCTTGCGCAGCGCCGGATCGCACAGATAGGTGAAATTGACCTCGTCGAGTTGCAAGTAGCGGCAGCCCGCATCGGCGAAGGCGCGCACGGCCTTGCGGTAGCCAGCACCCAGATCGCGATAGAAATCGTCCATGCATGGATAGATGGATTCCGGCACGGCGTCGCGGCCGTAGCGGAAATGCAGCGAAGAGGGCGATGGGATCGTCATCTTCGGCGTCGCCTTGGTGTGCGCCTGGACGAACTGGAAATGCTCGATCATCGGATGCGGCTTGTAGCCGCCGAGTTTGCCGACCACGCGCAGCATCATCGGGCGCGGGTTCACGCCCTGGAATTTGATCTTGCGCTCGCCGAGATAGGCCTCGACGCCGTCGATGACACCGAGAAAATCGTAGTTCCAGAAGGCGCGGCGGTACTCCCCGTCGCTGATCGACTTCAGCCCGATCTCTTCCTGCTTGCGGATTGCGGCCTCAATCTGGTGGTCCTCAATCGCCTTGAGTGCCTCGGCATCGATTTCACCGCGTTCATGCCTGGCCCGCGCCTCCTTCAACGCGGCGGGGCGAAGCAGGCTGCCGACATGGTCGGCACGAAACGGCGGCTTGTTTCTTTTCATTGCGGACTCCCGGACCGTGTGGGCGTGTTGAATGCCGGCAACGGGCCATCAAACACAAAAGAATGCAAGGCGAGGCCTTGAATTTTTTCTGCAACAGCGACCATCCGCTGATTACCTTTCGGTTTGTCATCCGGGACGGCGAGCGAAGCAAGCCAACCCGGGACCCATGTCTCCCTGTCTGCGTTGATTTACACAAGCAGCGCCGGGATTGGTGGGTCCCGGCTCGCGCTCGCTGCGCTCGCTTGGCCGGGATGACAGCGAGAAATGTCTCGGCCAGAACCACACGTGGTTTGGCGCATGGATTGACCGAAAGCTGTACTATTCGCGCCGGCGCGAAATTACGTAGGATTCATCATGGAACCATAGCCCGCCGTGATCCTTCAGCACCTCGCGCGTGGCTTCGATATGGCGCCGCTCATTGTAGAGATCGGCGAGGCGGTCGTCCTCGACCTGCGCCACATAGATCGCGGCGTTCCACGCCGCGAGCAGTGTCGATGTTCCGATCGCGGACGCGGCGTCCACCTCCGACGGCAGGGTGTGCATCTCGTACCGGAACAGCGAGCGGCTGTCCGCATAGGCGTTGAAATTGAGATCGCGGCCGGCCGATCCCAATTCCTGTTTGACCGCCTTGAGAATCTGATGCCGGTCGTGGACGAACGGATTGTCGTCCGGCCAGACCTTGTTGATGATCTCCATTCCCGGATCGTGGCCGTGCGAGTGGATGGCGATCAGACGGCCGCCCGAGCGCAACGCCTTGGCGAGCGGCGCGATCACGCGCTTGGCTTTGAACTCAAGCGAGGCGCGGGCGCGATACGGCTGCGAGGCGATGATCAGGTCATAGTCGGTGACGGTCCCGCCCGGCTTCGGGATCAGCGGGTCCAGCAGGAATCGATGGTCGTCCCGGTAGATCACCAGGATCGCCGGACGCTCGTAGACCGGATTGCCGCTCTTCGGACTCACCTTCGCCTTCCAGCTTTCCGCCAGGAACGGCTCGAGATCGCCGATCTGCTCCTCGAAGCGATGCGCGGAATTGCCGGTCAGCGCCAGCTCGCGCCAAACCAGGCTGGTTGCCGCGCTGATCGACTTCACCGCCAGCCAAGGCGCGTCGGCATAGGCGAGATTGGTGAGCACCAGCACGGTGCCGGGGTGCTCGAAGAAGCGGTCGGCCATGCGCTGCAGCGTCAGACGGACGTCCTCGAGGCTGATCTCCTTGCCGACGATGTAGAACGGCATGTGCGGGAAGCGGTCGTGCATGTTGCGCATGACGCGGGCCAGGACCGTGCCGTCGCCGACGCCGGCATCGAAGACGCGCACCGCCGGCGGCTTCGGATGGATGTTGGCCAGTTCCAGCCCGACCCGGTGCGCGACCTCCCACTTCTCGCTGCAGGTATTCACGAACAGCAGATACTTTTGGCGATTGTCGAAAAAGCGGAAATTCCGTTGCGGATCTTCGGATTGAGTCACGTCGGGGGTACTCGGACGGAATGGGATTGGAGAAGCCGGAACCGGTAGCGCCGCGGCGGCGGCGCCGATCCGCGGCGCCGGCATGCCGCTGGCCGCGCGCGCGCTGTCGCGCCAATTCGTCATGAAGGCGTGGATGCGGTCGACCGTTTCGGTGGTGACCCTTCCGCCGTTGCGCAGCCGCGCGGTCAGCTTGCCGTCGTTGACCGCACGGCGGCCGAACGTCGATTCGGCCAATCCGGCCTCACGGCAGAATACCGTGATCTCTTGGATGATCTGCTCGTTCATGGCTGCCACCCGCGCTTGGTGCGAAGCGCTTCTCCCTTGGCACTCAACGAACCAAGCGGACCGCGCACCGTCAACCACAAATGATGGTTGAGGAAAGTGGGACTTAGTCGTGGGCGTCCGCCCACGATTCGATATCGATGTTATTGTTTCTTGTTGATTCTGAGCAGGTTCGGCTATTGGGCGTCCGCCCAACAGCAAGATCTCCTCGGAAATGTCGGCAGCGAATCCGCCGACGCGCCCCGCCGTCGACCTTTCCGGCGCTGCCGCTCGCGGACGGCGTCAGGGCGACACGGGCGGCTGACCGGCCCTGTGCGAGGCAGTCTCGGCAACGCCGAGGTAGGTCTCCAGCAAGGCGGGATCCGCCTGCAGTGCGGCCGATGCGCCGTCATAGACGACCCGGCCCTTGTCCATGACCACGCAACGCGGCGAGAACGCGAGCGCGATCCGGCTGTTCTGCTCGACCAGGATCATCGATAATCCGCCCTCCCCGCGCAGCCGAAGCAGCACCGCGGCGAGCGCTTCGACGACAACAGGCGCGAGACCCTCGGTCGGCTCGTCCATGAGCAGCACGGTGGGATTGGTCAGGAGCGCGCGGGCGATCGACAGCATCTGCTGCTCGCCGCCGGACAGTTGATTGCCCATGTTGCCGAGCCGTTCCCGCAGTTGGGGAAACAGCTCGAACACGCGGGCCTGCGTCCAGTGGCCGGGCCGGGCGCCGACATCGAGATTCTCGCGCACACTGAGCGACGGAAAGATCTCGCGCTCTTGCGGTACGAAGCCCAGCCCCGCGGTGGCGCGCCGGTAGGGCGGCATGCGCGCGATGCTCTTGCCGCCGAGCGCGATGTCGCCGGCGTGCAGCGTCGTGTGCCCCATCACCGTCGCCAGCAAGGTGGTCTTGCCGACCCCATTGCGGCCGATGACGCTTATGCATTCGCCGCCGGCGAGCGACACATTGATGTCCTCGAGTACGACGGTCTCGCCGTAACCGGCGGAGACATGGCGGAGTTCGAGCGCGCTAGTGCCGCCGATTTGAAGTTCCTGCACCACTTGCTGCAATCTCACTCAGGAACTTCAAATCGAAAGCGGCACTAGAATCATAGACTTGCTAGCGCCCCTTTGCTTCCGAAGTTCGTGCCAGAAGGTGCTGCAACGTATCACGAACTTCGGAAGCGGGACACTAGCCATGGCTCGCCTGACCGAGATAGACGGCGCGCACGTCCGCATTGGCGCCGATCTCCTTCGGTGTCCCCTCGGCGAAGACGGCGCCTTGCACCATCACGGTGATGCGCTGGGCGAAGCGGAACACAAGGTCCATATCGTGATCGATGATCAGCACGCCGATGTGCTTCGGCAGTTCGTCGATCGCGTTGAGGATGATGTGACTCTCGGCGCTGGGCACGCCGGCGGCTGGCTCGTCGAGCAGCAGCACTTCCGGCTTCAAGCCGAGCGCGATGGCGATTTCGACCAGCCGCTGACGCCCGTAGGGCAGCTCCGAGATGCGCAGTTGAGCATCATCCTGCAGATTGAGCGTATCAAGGAGATGCATCGATTCCTCGATCACATCGGGGCGGCGCCCCGCCGGCGCCACCATGGTCGATGCGGCGCCGATCCGTTCGGATACCGCGATGTAGACGTTCTCCAGAACGGAGAGACCGCGGAACAGCCGGTTGATCTGGAAGGTGCGGGCGATGCCGAGCTTGACCCGGTTCGCTTCGGCGACGTTGGTGACATCCTGGCCCTTCAACAGGATCCGGCCTTCGCTCGGCCGCAGCACGCCGGTCAGGAGATTGATGAACGTGGTCTTGCCGGCGCCGTTCGGCCCGATCAGCGCATGCCGCGCGCCAGCGTCCAGGCGGAAGTCGATCTGTCGTGCGGCGGCGAGGGCGCCAAAGTGCTTGCTGAGCGCATGGGTCTCGAGCAGCGCCGCGGTCATGATGGTCTGCGCATGGTCTGTATCCGGCGCCAGAGAGATTCGCTGATGCCGAGGATGCCATTGCGCGCGAACAGCGCAATAACCACCAGCAGCAGCCCCAACCCGAGCTGCCAGGCGGTCGGATAGACGCGCGCCAGAAAGTGCGACAGCACCATGTACGCGACAGCACCGACGAAGGCGCCATAGAGGCGCCCGTAGCCGCCGAGAATCAGGATGATGAACACCGTGGCGGCGCGATCAAGGCTGAGCGTCGTGAGATTGACGTAAGCGTTGGTCTGCGCCCACAAGCCGCCGGCGACGCCGGCGATCGCCGCCGAGATCGTGTAGCAGGTCACCAGCCGCCACCGCACCGGCGAACCGACGGCGTGCATGCGCAGCATGTTCTCGCGGATGCCGGTCAGGCTCTGGCCGAACGGCGAGTAGATCAGCGCACGCACCAGCAGGAAGCCGACGAACAAGACGACCAAGCTGTAAATGTACTGTGTGTGTGGATAGAGCGGATTGAATTCGAAAATGCCGAAGATCGGCGGGATCGACAGACTGGGGAGGCCGTCGAAGCCGCCGGTGTATTCGTGCGCCATGTTGGCGCCTTCCTCGAGCAGCAACATCGTGCACAGCGTCAGCATCAGCAGCGTGAGGCCGGTGGTACGCAGCAGCACCAGCCCGGAGGCAAACCCCACGACCGCAGCAACAACGGCCGCCAGGATCAGGCTGGTGATCGGCTCGCTCCAAACGCCGTTAAAGGCCAGCAGACCCACCGTATAGGCGCCTGCCCCGAAGAACGCGGCATGGCCAAGCGTCAGGATGCCGGCATAGCCAAGCGCGAGGTCGAGCGAGAGCGCGAACAGGATCGTGATCAGAAGATCAGTTCCAAAGCCTAGATAGCTGGGAAAGGCAAAATAGAAAGCAATCGCCAGAATCCAGGGCGTCGGCTCCCACCAGCGCAGCCGATGGCGGCCGATCAGCATACGCGCCGCCGGATGCTCGCTGAGCTCAAGCGCCGGGCCGGTCAGGCCGGAGGGCGCGGCTGTGGCGCTCATGTCTCGGTCCTCTTGAACAGACCCTGGGGCCGCCACAGCAGCAACAGGATGGTGAGCGCGAAGATGAAGATGGTGCCGCCCTTAGGCAGGTAGAGCTTGAGCACGAAATCCAGCACACCGATCAGAATTGACGCATAGAACACACCCGTCACGGTTCCGAGACCGCCCACCGAAACCACGATCAAGAAGAAGACGAGGTATTTCAGCGCGTATTGCGGATCGAGCCCGAGAAATTCGGCGCCGAGCCCGCCGCCGAGCGCCGCCATGCCGCTGCCGAACGCGAAGGTGATGGAGAACAGCCGGTCGACATTGATGCCGAGCGATTCGGCCATGCGCCGGTTGTCCACGGTGGCGCGGATCTGCGCACCGAGGCGCGTGCGCTCGAAGCCAAGCCAGAGCCCCACCACGATCACGATGCCGACGACGATGAGAAAGATGCTATAGGCCCGGTATTGCGTGAAGCCGAGGTCGACCTGGCCGCGCAAGGCCGCTGGCGGCGTGAACGGCTGGGTCTCCGGACCCACGATGATTGTCAGGCCGGCGATGAACACGAAGACCAGGCCGATCGTGAACAGCACCTGGTCGAGCTCGCCCGCACGGTAGAGCCGCTTGTAGAGCAACCGCTCGAACACAAAGCTGACCGCCGCCGTGACGACGAAGCCAAGCATCAGCGCCGGGACGAAGCCGACGCCCAGCCGGTTCATCGCCAGCACGATGACGTAGCCGCCCAGCATGGCAAAGGCGCCGTGGGCGAGATTGACGAAGCCCATCAGCCCCATGGTGACGGACAGGCCGACCGAGACGATGAACAGCACCATGCCGGCGGAAAGCCCACCCAACAAAATGCTAGCAACGTCGACGCCGAAGATCACGGGCAATCCCACAGTACGAACGATTCAACCAGGGCCGCGGTTCGCTTGCACGAACCGACGGCCCTGGCCGTTAGTAAACGTCGAACTGATGTGAGTCGATCGCTACTTGCCGCAAGGACCGACTTTGAGCTCCTTGCACTTGTCCTTCACGTTGTCGATCTTGCCGATCACCTTCTGCCGCAGCTTGCCGTTCGGCCCCATCACGACTTCGGAAAGGTACTCGTTCATGACGATGTCGCGGGTTTCGGGATCGATCGAGATCGGGCCTTGCGGGCTGTCGAATTTCCAACCCTTGAGCGAGGCCACGGCTGCATCGCCGTCCATCTTGCCCTTCGTGGCGTGGATCGCATGCACGAGCGCCGCCATGCCGTTATAGGCGCCAGCGGCGAGGAAGTCGGGCGTCGAATCCGGGCCGTAGTCCTTTTTCCATGCCGCGACGAATCGCTTGTTCTCCGCGTTGTCGAGATCGGCGTGGTAGTGGTGCATCGTGATCAGGCCGACCGCGGCCGGTCCCATCGCCTGCAGCTTGATGTCCTGGGTGATGTCGCCGGGGCCGATCAGCTTGACGCCGGCGGCGCGCATGCCGAGGGCACCGTAGGTCTTGACCACGGCGCTGGCATGATCGCCGGCCGGCACGAACACGAACAGCAGTTCCGGCTTCTTATCCTTGGCGCGCTGGAAGAACGGGGTGAAGTCCGGCACCGCACCGGCGCCACCCGCGGGAATCGCGTCGATCACCTTGCCGCCGTTGGCCTCGAAGCCGCGCTGAAACGCCGCGAGGCTGTCCTTGCCGGGCGGGAAATCGGAGTAGGCGACCACCGCGGTCTTCGCCTTCAGGATCTTGGCCGAGGCCTCACCCAGCGCGTAGCCCGCGTGCCACATGCTGAACGACGTCCGAATATAGAATGGCGTTAGGTTCGTGATGAAGCCAGTGCCGGCGTTCATGATCACGGCGAGCTTCTTGCCGGCGTTGACGATCGGAGCCGAGGCAATCGCATTCGGCGAGTAGACCCAGCCGGCCAGCGCGTCGACCTTGTCCTGGGTCAGCAGTTCCTGCACCGCGGTCTTGGCGTCGGCGCCGCCCGGATTCTTGGCGTCGCGCTTGATGATCTTGATCGAGTAGGGCTTTACCTTGTCGGCATTGAGCTTCAGATACTGCTCCATGCCCTGGTCCATCTGCTTGGCGAATTCGGCGCCGATCCCGGTGTACGGCAGCACGACGCCGACCTTGACTTCCTGGGCATGCGCCAGACCGCCGGCCAGGCCGACAGCGGCAGCCGTGACTAAGAGCCGTTTGATCATGTTCCCCTCCCTTACAGACCGGCGCCTATGCCGATCGTCGGTGATGCAACAATTCTAGGGCGAAAGCCGAAAACGGGGCAAGGGAAGGCCCGGCGACGCTTTGAAGCGGCAGAGCCCAAACGAACGGCGCAAAACGTTCCAGCGCGCCCCCGATAATGGCCAGCGGGAGCCGGCAGATCGCGCGGCCGCCGGCACGGCCTCTCCGCTGTCATGTATGGACGGCCCCCTGTCGGCAAGGAGTTTTTTGACGGTTCGGCTGCACGGGTCGGGAGCGGTCATGTATCCGGCCTGTTGGCGCGGTCGCTGACCGCTGGCCCTGAGGGAATTCGCGGATCGGGTTCCGATCATCCCGACGCGCTGGTGGCGCGACGACAGCAA
>WHTM01000020.1 GCA_009377755.1 Hyphomicrobiales bacterium | reverse complement strand
CCGGGGGGTGGACTGCCGTCGGTCGGGCTACGCCCTCCCTCCGTCAACCCACCCCCCGGCGCATTCTCATCCTGATTGACGCTGACGTCTCACCTTGATTGTCGCGCGGCAGCCTGCTGCCGCTTGCGGCCGACCGTGGTCTCGCGGTCATCATCAATCGGCCGTTCCGGCAGGGCGAACTGGTCGACGCCGTCAAGCGCCACAAGCTGCCGCCCTGGGCGAGCGAGATCGACTGCGCCAACTGGGCGCAGTTCCTGCTGAAATTCGTCGTGTCGCATCCCGCTGTCACCAGCGTGATCCCGGCCACCTCCCGCGTCGACCATATGCGCGAGAACATGGGCGCGCTGCATGGCCGCCTGCCCGATCAGACAATGCGCGAGCGGATGATCCGGTTCGTCGAGGCGCTATGACCCGGATGGTGTCGTTCACGCCGGAGGTCTTTTTCGCGCTGTTCGAGCATTACAACCGCGCGATCTGGCCGGCGCAGTTCGTCGCCTATGCGTTGGGCTTCATCGCATTGATCCTCGCCTTCAGACCGTTCCCGCGGCGCGACCGGATCATCGGGGCCGTGCTGGCCGCCATCTGGCTATGGATCGGGGTCGTCTATCACCTGTTGTATCTCACGCAGATCAACTTCATCGCCCCGGCCTTCGCGGCGCTGTTCATCATCCAAGGCATGCTGTTTGCCTGGACCCTCGTGCTGCGCGGGCAGGTCGTGTTTCGTTTCCGCCCGGACGTGTTCGCCTGGACCGGTCTCGGCTTTGCGGTGTTCGCCATGGCCGTGTATCCGCTGCTCGGATGGCTCGCCGATCACGGCTGGCCGCGGTCGCCGGTGTTCGGCGTCACGCCCTGCCCCACCACAATCTACACCTGGGGGATGCTGTTGCTGGTACAGGGGCGGACGCCGCTGCACTTGATTGTCATCCCGCTGATCTGGTCGCTGATCGGCGGCTCAGCCGCCTGGCTGCTCGTAGTTCCCGAAGAGGCCTCGTTGCCGCTCGTGGCCCTTGCCGGGCTCGCGCTGATCCTTTGGAAAAATCGGCTGGCGGCAGGCACGGCGACGCCATAGAGACGCACGTGAATATGCGCTTGCGGTCGGCTGCGCATCAACACACATGAGAAGGTGCCGACGTAATCATCCTGGAGGATTCCCGATGGCGCTCACCAAGACCGGTATCTGCGACTTCGGCTGGAAGGCCCGCGATTTTTCACTCAAAGGTGTCGATGGCAAGACCTCCAGGCTTGCCGACGTGCGCGGACCGAAGGGAACGCTGGTGGTCTTCATCTGCAACCATTGTCCCTATGTGAAGGCGAGCATCGGCCGTATCGCCGACGAGGCCAAGGCGCTGGGGCAGCTCGGCGTCGGCACTATCGCCATCATGCCGAACGACACGGAGGAGTATCCTGAAGATTCGTTCTCCAACATGCAGGCATTCGCCAAGAAGCATGCCCTCCCCTTCCCCTACGTGATCGACGAAACGCAGGCTGTCGCGCGCGCCTATGGCGCGCAGTGCACACCCGACTTCTTCGGTTTCAACGCCAAGGACGAGTTGCAATACCGCGGAAGGCTCGACGCCGGACGCACGACGCCTGTGCCGGGTGCGCGCCGCGACCTCTTCGAGGCAATGAAGCAAGTGGCCGAGACCGGCCGCGGCCCGGAAGAGCAACTGCCGAGCATGGGTTGCTCGATCAAGTGGAAGGATTGACCCGAGGCGTGCCAACCCATCCGCTGGCATTGCCCGCGAATGTGGGCAATCCAGTAATCACCGCCATTTTTTAAGCAGAGTTTCACGCCGCCGATGCGGAATACTGGATGCCCCGCCTTCGCGGGGCATGACGACTGCGGAATTGGCGGGCCACGTTACTTGGCGCGAGCGAGGACATCCACCAGCGCGTTCTTGAGATTTTCCAGCGAGAATGGCGCGAAATAGAACACGACACGATGCCGTCCGGGCGGCACATCCACGCCGCGGAACAGCGTTTCGGCGCGCTTGATCGGGACCCGCTTGCCGTCGATCTCGGCGAACCAGCCGGGATAGTCGTGATCGTGCAGCACGAGCGTGCCGCCTTCGGCCGAGTCCGTGTCGATCTCCACGCGGTCGGGGCGCCACGCGACGATCCGCGCCTGGCCGGTCTCCGGGCCTGCCGCAAAGGCGACCCGCGGCGCGGGATTAAGTAGCTGGTAGACCCATCGCTCCGGCCCGGCGAGCAGCACGTCCGCTTCCGGCGGCTTCTTGAGGTTCGGCACTTGCTCGATCGGTTTGCCGAGCACCAGGAATTCGAGGCCCAGCGCGCGCGCCAGAGGTGAATCGTAGCCGTCGAACGTCGGCGGAAAGTCGCGCAGCTCGACCAGCCAATTCGACTCGCCCGGCGCCACCAGCCGATCATAGACGGCGATGCGCAGCGGGTTGTAGCCGTTGATCGCCTCGAAGCCGCGCACCATCGCGAGGTTCTGCCACGGCCCGCCGGCACCCAGCACCTCGATGCGCGGACGCGCGCCTTCCGCGTGCCGCGCGCGGATTGCATCTTCGAGCACGGCTATAGCTCGCGCATCCTCGCCTGCCAGCCGTTCGAGCGGAGTATAGATCGTCCGCGCTTCAGCATTCAGGCGGAAGGCGATGTTCCACAACAGCAACTCCGCCACCGCGATCGCGGTCACAATCACGGCAGCACGCGCGCGTGCCTCAGGCGTGCGCGCCCATGCCAGCACAATGATCACCGCAAGGAGCACCGGTGCCGCCTTCAGCACGGCCAGCAGCGCCTCGCCGCCGTGCCCGAAGCGGTACGAGAAGATCACCCCCCATACGACGATCGCGACCGCGACTGCAGTCACCGCCGCGACCGCAACGATGCGGCCGCGCGGCAGGCCATCCCGCACATAGTCCGCCAAAAGGTGACCTGTAAGAATGGCGAGCATCGCGATCAGCACAAAGCCAGCGTCAGCCGGGCGGCGGAAATTGGAAACCCCCGGCATCCAATCGAACATCGCCGCGAATAGCGGCGTGTAGCGACCGAGCATGTAGATCAGCGCAACGACCATCGATGCGGAAAGCAGGACGCGGCCACGCCCCCACCCTCCGCCCCCGGCGATGCCGAGCCAGAGCAGGAGCACGACCGGCACCGCGCCGACAAACATGTAGTTGAACGAGTCGTCGGTATAGGCGACCTCGGGCACGGTGCGCCCGTCCGGCCCCCAATAGGTTCCATGCGTACCGAAAATGTCCGCCACCGCAAGCGTCGCCAGATTGGCCGGATAGAGGGAGCCCTTGTGCGCGTCGCTCAGCGCCTCGGCCGCGCGGTTGGAGAGCGCCGCGAACTGCACGGTCAGCAGCAACGGCGCAATGAGAAGCGCGAAACCGACCAGCGCCATGACCAGGAGCACCGGCAGCCGGTCGCGCAGATAGGCGAGCGGCTGGGCGGCCGTCAGCATCTCCGCGAGCGCCGCAGCCACGAGGACGTAACACAGCAACAGCGCTGCCTGATTGCACCCAAGCGCCAGCGCGGCGGCGACCGCGGCGAAAGCGGCGCCGTACGCGATCGACCGGCGCTGCAAGGCGACTTGCAGCAGCAACAGCGCCGGCGGAAACAGCGCGTAGCTCAGGATCAGTCCGGTGTGTTGCAGCCGCCCGGCGGCTGCTCCGCCGAACATGAAAACCACCGCAGCGAGCACGCAGGCAGCGGCAGGCCAGTTCGCGCGCAAGCCGATCGCACCGACCGACAGCCCTCCGAGCAGCAGATGCGCGAATACGATAACGTCGAAAGTGCGGATCGACGGCGCGGAGTCGATCAGGGCCCACAGCAGAAAGGCCGGCGCGAACACCAGCGACTGCGGGTCGGCGGCACTCGGATGCCCGGCATAGTGATAGGGATTCCAGAACGGCGGCACGCCTGCATTCGCGCTCGCGGCAAGGAAGCGGAAGAAGGCGTAGAATTGGTTCTTCGAGTCCCACGGCACCACGGTGTCGGTCACGACCCAGCACATGAGGGCGGCGAGCCAAATCGCCGTGACCGCGCCGCCGACGATGGCCAATTGACCGCGCACCGCCCCTGCCTCGCGATCCGGCGAATGCGTCAAGCCCGCGCGTTGCGCAGCAGAGTCTTCAAACCCGGTCACCGTATGTCGCCCCAGAATACTTCGCGCCGGTAGCATGATGGCTACGGAGCCCCATGTCGAGACCGGCGCCGCCTGCCGCAGCCTCAGACAAGCGCTTCCGCCGCTGGCACCCGCGTCACCTGATGCGCCTGCAGTTTCGGCAATACCTCGCGGCCGAAGCGGCGCACCTGATCGAGGTGCAAGTCATGCGGCAGAGCGCCGAGATTGAGGTTGAGCAGAAGCAGGTTGGCGCCGGCGTGTTCGGCCGTCGCAATCAGCCGTTCGGTGACCTCCTTCGGCGAGCCGAAGGCCAGCTCGCCGCTCGCCACTTTGGCTTCCACGTCGCTGCGATTCATCTTCCGAATCTTCTCGCGGTCGAGTGCGACAAACGGCCGGTTCTCCGCACGCACATAGTCGTAGGACGTTGAGGCGACGTAGCCGCTCGCCGCCGGGGGCGGTGCCTGGCCCGGCGCGCTGCTGCCGTGATGCCACAGCACCTGATTGAAGTAGAGATAGTACGGCACATATTCCTCCAGCGCCTGCATCGCATTGTCGGCGACCCAGATGTCGGCCAGCAGGCACAGCTGGTCGGGCCGGATGCGGTGGCCATGACATGCCAGCGATCGGGCGAAATGTGCGATCATGTCGTCGATCACGCCGGGGTTAGGATGATGAATCGCGGCGCCGAAGTTTCCCGCCGCCGCGCGCTCGATCGTCTCCTTGCTGCCGGTGAACGGAATCCACACCGGCGGATGGGGCTGCTGATACGGCCGCGGCCAGATCGAGATGTCCTTGTAGGACCAGTATTTGCCCTGGTGCGAAAACGTATCCTGCGTCCACGCCTTGAGGATGACGTCGAGCGCCTCGTCGAAGCGCGCGCGCGATTCCGCCATCGGCACGTCGTAGACCTTATACTCCCGCGGCACGCCGCGGGCGAAGCCGGACATCACCCGGCCGCGCGACAGACAGTCGACCATAGCGAGCTCCTCGGCGATGCGCAGCGGATTGTGCAGCGGCAACAGGTTGCCGAGGATGAAAAACTTCAGCCGCTTGGTGCGTTGCGCCGCGGCCGCCGCCATCAGGTTGGGCGAGTTCATCAGCCCGTGCGGCGTGGTGTGGTGCTCGTTCAGCCCGACACCGTCGTAACCGAGCCGGTCCATTTCCTCCCAGACCATGAGATGCTGCTCATAGGTGCGCGCTGCGGTCTGCAGATCGAAATGGGTGCCCGGCAACGGATAGGGCATGAACCGATTTGCCTTGAACTGATCGAAGTGCTTGTCGAAGGGCAGGAGATCGAAGAGGTAGACTTGCATGGAGGGGACGTCTCGAATGGCATCGGCGCCGGACGCCCGGGGCATGGGCATAGGCACGGGCATGGGTATGAAAGCGCGACAAACAACGCCCGGCACGATGGCCGGGCAGACGCATCATAGGATATCAACGGGAATTCGCCAGTCGTCTGCGTAATGGCAGATAGCCGCGCACCGACTTTGTGGCACGTCACGGTGCGGCGGCCTGTGAAGTTCTGTCGAGGACGGACAATGCCCTCTGCTCCGCAATGCCAACGAACGCGCCGCTGTCCGTCAATGTGGCGGATGTCGCCGCGGAATAAGTCCCGGCAACGCCCGGGTTGTCCATTCCTTGGTTAAACCCTCGATCATCCGGGATGCCATCGTCTCGCGCGGCATGAGGATGCGGGGAGGTGGAGGGGTTGGGGCGGGCTTTGTGTCCAGTTGATATTCGACGACCCGGCTTTTTTTCCTCATGAATCGGGCTGCATTCCGTGTCTTGGCGCCGGGCCGCACCGCGCGGACCTTCGTTCTCGCCTTGGCAATGGCCCTGGCGCGCAATCTCGAACCGAACTTTCTTCTGGGCTTTTCGGCTTCGGCAAGCGGACGCGCCGGCGAGGGCTTCCGGGTCGCCTCAGCAACAGAGGTTGCGGCAGCAGCGCCGGACTCCGGCGGCGCTGCTGCCGGCGATCGGTGCGCCAGGTGGGAATCATTAGGGCGTCCGTCGCTGCGCGTGTCGGTCTGCTCTGCATCCGCCTGACCGATCGCCGCGCGCGCAGCGGCACCGCCAGTGACTTGCGGAGACGCAGCCGGCGGCACCAGCGCCGCCGCGACGGACGCGACCGGCGGGCGGACCTCTTCTGCAACCGGCGTCGGCACCACGACCACCGCAGGGTTGTGATCGACGGTCGGGCGAACCTCGCGGGCGATGGATGCTGACGGCGTCGCAACCGGAAGCTTCCGATCCGCAACCGGTTGGATGGTCTTGGGGACGGTGAGCGCGCGGGTTTGGACGGCGGGCATCGTCTCGCCGATCGGCTCGCGGGTCGCGACACCATTGGCGGGCGGCGGCCTTTGCGCCGTCGCTTGTGCGGCGGGCACAGGCAAAGGTTCCCGCGTCGCCTTGGCGACAGACACCGGCGAGCGCCGGTCGCCCGAACCGAATGTTGATGGGCTCGATACCGGGGGCCGAAGTTCCGCCTTCGCTTCCGCGTTGTCTGATTTTTCACGGGTTCCGGTCATGGCGGTCGTCGGCTCGGCGTTCGGCTGCACGCCAACCCTGCCCACATCCGCTTCGGCCCGCTCAGGAGATACCTCGGTCGGCGCGGACGGCAAGGCTGCCAGGAGATTCCTGACCGGCATAGCCGACGGCTCCACGACCAGCCAGGTAGCCCCGATCAACGCAAACATTGCGAATGTCGCGGCGGCCCCCAGCAAGATAGTCTTCAGGTCCCGTCCCCGCTTCGGTAGCTCGACACGCACAAGCGCGGTGCCCGGCTGCGGCGGCGAGAGGTCAACGACCACATTCTCCGTGGGGGCAAAGTCGGGATTCATATCCAGGCGTACGCCGAAGTCGCCTTTATCATCGGCGCTGTGGTACCAGCCGCCTTCGATGACCGCGTCGCAGGTGGCGCGGTCGAAGCCCCATTGCTCCATTGCGGCCACCATTCCGGCCGCTTCCTCAGGGGGGAGAAATCCGACCCGCACCCCCTGAATCGTCACGCTCACAGCATTGGGATCGAAGGGGTTTTCGGGTTCATGGACCAACAGTGCCGCGCACGCGTAGTCCGTCGGGTCCTCGGTGCGGCCGCGGACGAGCCATTCAAGCGCGTCCTGGTGGCGAGACCCGCAAACGACCTCAATGACATATCCGCCATCCCCGGCGATATATGCGCTGTCGTTCGCGGCACCCGAACCAACCATATCAACAGAAGCCCTTCGTGGCCCGGCCCCCGCGGCGCGGGTCACAGCCCAGACCATACCCGGTGCACCGCACATGCTTCAAGCACATGCATCCGGCCCACCCATTCCTGGGGACGGCGGCAACCGCCTTATCGCCCGGCCGCCGGAAACGATGGTTTGCGCTCGCGGTCGTGACGAGTAGTCCGCCTCAGGTTGTCGCCGCCTTGGTCGTCACCGCCTCGCCACCGCGTTCCGGCATGGGCGTGAAGAACATGAACAGGTTGGCAACCACGATCGTACCGGCGAGGAAATAGAACGTGGCAGCGAGCCCATAGTGATCGGCGATGACGCCGGCGGCGAACGGCCCGATTGCCGCGCCGATCGACTGCATGCCGAACATGAACCCGATGCCGGTCCCGGCCATTTCCCGTGGGGTTGCGTCGAGCAGCCAAGCCTGTAGCACCGCACGGATGGCGAACAGGAAGAAGCCGAGGAAGGCGATGAAGAATACGAACGCCACCGAGCGGCCGGCGAGCGCCATGAACAGGAGCACCACCGCGGTCATCGTCATGCTGCTGACGATGATCTGCCGCCGGCCCATCTTGTCGGACAGGTGGCCGGCGACCGGAGCGGCCAAAAATCCCGCTGCTTGGAGGATGAACAGGCAGGCGCCGATCCACATCGCCGAATAACCGAGTTCCCGGGCAATGAACAGCGGCAGGAAGGCAAGCAGCGAGGTCTGCGTGATCGAGCGGAACACCGAGCCGACCGACAGCATCAGCACGGTGCGGTTACGCAGGAGGGCGCCGAAGCTGCGCAAGATATCGCCCGCACTCTTGGCTGAACGCTGCCCGCCGACCCGCTCGTCACCCGGCTGCGGCTTGCTGAAATAGAGCAGCAGCAACAGCGCCATGACCATCCCCGGCAGCACGTTCACGGCCATCACACCGCGCCAGGTGAGCACGGTCAGCAGCACGCCGGCCACCAGCGGCGCCACCGCGTCGCCGACATTGCCGGCCATGCCGTGGAACGACATCATGAGCCCGCGCCGCGCCGGATAGAGATTGCCGAGCAGCGGGATCGCGGTCGGATGCCACAGGTTGTTGCCAATGCCGACCAGCGCTGCGCAGGTCAGCAACAGCCAGTACGCGTCGGTGTAGCCCATCAGCAGATAGGGAATGCCGATCCAGAACAGCGAAATCGCCATCAGCAGGCCTTTGCGGCCCACGTTGTCGACGAGGATGCCTCCGGGCACGTTAGAGATGGCTCCGGCAATGTACTGGCACGTGAGGATCGAGCCGATCTGCGCGTAGCTCAGGCCCAACTCGTTTCCGATCAGCGGCAGCAGCAGATAGAACGTGGCCGGATACCAGTGGGTGAAAGCGTGGCCGATGGTGATCAGCCAGACGTCCAACAGAGACCTCTCGGGCAACAGAGACCTCTCGGGGGCAAGTTCAGCGGTCGCTGTGGTCATTCGGATCCTGCGGCAGGTCGTGGCGACGGTGGCCTTTCCCGTCTCAATTACCCCGGCGATCCGCCGGCTTCAACGGCGATCAAAGGCTTTCAGGTTGGGCACGTGCAAGATGCGGTCTCCGCAATTCGCCGCGGTTTGCATTGCCCGGGCTGCAACCCTATATTTCGTGGTGTTCGCGATTTGCCTCACTTGTTATTCGCCCAACCAAGGGCCTTTCCCAAGAACACGCCAATCCGGATAGGGGCGCGCACAAATGGTTGTGCGGCCAACAGACGCCATTGTGCGTTTCAAGGAGGCCAATATGGCTCAAGGTACCGTCAAATTCTTTAACGGCCAAAAGGGCTTTGGATTCATCGTACAGGACAACGGCGGGCCCGACGTCTTTGTCCACGTCTCCGCGGTGGAGCGCGCCGGAATGACCGGTCTCGTCGAGGGTCAGAAGCTCTCCTTCGATATCGAGGCCGACCGGCGGACCGGCAAGTCCAACGCCGCCAATCTGAAGGCCGCCTGAACACCGCATTCTACGCGAGCCCAGCGCCGGACAGGCGCCGGGTTCTTCTTTTCGCAAAGGGCGGATGCGCCTGGCACAGTTGCGGAACGGCGCCGGCTCGCGTACTGCCGTCAGGTCTCGGGACTTTCGCCATGGCACGGAAACCAGGAACGCGCGCGGAATTCGTCCTGTTCGATGTGCTCTATACGGACGGCTCGCAGCGATCCAACCGCAAGGTACCGAGCGACGTCCTCGGCGGCCTCGATGGCGACGCGCCGGCGCGCGCCATCATCGAAGAACAGGACCGGGTGATCGCGGAGAAGTCCGGCCTCGCACCAATGCCGATCAAGAGCCTCACGCGCTCCCGAGCCAAGTAGTGCATTGCGGCGGCCACTACATAGGCTGCATGAGCGGCGCCTGCCGACCTAGCCAGGCACTTGCGACGTCGTCTATGCTTTGCCGATCGCCAAGGTCGCGCAGGTGCATTGGACAATGACCGACAGGGGAGCCACGGCGCAACGCCGGATGAAGCTCGGCCTGTTCTTCGAGGGCGTCGGTCATCACATCGCCGCCTGGCGCGACCCTCGCGTCGATCCGCATGCGCGGCAGTCGCTTCCCCATTACATCGAGATCGCCCGCACCGCCGAGCGCGGCAAGTTCGATCTCCTGTTCACGGCCGACACCAACGCCACCTTCGGCCCCGACGACGTGGAGACCTGGAGCCGCACCTTGGCCGCCTCACGCCTCGAGCCGCTGACGCTGCTTGGGGCGCTCGCAGCGGTCACCGAGCGCATCGGTCTTGTCGCCACCGCAACCACGACCTACTACGAGCCCTACCACGTTGCCCGCTTCTTCGCCTCGCTCGACCAGATCAGCCAGGGCCGCACCGGCTGGAACCTGGTCACGTCGCTCGCTACGGCAGAAGCCTACCAGTTCAGCCGCGACGCGCATGCGGCGCACGCCGATCGCTATGCGCGGGCGCGCGAGTTCGTGCAGGTTGTCCGCGGCCTGTGGGACAGCTGGGAGGACGATGCGGTCGTCGCCGACCAGGCAGGCGGGCGCTACTTCGACCCGGCGAAGTTGCACTTGCTGCATCACAAGGGCGAGCACTTCTCGGTGCGGGGGCCACTGACGGCCCACCGCTCGCCGCAAGGCCAGCCGGTGATCGTCCATGCCGGACAGTCCGATGACGGCCGCGATCTCGCGGCACGGTATGCAGAGGTGATCTTCGCCGTGCAGCAAGAGAAGGACTCAGCGTGCGCCTTCTATGCCGACATCAAGGCGCGCGCCGCCCGCCACGGCCGCTCGCCCGATCACGTCAAGATCATGCCCGGCGTGATGACCGCGGTCGGCCGCACCCGTGCGGAGGCGGAGGACAAGTACGACCGGCTGCAGGCGCTGATCCATCCGGTCCTCGGCGTGAAGCTGCTGTCATCTTTCATCGGCATGGATGTGTCCGGCTATCCGCTCGACGGGCCACTGCCTGACCTGCCGCCAAGCAATACGGAGCATGGCCGGCAGAAGGTGATCCTCGATCTCGCGCGGCGCGAGAATCTGACCATCCGGCAGCTCTATATGCGGGTTGCCGGCCAGCGCGCGCACCGCACCGTGGTCGGTACGCCGTCCGACATCGCCGATGCGTTTGAGGACTGGTTCACCGCCGGCGCCGCAGACGGGTTCAACATTCTGCCGCTGACGTTTCCTGACGGATTGAACGACCTCGTTGACCTGGTCATCCCCGAGTTACAGCGCCGCGGCCTGTTCCGCAGCGAATACGAGGGGCGCACGCTGCGCGAACATCTCGGCCTGCCAAGGCCCGCGAACCGGTGGGTGAAGGAGACTGCGCACGCGGCCTCTTCCCCTTGAGAGACCCCCTCTCACCCGGGGCTTCGGCCGCCCAGCCGCCCTTCTCCTTTAAGGGGAGAGGGGGCGAGCCCGCGGCGCGCCCTCCCATCCCGATCAAACCTTCGCCACCACCTCGGCCCAGTCCTCGAGCATCGCAATCTCGTGGCCGTGACGGGCATGGAAGGCGAACTGCCGGTAGCCGGCGGCCTTGATCGCCTGCAACTGCTCGACCAGTTCCGCGCGGGTGCCGGTGAAGGTCATTCCGCGGATCACGTCGGCGGTGATGAATTCCTGCTCTTCGGGCCGCAGGAACATCAGGTGGCCGCGGTGATTCTGCAGGTAGCGCGCGTCCGCGGGTTGGTATTTGCGGTAAACCTCGCGATAGGCGTCGAATCGCGCCTGGAACGGCGGCGGCACCGGAAACAGCAAGCCCAGCTCGTCCGCTTCCGCGTAGGCGTGGAACGCGATCGCCGCCGCCGGGCCGGCTTGCGCCTTGACGCGCGGGCTGTCGGCCGGCTCGCCCTCGCGCATCACGCACCCGCCCGCGACCGCGCTGGCGTAGAGGTCCTTGACGTCGCGCCCCGCCTCCTTCCAGGCGGCGTGCATATCGGCCAGATTTGCATTCGCGGATTGCGCATTGCGAATCGACCCCATCCAGCCGGCCTCGAGCTTGGCGGTCAGCTTCCGCCCACGCGGTCCGAAGGCCGAGACATGCAGCGGAATCAGATCATCGATGTTGATGACCTTGATCTCCGGATTGATGAAGCGAATCTTGTGGGTACCGCCCTCTTCCGACCAGTCGACGGTCTCGCCGGCGATCAGCCCCTGCACCACACCGATGTATTCCTCGAGCCGCGCCAGCTTGATCGCCGGCAACCCCATGGTGCGCCGTCCGGTGAAGCCGGTGCCGACGGCGAAATCGATGCGACCGGGGGCGAGCGCGTTGAGTGAGGCTAGCGCGCTCGCGGCCACCGGCGCGATCCGGTTCGACGGGATCAGAACGCCGGTGCCGAGCCGGATGCGCGAGGTCTGCATTGCCGCCGCCCCCATGGCGACGAACATCTCGGCGTTCAGGAGCTGGGTGTCGTAGAACCAGGCGTGCGTGAAGCCCAGCTCCTCGGCGCGTTTCGCCACCTTCCAGGAGTGCGCCGACGTTGCGAGCTGAATGCCGAAGTCCAAGGGACCCTCCCTGATTGCGTCCCGTTTACCGCCGGCGGCCGGACGCTTGTTGCGAGATCAACGTTGTTGGGTGGATGTTAATGGAGCATCCGCGCCGACGCCAGCGTCCACGCATTGCCGCTGCGCTCGCGCCTCGCGGCAAAAAGGACGCGACTTCGCCGCGGCATTTCGCTAGGCTCAAGCTGCGCTCACTGAGGGGGAACCACGATGACGGAGAGTGGAATGGCCAAGGCCTATTGGGTGACGACGTACCGCTCGATTTCAGATCCGGACGCATTGGCGGCTTACGCCAAGCTCGCCGGGCCGGCGATCGCCGCCGCCGGCGGAAAATTCGTCGTCCGCGGCAACCCCGCGAAGGTGTACGAGGGCGGCGTCAACCAACGCACCGTCATCAGCGAATTTCCCAGCGTCGCGGCTGCGCTGGCCGCCCACGACAGCCCCGCCTACCAGGCCGCGCTGAAGGAACTCGGCAACGGCGCGGACCGAGACATCCGCATCGTCGAGGGATTGGAGTAGGGCGCACCTCTCGTGTCCCGGGCGCAGCGCACCGTTGCACGCTGCGCTGCAGAACCGGGACCGTTACGAAGCTCGGCATCTCAAACGGCCCCGGATCAGCGGTGCAGCATTTCATGCTGCATCGCGTCCGGGGCACAGCATCTCGGTTAGTCGAACACGCGATCGCCCTGTAGGTCGATGATCTGTCGCGCCTTGGTGAGCGAAAACGTCACCGCGTCGTCGTATGAGGCAAAAAAATCGGCGCGGATGAAGTGGTGCTCCTTGCGGACGCCGGCGATCTCCTTCTCGATGAAGCCGGCGGCCTGATACTGCGCGTCCGCCTTGAACGGCGCGGCACGGATCGTGAAGCCGTTGTAGGCTTCCGGCGGGCTCGTCTTTGCGGCCGTGCTGTGGGCCGCCGACTTTCCGCCGAACAAGGTTTTCCAGAATGACATGGGCGCACCCGTCGTCGGTGATGTCAGCGCTGACGTCGCGCATGGTATCCCCTCGCACGCGGTTGTCGAGCGATCCTGCGAATTCCCCAGCTCGCGCAGGCGATCGACGCCCGTGATTGCCCGGCCTTCCAGGAGGCATTGCGCGCACTCGGCGACGGCGCGCTGCGCGAGATCCGCATCATCGAGGGGCTGGAGAAGTAGCGCGGGGCATTCCGTCATGGCCGGGCTTGTCCGGCCATCCACGCCTTGCCTGCCGACATGATCGAAAAGACGTGGATGCCCGGCACAAGGCGGGCATGACGGGTCTCAATCACGTGCTGCATCCATTCCGATTCCGTTGTCACACAAGCCAACGCTAAGCCGCCCGTGTTCTTCATGTCGGCGCCGGGCACGCCATCGTCCGCCCCGCTTCGCGGGGCCAAGTCTGTCCCTCGCAGAAGTGAGGGGGGAGCGCCGAGGCCTCCCGAGTGCAGCAGGGCTGTTCGGGGAAATTCGCCACAGGCACGGCGCGCTCCCTCTCCCCTCCGAGGAGAGGGAGAACAGCGGCCGTGCCATGAAAAAACGTCGTGCGACTTCAACCTTTGCCTGCATCTCGGGCGCGTAGTTCAATTGACCTCACTTCCCCGGACAGCCCTGCGAGTGCAGAGTCAAGAGCCTCGCGCGCCATGGGCGAATCGGGGGAGTTGATTGGAGACATAAAGAGGTTCGGCGAGGCAGACCATGATCGACAATCCGCAACAGGTGGAACGGCTCGTCCCCAAATTGAGAGAAACGTTGCCGCTAAGTCGCGACGTTGACGCCGCCGCTGAAGGCCGTCGTCCGGGAGCGATCCCCTGAGATCGATCCGCCCAAACGGTGTCCCGTCACGCGCATCGACTATGCCGGCGATGAAGGTGGGATCATCTGCCGGCTCGCATTTGGTGGCGACGAAGGCGAACACGTGTTCTTCGTCTCCATCACACATCTGACATTCGACCCGCGGCAACCGTTCGCGCGCGAAATTGCGGCCTATCAGAAGCATCGCGTCAAGCGGATGCGGCGCCTCTCATCCCTCGATTTCGATTGAGGACGGCGACAGCTCGTTGGGCGGCACCGGCTCGTTCACCATCGCGGTGAAGTCGTGCATGCCCTCGCCGCCGTCATTGAACCGGACGCGCAGCCGGAGGCGCCGAGCCTTTCGAGACGGGTGATCTTAGTCAGCATGTTGGCAACATAGCGAATTGCACGACGGTCGTCATGGCCGGGCTTGTCCCGGCCATCCACGTCTTGCTTGCTGAGATGTCCTAAAGACGTGGATGCCCGGCACAAGGCCGGGCATGACGATGCCTGAGGTTGCCGCTCCTGGGTCCCCGCTTTCGCGGGGATGAACGGAGGCAAGCCTAGTTGTCCAAAAAGCTCCGCAGCTTCCTGGACCGGCTCGGATGCTTCAGCTTGCGCAGCGCCTTCGCCTCGATCTGGCGGATGCGTTCGCGCGTCACCGAGAACTGTTGGCCGACCTCCTCCAGCGTGTGATCGGTGTTCATGCCGATGCCGAAGCGCATGCGCAGCACGCGTTCTTCGCGCGGCGTCAGTGACGCCAGCACGCGCGTCGTGGTCTCGCGCAGGTTCGACTGGATCGCCGCGTCGATCGGCAGGATCGCGTTCTTGTCCTCGATGAAATCGCCGAGGTGGCTGTCCTCCTCGTCGCCGATCGGCGTCTCCAGCGACAAAGGCTCCTTGGCGATCTTGAGGACCTTGCGCACCTTCTCGAGCGGCATGCCGAGCTTCTCGGCGAGTTCCTCCGGCGTCGGCTCGCGGCCGATCTCGTTGAGCATCTGCCGCGAGGTGCGCACGATCTTGTTGATCGTTTCGATCATGTGCACGGGGATGCGGATGGTGCGCGCCTGGTCGGCGATCGAGCGGGTGATCGCCTGCCGGATCCACCACGTGGCATAGGTCGAGAACTTGTAGCCGCGGCGGTACTCGAACTTGTCGACCGCCTTCATCAGGCCGATGTTGCCTTCCTGGATCAGGTCGAGGAACTGCAGGCCGCGGTTGGTGTACTTCTTGGCGATCGAGATGACCAGGCGCAGGTTCGCCTCCACCATCTCCTTCTTCGCCTGCCGAGCCTCGCGCTCGCCCTTCTGCACCATCTGCACGATCTTGCGGAACTCGCCGATCTCGAGCCCGGTGAGGGTTGCAAGCGCGTGGATCTCGTGGCGCAGCGCCTTGATGCGGTCCTTGTCGTGGGAGACGAAGTTCTTCCAGCCCTTGGCGGAGAGCTTCGACACCCGGTTGAGCCACTGCGGATTGAGCTCGGAGCCCTGGTAGTTCTTGAGGAAGTCCTCGCGCGAGCAGCCGTAGCTCTCGGCGAGCCGCATCAGCCGGCCCTCGTAGCCGACCAGCTTCTTGTTGATGTCGTAGAGCTGCTCGACCAGCGCGTCGATGCGCTGCTGGTTGAGGCGCAGCGACTTCACCTCGGAGATGATCTCTTCCTTGAGCTTCTTGTACTTGCGCTCCTGCGCCGGCGACAGCGTCTCATTCTGCAGCCGGTTGGCAATGTCCTGGTCCTGCAAGCGGCGCAGCTTCTTGTAGTTGTCGGCGATGGCGTCGAAGGTCTCCAGCACCTTCGGCTTGAGCTCCGCCTCGATCGCGGCGAGCGAGAGCGAGCTCTCCATGTCGTCTTCATCGTAATCGGATTCGGCGGCGGCGTTCGCGGCGGCGTCCTCCTCGCTGGTTTCCTCGGAGCCGGCGGCGCGGCCGTTGCCGTTCACCGCCTTGAACGGCGTTGCGGTGGGCGGTGCGGACGGCGGCGACACGGCGGACGCGGCGGCCTGGAACGGCGTCGCGCCGGCGGGCGCGGCAGGCGGCGCCTCGCCGCCCGGAACCGCCGGGGTCTTGGCGTCGGGGCCGGCATAGGTTGCTTCCAGATCGATGATATCGCGCAGGAACACCTTGCCGTTGTTGAGTTCCTCGCGCCAGATGATCACCGCCTGGAAGGTCAGCGGGCTTTCGCACAGCCCGGCGATCATCGCCTCGCGGCCAGCCTCGATGCGCTTGGCGATGGCGATCTCGCCCTCGCGCGAGAGCAGTTCCACCGAGCCCATCTCGCGCAGATACATGCGCACAGGATCGTCGGTGCGCTCGGTCGGCTCCTTGGTCTCGGCTTTGGCGGGGACCTTCTGCTGGACCTCGACCAACTCGCCCTCGGTTTCCTCCTCCTCCGCCTCCTGCGCGGCCTCCGGCTCGTCGGCGTCGGCTTCCTCGGAATCGACGACATTGATGCCCATCTCGTTGAGCATCGCGTAGATGTCCTCGATCTGGTCGGAAGACACTTCCTCCGACGGCATCACCGCGTTGAGCTCGTCATGGGTGACGTAGCCGCGCTTCTTCGCGGCCTTGATCATCTTGCGGACGGCGGCATCGGAGAGGTCGAGCAACGGCAGCGGGCTGTCCGGCGTGTCCGGCGCCTCCTTCTCGGGCGTTTCTTCCTTCGGCTGCGCCGCCTTCACCTTGGTTGCCATTCGCCTCTCCTTGTACACGTCAACGCATCGCCGACCGGACTGTTATAAACTGGACGCTGGGCCAAAGACGTCCAGATACCCCAATAGCGTCAGCTAACGCGGATCGGGCGGGTGCACCCGCCCGATCCGGTTAGTCCGCAACTCTCACCGACGCTCTCTTAAACTCCGCTTAACCCTAAAAAGTCGCGAATTGACCAGAATTTGGCCCGGCGGCCGGATCAAACGTTGCCGACCGTGCGCCCGGAGGACACACCGAAGCCTTCTATCAAAGCCTCCGTCCCTTCGATGTCGGACAGTCGCGCCTTGACGTCACACAACCAGGAGTAGTTTGCCTCCGAACCCTCCTGGCCCAGCGCGCGCTCGGCGTCCTTCAGCTCCTTAGTTAGGGAATGCCATTGCCGATGCAAGGTAACGAGCTGTTTCCAGGTCATGAGAACGTCATCGGGGGCAGCCTCCGGTCGGGCGCCCCACACTGAGACGGTCGTGATGATGCGCTCGACGCGCTGCATCAGCGGCTCCAGGCCGCGGGCCGCAATTTCGGCGCGCAGGCGGCTCCAGTCGGCGCCGGCATCGTGGGCGACGATGTCGATCACCGCGCCCTTGAGCTTCTGGGTATCGCCATGACGGAACTCGATGCGCGAGAAGTCCTCGAGGTGATCCTGCAGAAGCCAGGGATGATTGCTGACAATCTGTAGAATCAGCACCTCTCGCCGCGGAATCGCCGCGAGGTGGCCGCGAAGCACGGAACTGGCCGCCAGCTGGGGGCTCACCGCCATGTAGGGGCCCTGCGCGCGCGCATCGCCTACGCCGTTGCGTCCACGGTCGGCAAAGCGCGGACGGCGGTCATGGCCGGCGCCGGGATATCCCCGTCCGGGCGACGACGCGTAGCCTGCAAAACCACGGCCGGTGAACACCGGCTTCCTTGAAACGGGCGCGAACAACCCCTGCAGCCGCACCTGGAAGTCTTGTCGGTAGTACTTGCGCACCGCATCCTGACCGATCACCCTGATGATCGCGTCGAGCCGCGCCTCGAGCGCGGCCCGCCGCTCCGGGGTATCGAAGCCGCCGGCTTCGGTCTCGCGCAGCCATAACAGGTCGGCGAGCGGCCGCGCGCCCGCGAGCACGTCCTCCATGGCCCCGCGGCCTCCGGCGCGCAGAAGATCGTCCGGGTCCTGGCCTTGCGGCAGCGTCGCGAACTTCAGGCTCTTGCCGGGCTTGAGCGCCGGCAACGCGAGGTCGACCGCGCGGTATGCGGCACGCCGACCGGCTCCATCGCCGTCGAAGCACAACAGCGGCTCGTCGGTCATCCGCCAGAGCAGCGCCAGTTGCTCCTCCGTCAGCGCCGTGCCGAGCGGGGCCACGGTGCCGGAAAACCCGGCGCTCACCATGGCGATGACGTCGACATAGCCCTCGACCGCGATCAGCGGCGCCCCTTGGTGCGCCGCGGATCGGGCAGCCGCGAGGTTGTAGAGCGTTGCCCCCTTGTGGAACAGGGAGGTCTCCGGCGAATTGAGGTACTTCGCCGGCACGTCCTTCTCCAACGCCCGCCCGCCGAACGCGATCACCCGCCCGCGTGCATCGGCGATCGGGAACGTCACCCGGTCGCGGAAGCGATCGAACGCCACAGGGATATCGTCGCCCGAGACAAGGAGCCCGGCCTCGACCATGTCGACGACCGGCACGCCTTTGTTCCCTAGAAACTCCTTGAGCGCGAAGCGCTCGGCCGGCGCATAGCCGAGTCGGAACTGGAGCTGCGTCGCTGGCGCGATGCCGCGGTCGGCGAGATAGCCGCGAGCCTTGGCGCCGGTGCGGGCGGCAAGTGTTTGCTCGAAGAACTGGGCGGCCAGTTCGGCCACGTCGTGCAGCGTGCGCCGCCGTTCCTCGCGGGCGTCCGCCTCCGGCGAGACCTGCGGCAGCGGCAGTCCGGCCATCCCGGCGAGCCGCTCCACCGCCTCCGGGAAGGCGACCCCCTCGGTCTGCATCACGAAATCGAAGATATTGCCGTTCTTGCCAGACGAGAAATCAAACCACATCGCCTTGTCATCATTGACAAAAAACGAGGGCGTCCGTTCCTTGTTGAAGGGGGACAGCCCCCTCCACTCGCGTCCCGCCTTCTTCAACTGGACGCGCCGCCGCACCACCTCCGAAACCGGGAGGCGCGCGCGCAGATCGTCGAGGTATTGCGGCGGAAAGCGCATGGAAACGGGGCTCGAGTGATTCGCTGGACCCGTCAGTATAGGGCCTGGGAAGGGGGCGGCAGGGCGGCGGCAATTTGGTCCCAATTATCCACAGGGTTGACTTGGCTGAATTACGTTTGTATGTACAACATGTCGTTCAGCCTGGAATGGTCCAGGTTCTTGATAGGAGCGTGTTCGATGAGATGATGCCAACTGCGAAAGCGCTGCCGAGGTTCAGCGCTGCCGACGATCAAAGGCTTCCAATGGGACGCCAGAAAGAATGCTCTGAATCTCACGAAGCATGGCATCGATTTCGATGAGGCGCTTGAAGTCTTCTACCGACCGCATGCGCTCCGCCGCTCCGATAGGAACAATGAGGAACGCTGGATTGCAATCGGTGAATCCGAAGTTCGCGTCATAACGGTGGCGTTCGCATACCGCGGCGAAGAGATTCGGATCATCTCAGCACGGCGCGCACGAAGACATGAAGAACGAACGTATCGTGAAGAGACAATGGGGCGAGCGACGGAAGGGCAAGACTGATTGGGCCCGCGTCGATGCGATGACCGACGAGGAAATCGTCGAAGCGGTCCGCAATGATCCCGATGCGGTTCCTCTTGACGTCGACTGGTCCGAGGCCGTCCTGGTCATTCCACCGAAGAAGCAGGCGATCTCCATTCGTGTCGACGAGGACGTGCTCCATTTCTTCAAGGGCGAGGGAGCCGGCTATCAGCGGCGCATGAACGCGGTGCTGCGCTCCTACATGGAGCAGAAGCGCAAGCCGAAGAAGCGGGCGTGACGGCATTTGCGCTGTGTCCCGGGCGCGGCGCAACACACCCGAAGTCGGGTATACCCGACTTCCGGCAATATTTTGAGTGCCGCAAGTCGGAGACATCCGACCTACGGTGTGGTGCGCCGCAGAACCGGGACCCCCGGTTTCCCGGGACCCCGCCTCCGCGGTGCATCGTTTCACGCTGCACCGCGTGCGGGGAACGCCTTTATCCCTCTGAGCCCATCACCCCACCACGGGCAGCAAGATGCACGACGCATGCGCGGCGTCATGGTGGATCGTGTCGGTCCCAACCTGCGTCGGATGGTAGGGGTGGGAGAACACCGTGTCGGTCAGTGGCGAATCGCCGTTGACGATCTCCAGCCGAATGCGATGGCCTTTGCGGAACACGTAACTGACCGGCAGCACTTCGATATCGAACTGGTAGACCTCGCCGGGGCTGAGCGGCTGCGGATCGGCGTGGGTGTAGAATGGACGGATGTCGGTCGAACGCTTCGCGTCCTTTTCGCGATGCGAGGCCTTGAGCCAGCCCTTCGAGACGATGGTCGAGGCCGGTTGCTCGCCGTTCGCTCCCGCGGCCGGATCCTGCGGGTGCTGCTCGGCGAGCTTGACGATGAACTGCGTGTCGATCTGGTCGGACGCGGCATAGAGCTTCAGCACGATCGGCCCGGTGACCTCCATGTCGGCATCGAGCGGCGCCGAGGTGAACGTGAGCACGCGCCGCATCGGATCGGGCCGTCCATCCACGACGGCAACGACACCGTTGCGCCACTCCCAGTCGGGATAGGAATAGCTCGTCACCGGCTCGTCCGCGGCCGGCTGCTCGCGCGACAGCCCGCCGTCGTTGAGCGACGTCACCGAGCCCGACGGTCCCTGGCGCAGGTAGAACGGCGTGTATTGCGCGCGCTGGAGCGGCCATTCCGGCTCCTCGCGGAACTTGCCGGTGTTGCGCACGAAGATGCGCACGGGCGGCCCGTCCATCACGCCGTTATCGATTCCCTTCAGGTGACGGTCGTAGAACGGCAGCAGTTCCTTGTCGTGGAATTCCACCTGATCGAACATGTGGTGGGCCTGATGCACGTTGAGCGCGCCGGTGACGACGAGCTTCTTCGGTGCCCGCACCTGCTCGTAACCGAGGATATTGCCGCGCAGGTGCAGCCCCATCTTGCCCCAGTGGCCGATCGACAGCACCGGCACCTTGATATCGCCGAGCCGCTCGAACGGC
Organism: Hyphomicrobiales bacterium; assembly: GCA_009377755.1. Classification (GTDB taxonomy): domain Bacteria; phylum Pseudomonadota; class Alphaproteobacteria; order Rhizobiales; family Xanthobacteraceae; genus WHTM01. The sequence continues at coordinate 65,107 of WHTM01000020.1, read as the reverse complement.
GAGCGCTCCTTCCACCAGCCGTCGTCAAGCGCATGTTCGACGATGTCGCCGACGAGGTCGGCGGTCATGCGCGCGCGGCCGGCACGGCCAGCGAGACGGTGCTGGTTGTTAGCAAGCAGCGCGATGTACCAGCCGGGTCGATAGCTGCAGAAAATGCCGCCGTGATAATTCGAGCAGCGGTACTGATCGATCAGGCCGTCATAGGGCACAATGCAGGCAAGGCCGGGCGGATTGTCTGCGGCCATATGCCACTGCGCGACCGCGTAATAGGATTGGCCGATGCCGCCGACCTTGCCGTTGCACCAGTCCTGCCGGCACATCCACGCGATCAACTCGACATAGTCCAACTGCTCGGTCCGATCCATGAAGCCGAAGCTCCCCTCCGACCGGCCTGAGCCGCGCACGTCTGCGTGCACATAGGCATAGCCTTGGCTCACGTACCATTCGACCGGGCCGATCTCGCGCCAGAGAAACAGCGGATAGGCCGGAACGTCGTTGAATTCGTGCTGATAGGGCGAAGCCGCGAACAGCGCCGGATAACGGCCGGGCGCCTGCGGACGGTAGATGCGCAGCGAGATGCGCACGCCGTCGCGCATCGTCACGAGAACGTCCTTCTCCACGATCATTCCCTGCGGTGCGCTCTTGCCGGCTTCGTGCCCCATTTCCGACCGCATCATGTATCCTCTACCGAGTGACGGCACTCGCCTTGTCGGCGACGCCGGATTGCTGCATTGTGGGCGAGGTCCTAGGCTCAAGGAAGAGCTTGGGGCGCCGCAGGTGACAAGAAAATCGAAGGGAGCATTGCCATGAGGGCCGCATTCACGGTCGCAGCAACATTGGTTGCGTCTTTTCTCCTGCCGTCGGCAGCCGCCACCGCCAGCGACTATCCAGACAAGCCGATTAGAGCAGTCACGTCGCAAGGAGCGGGCGGTTTGAGCGACATCTTCATGCGGGGGCTGGCCGATCAATTGGGCCCCGCGCTGGGTCAGAACGTCGTGGTCGAGAATCGGGCAGGGGCCGGCGGCACCATCGGTGCGCGGGCCTGCGCCGACGCGCCCCCGGACGGCTACACGTTCTGCATTCTTCCGGACACGGCGATCCTGTACAATCCGATCATCTTGCCGGGCTCGGGCTTCGATCCCAAGGCGCAGCTCGCGCCGATCACGCGTCTCTATGATCTGACGCAGGTGTTCGCGGTGACCGGGGCGCTCAAGGTCAAGTCGTTCGACGAGCTGATCAAACACACGAAGGCGAACCCGAAGACCATGAGCTACATGGCGCCGTCGCTGGCGAAGGTCGCGTTCATGACGGAGCTGAACAAGAAGCACGGCACCGACTTTGTCCGCGTGCCGTTCAAGGGCGGCGGCGATGCCGTGAACAGCATGCTGAGCAACACCACGCAGATCGCGATGTTCGGCATCGGCAATCTCGCCGCGCTCATCAAGGCCGGAAAGATCGCCGGCCTTGCCATGGACGGCGACCAGCGTTCGCCATTGGCGCCCGAGATCCCGACCTTCAAGGAGGCCGGCTATCCGATTGCGGGGACCACATTCTTCGGTCTCTATGCGCCGACTGGAACGCCAAAGCCGATTATCGACCGACTGTACGGCGAAACCAAAAAGATCGTTTCGAAGCCCGAGTTCCAAAAGCGGTTCCTGCTCGGACGCGGCCTCACGTCGGTGCTGAGTTCGCCGGAGGAATTCGAGAAAAACCTGGTGCAGGAGCGAATCGATGCCCTGCAGATCGTGAAGGACTCGGGCCTCTACGCGAACCTCAAGCTCTGAACGTCGCTTTGCCGGGGAGGCCGCTTGCGCCCTCCCCGGACTGACCTGCGAGCCGGCAAATCGTTCTCGTCACCGCGCCCGGACCAGCGCCAGCCACGCGCCGCCGCCGATCAGGCATAGGCCGCTGACGCGCGATACCAGCCGCATGCGTCGGGGCGGCAGCAGCGCCACCGCGCGTCCGGTGAGCACCGCGTAGGCGCTGTCGAAAATGAGGGCCACGACCATGGCGGTCGCCCCCAACAGCAGCACCTGCCCGACATAGTCGCCGTTCGGATCGACGAATTGCGGGATGAATGCGCCGAACAGCAACAGCGCCTTGGGATTACTGACGAGAACCAGAAATCCCTGGAGGAAAAAACCGCCGCGCGGGCTGGCCTGCGCGGGTTCGGCCAGCGCATCCGGCGAGCGCAGGAACTTCACGCCGAGCCAGACGAGATAGCAGGCGCCGGCGAGCCGCACCCAGTCGAACCACCACTCGACGGTTTCGATCAGCGAGGCGAGCCCAACGACGACGAGGCCGATCATCACCGCCAGGCCGAGCTGCGTGCCGGCGATGTTCACCATGCCGGCGCGGGTGCCGTAGCGGAGGCTGTTGGCCACGATCAGCGTGACCGTCGGCCCGGGCACGATCACCACGACGATGCAGGCGAGGACATAGGCGAGATAGAATTGGAGGGACATGGGGGAGGTCCAATGTGAAGCTGACCGGCAGGTTAGCAAAGCCCGGCCTTGGCAACCAAGCGTCTGACCGGATGGTTGGCCTCACTTCGCCAGCAGGCCCTTCACCATGCCGCTGGCGGTAGCGATATCGAGCTGTCCCGCATGCCGCTCCTTTAGGGCGGCCATGACCTTGCCCATGTCCTTCATGCCGGCAGCGCCGGTGTCCTTAATGGCGGCCTCGATCGCCGCCTTGGCCTCGGCTTCGGACATCTGCTTCGGCAGATAGGATGCAATGATTTCCACCTCCTCGCGCTCCTGCTGCGCGAGGTCGGCCCGGCCGCCCTTTTCGTAGAGTACAATCGATTCCTGCCGCTGCTTGATCATCTTCTGCAGCAGGCCGAGGATCGCCTCGTCGCCGAGCGCCTCCTTGCCCTGCCCGCGCGCCTCGATATCGGCGTTCTTGAGCGCCGCGTTGACCAGCCGCAGCGTCGAGACCCGGCGTTCGTCCCTGGCCTTCATGGCGCCTTTCAAGGCGTCGTTGATCTGGTCGCGCAGCACGGCATCACCCTTTAGTTGTGATTGCAGCCGGACCAGCCTTGTCCGGCGCGGAATAATAGGCAAGTAAGGGGCGATAGCCGAGAAAACCATTCGGCTGTCATCCCGGACGGCCGGCAGGGCCGATCCGGGACCCTCGTACCCCGGTCTTCGTTATTGATCCGTAGCGCCGGGATACTTGGGTCCCGGCTCTCCGCTTCGCCCCGGCCGGGACGACAGCCGCGACGCCAAACGGAACACTATGATTGACACGCACTCCACCGGCGGCTGGGCCGAGCCCAAGCCGACCGCCGTGCTCGTGCTGGCCGACGGGACCGTGCTGGAAGGGTTCGGCCTCGGCGCATCGGGCCATGCAGTCGGCGAAGTCTGCTTCAACACCGCCATGACCGGCTACGAAGAGATCCTGACCGACCCCTCCTATGCCGGGCAGATCATTACGTTCACCTTCCCGCACATCGGCAATGTCGGCACCAACGAAGAGGACATCGAGACCGTCAACATGGCGGCGACGCCTGGCGTCCGCGGCGTGGTGCTGCATACGGCGATCACTGATCCCTCGAACTACCGTGCCACGCGCCACCTCGACCAGTGGTTGCGGGCGCGGCGAGTCGTCGGCCTGTCCGGCCTCGATACGCGGGCGCTGACCGCGCTGATCCGCGAGCGCGGCTACATCAACGCGGTGATCGCGCACGAGCCGTCTGGCCGCTTCGATCTCGATGCCTTGAAACAGGAAGCTCGCACCTGGCCCGGGCTGGTCGGCATGGACCTCGTGCCCGCCGTCACCTCGGGCCAGCGCTTCACCTGGGACGAGACGCCCTGGGAATGGGGCAAAGGCTACGGCCGGCAGGAGGCACCGGAGTTCCACGTGGTCGCCATCGACTACGGCATCAAGCGTAATATCCTGCGTCTGTTGGCCGGGTGCGGCTGCAAGGTGACGGTGGTGCCGGCACAAACGGCGGCCGACGACATCCTTGCGCTCGAGCCAGACGGCATATTCCTCTCCAACGGCCCCGGCGATCCGGCGGCGACCGGTGCCTACGCGGTGCCGGTGATCCGGACGATGATCGACAAGGGCATCCCGACCTTCGGCATCTGCCTCGGCCACCAGATGCTCGGCCTCGCGGTCGGCGCCGCGACTTTGAAGATGCACCAGGGCCATCATGGGGCCAACCATCCGGTCAAGGACCTGACCACCGGCAAAGTCGAGATCACCTCGATGAACCACGGCTTTGCCGTCGACAGCGCGACCCTGCCCGACAGCGTCACCGAAACACACGTTTCGCTGTTTGACGGATCGAACTGCGGCATGGTGCTGAAGGAGCGGCCGGTGTTCTCGGTGCAGTACCACCCGGAGGCCTCGCCCGGCCCGCGCGACAGCCACTATCTGTTTACCCGCTTCTGCGATCTGATGCGGACACGCAAGCGGGGATAGTGGCCGGGCGCAGCCGGGCACAGAAGGACCATGGCCGACTGGATTTCCTTCTGGGACACCGAGCATTCCATCTACGTGAACGCACGGCATCGCGACGTGCACTATCGCACCATCGCGGAACACATCGACGCAATGCTGGCGCTTCCGGCTGGACACGCGCGCGAGCAGGGCCGCGACTTCGCGCCGGTCATCCTCGATTACGGCTGCGGCGAGGCGCTCTACGCCCACCTCGTCGCGCGCAAGGCACGCCGCCTCATCCTCTGCGAGGCCGCGCCGACCGTGCGTAAAGGTCTCGCGGAGCGCTATGCGGGCGATCAGAATATCCAGGTCTGCGCACCGGAAGATGTCGCGGGAATGCCGGAGGGCTCGATCGACATCATCGTCATGCACTCGGTGCTCCAGTATCTGACGCCGGAGGAGGCCGACGCCCTCTTTGCCCACTTCCGGCGGCTGCTTACACCGCGCGGCCATTTTTTTCTCGGCGACGTGATCCCGCCGGACCTGCCGCCGTCGATCGATGTCCTCGCGCTGCTCAGGTTTGCGCGGGCGAACGGGTTCCTGCTCGCCGCGCTCCGGGGGCTGGTCCGCACGGCCTTCTCGAACTATCCGCGCTTGCGGTCCACGCTTGGACTGGCCCGCTATTCCGAGGCCGCGATCACGGCGAAGCTCGCGGCCGCCGGATTTTCGGCCACGCGCAGCCCGGCCAATATCGGCCATAACCCGGTACGGATGACGTTTCTGGCGCGGCCGGCGTAGCCGGCGGCCATCGCTCCGTGGAAACACGGCATTTTCCCCCGGACGGCCTTCCATACCACCCGATTCGGGTCTATATGGTCCCCGCGCGCGGGGACTTGCCCCGGACGGCGCGAGCCGAAGGACGCGCTGAAGGCGCGCCCTTTTTTTGTGCCCCACGCTGGAGCCCGATGCCGAAACGCACCGACATCTCCTCGATCCTGATTATCGGTGCGGGTCCGATCGTGATCGGGCAGGCGTGCGAGTTCGACTATTCCGGAACCCAGGCCGTCAAGGCGCTCAAGGAAGAGGGATACCGGGTCGTCCTGATCAACTCCAATCCGGCGACGATCATGACCGATCCGGACCTGGCCGACGCCACCTACATCGAGCCGATCACGCCGGAGATTGTCGCCAAGATCATCGAGAAAGAGCGGCCGGACGCGCTACTCCCGACCATGGGTGGGCAGACCGCCCTCAACTGCGCCCTGTCGCTAAAGAAGATGGGGGTGCTTGACCAGTTCGGCGTCACCATGATCGGCGCCACCGCCGAGGCAATCGACAAGGCCGAGGACCGGCAGTTGTTCCGCGACGCGATGCAGAAGATCGGGCTGGAGACGCCGCGCTCGCGGCTCGCCAATGCTTCCGCGCTGAAGCAGCAGGACCGCGCCCACTATCGCAACGAGAATGAACGTATCAAAGCCTCGGGCGCCGCCGAAGCCGACATCCAGCGCCGCCTTGCCGCGTTCGAGCGTGAGTGGATCCGCGGCGAGCGCGACCGGCGCAAGCGCTACCAGGACCAGGCGCTGATCGAGGCGCTGCAGGCGCTCGACGAAGTCGGCCTGCCGGCAATCATCCGGCCGTCGTTCACGCTCGGCGGCACCGGCGGCGGCATCGCCTACACCAAGAGCGAATTCCTCGACATTGTCGAGGGCGGGCTCGACGCCTCGCCCACCAGTGAAGTGCTGATCGAGGAATCGGTGCTCGGCTGGAAAGAGTTCGAGATGGAGGTCGTTCGCGACAGACGAGACAACTGCATCATCATCTGCTCGATCGAGAATCTCGATCCAATGGGCGTGCACACCGGCGACTCGATCACCATCGCGCCAGCGCTCACGCTCACCGACAAGGAATATCAGATCATGCGCGACGCCTCGATCGCGGTGCTGCGCGAGATCGGGGTAGAGACCGGCGGCTCAAACGTGCAGTTCGCGGTCAATCCCGCCGACGGGCGGCTGGTCATCATCGAGATGAATCCGCGCGTGTCGCGTTCGTCGGCGCTTGCCTCCAAGGCGACCGGCTTCCCGATCGCCAAGGTCGCGGCCAAGCTCGCGGTCGGCTACACGCTCGACGAGATCGCCAACGACATCACCGGGGGTGCGACGCCAGCCTCGTTCGAGCCGACCATCGACTACATCGTCACCAAGATCCCACGCTTCGCCTTCGAGAAGTTTCCCGGCGCCGAGCCGCTGCTGACCACCTCCATGAAGTCGGTCGGCGAGGCCATGGCGATCGGCCGCACGTTCCAGGAATCGCTGCAGAAGGCGCTGCGCTCGCTCGAAACCGGCCTCACCGGCCTCGACGAGATCGAGATCGAGGGGCTCGGCCATGGTGACGACAAGAACGCGGTTCGCGCCGCGCTCGGCACACCGACGCCGGACCGTCTGCTGAAGGTCGCGCAGGCAATGCGCTTCGGTCTCACCGATGAGCAGATTCATGCAAGCTGCAGGATCGATCCGTGGTTTCTCGCCGAGATCCGCGGCATCGTCGAGACCGAGGCCGAGATTCGTTCCAAGGGTCTGCCGACCACGCCGGGCACCTTCCGACGCCTCAAGGCGATGGGCTTCTCCGACGCGCGGCTCGCCGCGCTAACCGGAACTTCCGAAGCTGAAGTCGCCGCCCGGCGACGGGGACTCGACGTGCGGCCGGTCTACAAGCGCATCGATACTTGCGCCGCCGAGTTCGCCTCGCCGACCGCCTACATGTATTCGAGCTACGAGGCGCCGTTCGCCGGCATGCCCGCCGACGAGGCCGCGCCGTCCGGCAGGAAGAAGGTGATCATCCTCGGCGGCGGCCCGAACCGCATCGGCCAGGGCATTGAGTTCGACTATTGCTGCTGCCAAGCCGCGTTCGCCCTCGGCGAGGCTGGCTTTGAGACCATCATGGTCAATTGCAATCCCGAGACGGTGTCGACCGACTACGACACTTCGGATCGCCTCTATTTCGAACCGCTCACCGCCGAGGACGTGATCGAAATCATCGCGAAGGAGCAAGCCAACGGCACGCTGCACGGGGTGATCGTGCAGTTTGGCGGCCAGACGCCGCTTAAGCTGGCGGAAGCGCTTGAGGCCGCCAACGTGCCGATCCTCGGCACCTCGCCCGACGCGATCGACCTCGCCGAGGACCGCGACCGCTTCAAGCGTCTGCTCGACAAGCTGCGCCTGAAGCAGCCCAAGAACGGCATCGCCTATTCGGTCGAGCAGAGCCGGCTGGTCGCCGCCGAACTTGGCCTGCCCTTTGTGGTGCGCCCCTCATACGTGCTCGGCGGCCGCGCAATGGCGATCATCCGCGACCAGGAACAGTTCGACAACTACCTGCTCGGCACACTGCCGAGCCTGGTGCCCTCCGACATCAAGGCGCGCTATCCGAACGACAAGACGGGACAGATCAACACTGTGTTGGGCAGGAACCCGCTCTTGTTCGACCGCTATCTGTCCGACGCCATCGAGGTGGACGTCGATTGCCTCGCCGACGGAGAGGATACCTATATCGCCGGCATCATGGAGCACATCGAGGAAGCCGGCATCCATTCGGGGGATTCGGCCTGCTCGCTGCCGCCGCATTCGCTATCGCCGGCGGTGATCGCCGAGCTTGAACGCCAAACCCGTGCGCTGGCGCTGGCGCTCAATGTCGGCGGCCTGATGAACGTGCAGTACGCCATCAAGGACGGCGACATTTACGTACTCGAAGTCAATCCGCGCGCCTCACGTACCGTTCCGTTCGTCGCCAAGGTGGTCGGGCTGCCGGTGGCCAAGATCGCGGCGCGAATCATGGCCGGGGATCGCCTCGCCGACTTCAAGCTGAAGCCGCAGAGCTTCAAGTCCGGCTCCGGTAGGCACATCGGCGTCAAGGAAGCGGTGTTCCCGTTCGCTCGCTTCCCCGGCGTCGACACCGTGCTTGGCCCGGAAATGAAGTCGACCGGCGAGGTGATGGGCATCGACACCTCGTTTCCGATCGCCTTCGCCAAGAGCCAGATCGGCGGCGGTGCGCGGCTGCCGCGCGCCGGGACCGTGTTCATTTCGGTGCGCGACGACGACAAGCCGCGGGTCATGGAGGCGATCCGCGATCTTAGCGACCTCGGATTCCGCATTATCGCCACCTCGGGCACCCAGCGGTTCCTCACCGAACATGGAATCCAGGCCCAGAAGGTCAACAAGGTGCTGGAAGGCCGGCCGCACATTGTCGATGCCATCAATAACGGCGATGTCCAGCTGGTCTTGAACACCACCGAGGGAGCGCAGGCCATGGCCGATAGCCGTTCGCTGAGGCGCGCCGCCCTCTTGCATAAAGTCCCATACTACACCACACTTTCAGGAGCGGTCGCCGCGGCGCAAGGCATCAAAGCCTACATCGAGGGTGAACTCGAGGTGCGGGCGCTGCAAAGCTATTTCGACGGCCGGGGCTGAACGATCAGACCGGACTCTCGGCGGCGGCGTGTTTGGCAGAGCGTTGCGGGTCGCGGCGCCGATGGGAAAATCGGCACGCGATCAGGAGCTGTTGTCTCTGCAGTCCGTAAGACGACTCCGGCGAGCAATGTTGTCGCCGGAGTCGTCTTACGAGTAGATTTTGGCGCCTGCGGCAGCGCCGGCAGGATCGAGAGATCAGCCGATTTGCCGACAGGCTGGAGGACGGAAGACCGATGGACAAGATCCCCATGACCGCTGCGGGTTACACCGCGCTGGAAGAGGAGCTCAAGCACCGTCAGCAGGTCGAGCGGCCGCGCATCATTCAGCAGATTACCGACGCGCGCACCCACGGTGATCTCTCGGAGAACGCCGAGTATCACGCGGCGAAAGAGCAGCAGTCGATCAACGAGGGCCACATCGCCGAGCTCGAGGACAAGCTCGCGCGCGCCGAGGTCATCGACGTTTCGAAACTGTCCGGCGAAACCATCAAGTTCGGTGCCACGGTGACACTGGTGGACGAGGACACCGACGAGAGGAGGGTCTGGCAGATCGTCGGCGAGCCGGAAGCCGACGCCAAGAAAGGCAAGATCTCGGTCGCCTCGCCCCTCGCCCGTGCGCTCGTCGGCAAGACCAAGGGTGCCTCGGTCGAGGTCGTTACCCCCGGCGGCGCCAAGGCCTATGAGGTCAAGAAGGTCGAGTGGCGGTAAAGCCACCACCCATCCGTTCCAATCCCGCAGAGAGGGACAGCGCTGGGCTGCATATCTTGCATGGCTTGTCGAAACCATTAGATTGGAGTGACACGAATTGGGGGCCCGGGGCCCCCTGTTTTCTGACCGACCGATTGTAGAAGGCATTGGAATGCCTGAGGTTTTGCACGCAAAGGTAGTAATCATCGGCTCCGGGCCGGCCGGCTATACGGCGGCGATCTATGCGGCCCGCGCGATGCTCGAGCCAGTCCTGATTCAGGGCATCCAGCCCGGCGGCCAGATGACCATCACCACCGATGTGGAAAACTACCCCGGCTTCGCCGACGTCATCCAGGGCCCCTGGCTGATGCAGCAGATGGAGGTTCAGGCCCGGCATGTCGGCACCAAGATGGTCACCGATCACGTCACCAAGGCCGACCTTTCGCAGCGCCCGTTCCGCCTGGAATGCGATTCCGGCGACGTCTATCTCGCCGAGGCGCTGATTCTCGCGACCGGCGCGCAGGCGCGCTGGCTCGATCTGCCGTCGGAGCAGAAGTTCAAGGGCTACGGCGTCTCGGCCTGCGCTACCTGCGACGGATTTTTCTACCGCAACAAGGAAGTGATCGTCGTAGGCGGCGGCAATACCGCCGTCGAGGAGGCGCTGTTCCTGACCAACTTCGCCGCCTCTGTCACGGTCGTGCATCGGCGCGACAGCTTCCGCGCCGAGAAGATCCTGCAGGATCGGTTGTTCAAGCATCCAAAAATCAACGTCATCTGGAACACCGTCCTCGACGATGTCCTGGGCACCGAAGGCCCGCCCAAAGTCACGCACGTGCGGCTGAAGGACGTGAAGACCGGCGCCGTCACCGAACGGCCGGTGGACGGGGTGTTCATTGCGATCGGCCACACTCCGGCGACAGAGGTGGTCGCGACGCAGATGGCGCTGAAGCCATCCGGCTATGTCGCCACGGCACCGTATTCGACGGCGACTTCGGTGCGGGGGGTGTTTGCAGCCGGCGACGTAACGGATGACGTCTACCGCCAGGCCGTGACCGCCGCCGGCCAGGGCTGCATGGCGGCGCTCGAGGCGGAGCGTTTTCTTGCCGGCCATGCCACGACGCGCGCGGCGGCGGAATAGGTGTTTCCATGATCATCCCTGCTGCGGGACGACGGAAGGTTTCAAGCATGGACTGGGACAAGCTCAAGGTATTTCACGCTGCCGCGGAAGCCGGCAGCTTCACCCACGCAGGCGAGCAGCTTGGCCTATCGCAATCGGCCGTATCCCGGCAGGTCAGCGCGCTCGAGCAGGAACTGTCGGTCTCGCTGTTCCACCGGCACGCACGCGGCCTGATCCTGACCGAGCAAGGTGACATGCTCTACCGCACCGCGCATGACGTGTTCATGAAGCTGGAAGCCGCGCGCACCAAGCTCACCGACAGCCGCGAGCGACCGCACGGCGATCTCAAGGTCACCACCACGGTCGGCCTCGGTGTCGCCTGGCTGACGCCCCGGCTCGGGGAGTTCATCGATCTGTACCCGGATATCCGCGTCAAGCTGATCACAACCGACGAGGAACTGGACCTCGCCATGCGCGAGGCGGACGTCGCCATCCGGCTACGGCAGCCGACACAGCCCGACCTGATCCAGCGCAAGCTGTTCACCGTGCATTTCCATGCCTACGCTTCGCCGGAGTATCTGAAGCGGTTCGGCACGCCGCGCAATTTCGAAGATCTCGACAACCACCGCATCCTGGTGCTTAGCGGTTCGATTCCGAACTACTTGCAGAGCACCAACTGGCTGATCGAGGTCGAGCGTAACGGCAAGGGTCCGCGGACCCCGCTCTTGCATATCAACAACATCCTCGGTGTGCTCACGGCCTGTCAGCGCGGGCTTGGCATCGCCATGCTTCCCGACTACCTGGTGGAGGAGAACGGCGGCCTGGTGCTGCTGTTCGGCGAGGCCGAAGCGGTCACGCTCGACGCCTATTTCGTTTATCCGGAAGAACTGAAGTCGGTCGCGCGCATCCAGGTCTTCCGCGACTTTCTCGTCGCCAACGCGCAACGGTGGAAATTCTAGAGCTTGATCGATTCAAGCAAGGAGCCGATCAGCCCTCATCTTTTTGTCAAGGCCTGATCATGTCGCAAGATCGGTTCCGACTTCGCGGGACCCATCCTGACGGCCGCATGGCTGGCATGCGGGGCGGCGCGTTGCCGGCTGCGATGAGGGGAGCATACTGACCAGGTGCTGCCAGCCCTATCAAGCTGCGTTCTCTGAATTCGGAGAGGCTCTGGCAGCCGTTGTTCCCCTCTGGAAGGTGATGTCGGCTTTGCCGACGGACTCAACCGGGCTCTACGGAGCCCGGTTTTTTCTTTGGCGGCAGGATGTTCTCCAGCCGTCATATCATTCCGGGGACCGTGCAGAGCACGGGAGCCGGAATCCATAATCACTGCCGGGAGTATGGATTTCGGGCCGGCGCGTCCGGAATGACACCATCACGTTTTTGCACTACGCATGACGCATGGCTGATACTCAGGGCTACGACTACGTCATCGTCGGTGCCGGCTCCGCCGGCTGCGTCCTTGCCAATCGGCTGACCGAAGATGACGCCGCGCGCGTGCTGCTGCTCGAGGCGGGTGGCCGCGACACCCATCCGTTCATCCACATCCCTCTCGGCATGGGCAAGCTGCACGAATGGGGCCTGTTCGATTGGGGGTTTCACACCGAGCCCGAGCCAAACCTCGACGGACGCGTCATCGGTGCCGAGCGCGGCAAGGTGCTCGGCGGCTCCTCGTCGATCAATGTCATGGCGTACACGCGGGGCCATGCCGGCGACTACGACCGCTGGGCGCAGATGGGCGCGCGCGGCTGGTCCTATGCCGACGTGCTTCCCTATTTCCGTCGCGGCGAAACCTGGGAAGCGGGCGAGAACCCGTGGCGCGGCGGCAGTGGCCTGCTCGGCACGCAATGGGCGAAGACCGACGACCCGCTGTTTGATGCCTGGCTGGTGGCCGCCGCCGCTGCCGGATATCCGGTGACGCCGGACTACAACGGCGGCCAGCAGGAAGGCTTCGGCCGCGGCCAGTACACGATCCGCGACGGACGTCGCTCTTCGTCGGCGGCGGCTTTTCTCAAGCCGGCGCTGCGGCGTCCCAACCTGACCGTCATCACGGGCGCGCATGCGACGCGGGTGTTGATGCAGGGGACGCGCGCGACCGGGGTCGAGTACCTCGTCGACGGCCAGTTGCGCAGCGCTTCGGCCGAGCGCGAGGTGGTACTCGCCGGCGGCGCGTTCAATACGCCGCAGCTCCTGATGCTCTCGGGTATCGGGCCGGCCGCGCATCTCGCCAAATTCGATATCGAGCCGGTGCTCGATCTGCCAGTGGGCAGGAACCTGCAGGATCACCTCGCGGTGCTGCTGATGTACACGCGGCCCAAGCCCGGACGTTTTCATCGCGACATGCGGTTCGACCGCATGGCCAGGCACATGATCCAGGCCTACCTGTTCGGCACCGGGCCGGGCACGGTGGTGCCGGGGGGCCTGCATGCCTTCATCAAGACGCGGCCGGAGCTTGCCGTGCCGGACGTGGAATTCATGTTCCGCGGGCTGCCGCCGGAGGCGCATCTCTGGATGCCGGGATGGAAGGCGCCCTATGCAGACGGCTTTGGCATCCGCCCGGCGCTGCTGCATCCCGACAGCCGCGGCGAAATCCTGCTGCGCGCCGCCGACCCGCGCGTGCCGCCGCGCATCGTCTACAATTTCCTCACCGCGCCCAACGATCTGCCGACGCTGCGCGAAGGCGTCCGGCGCGCCCGCGAGGTGGCGCACCAGAAGGCGATGGACGCCTATCGCGGCGAGGAGTCCTCACCCGGCCTCGCGGTCAAGAGCGACGCGGAGATCGACGCGTTCATCCGCAAGACAGCCATCACCGCACATCATCCCTGCGCCACCTGCCCGATGGGGATCGGGGCGGAGGCGGTACTCGATCCGGAGCTGCGGGTACGCGGCGCGGAAGGCCTGCGCGTGGTCGACGCAGCGGCGATGCCGGATTTGGTCGGTGCCCACATCAATGCGTGCGTGCTGATGATGGCGGAAAAGGCCTCCGACATGATCCGCGGACGCGCGACCCTGCCGGCGGCGACGGTGTGATGGCCCTTGGGCGGTAACTCGGGTCCCGGGCGCAGCGCAGCATGAAGTGTGGTGCGCTGCGTGCGGGACACGAACGCGATCGCACTACTCCGCAGGCTTCACGAGCAGCGCGGCGCGCCGGCGCCGGGCCAGCATATATTCGTAGCCGATCAGGATCACGCCGCCGACCACGCCGGCCATATCGACCAGTGCGCCACCGGGGAACAGGTCGGCCGGCGTCAGCGCGGCAAATCCGGCGGCCGCGAACAGCACCCGCATCGGCGCGCCGAGCGGACGCTGGAAATGCCCAATGGTAGCGATCGAGACCAGCCACACCCCTAGCAGTGCCGTGATCAGGGCGATCACCACCGCCGCCGGCTCGCCGATGAGCAAGAGGCTCGGCGAGAACACGAACAGGATCGGCACGATGAAAGCGGTCCAGCCGAAGCGTACGGCGGCGAAACCGGTCTTCATCGGATCGGCCTCGGCGACCGAGGCGGCGGCAAAGGCTGCGATCGCGATCGGCGGTGTGATCATCGACATCATGCCGAAATACATGACGTACATATGGGCCGCGATTGGCTGCACGCCGACCTCGATCAGCGACGGCGCGACCAGCGCCGCCAGGAGCACGTAGACGCCGACGGTCGGCAAGCCCATGCCGAGGATGATGCAAACCGCCCCCGACAGGAGCAGCAGCAGCAGCAGATTGCCCTGGCCGACCTGGACCAGAATTAAGGTGAGCTGGTAGCCAAGCCCCGAGATTGCGAGCACACCGATGACGATGCCGGCCGCCGCGGTAATCAGGATCAGGTCGAGCGCGCCGTGGCCGGTTTCGCGAAAGGCCGTCAGTAGATCGCCGGGCCCGGGACGCTTTCCCTCGAAGCCGAACGCGACAGCCGCGACAAGCAGGCCGACGATCGACCACATCACGGCTTTCTCAGGCTGCAGGTTGAGATAGAACAGCCCTACCAGCAGAATCACGAATGCAATCGGGAAATACCAGCCGGCACGCAGCACCTTGCCCGCGCGTGGAATCTTGTCCAGATCGACCGGCGGAATGCCCTGCTTCGCGGCGTCAAGGTCGGCCTGAATGAACAGCGCCACATAGTAGAGAATGCCGGGCACCAGCGCGGCGATGACGACCTCGGCGTAGGAAATCTCCAGGAACTCGGCCATCAGGAACGCCGCCGCGCCCATGACCGGCGGCATCAACTGCCCGCCGGTTGAAGCCACCGCTTCGATCGCGCCCGCCTTGTGCGCCGGCACGCCGGCGCGCTTCATCAGCGGAATGGTGACGATTCCCGTCGCAACGACGTTCGCGACCGCGCTACCGGAAATCGAGCCGAACAGAAACGACCCGAGCACCGCGATCTTGGCGGCGCCGCCGCGAAAGCCACCCATCGCCGCCATCGCGATGTCGGTGAAGAACCGCATGCCGCCGGTCTGCGACAGAATCTGGCCGAACAGCACGAAGGCGATGACGATCGTAGCGGCGACCTTGATCGGCAGACCGAGGATGCCGGTGGTATTGGCGGCGAGCGAGAGCGAGAGCTTGCGCCAATCCGTGGGAATCCCGGAGCCTGGAAGGTAATCGGCAAACAGCGCATAAACGATAAAGACGACCACCAGAATGCTCAGCACCGGACCGGTCGCGCGGCGCAATGCTTCAATCAGCAAGACGATGAGGATGACGCAGACGGTGACACTGTCGGCGGACCGCAGGTAGATGAGATCGGCGATGGTCGGATAGTCATACGCAAGGTAGCCGACGGCGGCGAATGCGACGACCGCCGCAACGGCGTCGTACCAAGGCAGCTCCGTCTTTTCCTTGCCGATGATCGGAAACTTCAAGAACGCCATTGCCAGCGCGATGGCGAGAATGGCGGCGAGATATTGCTGGTCGTAGATTCTCAGTCCGATGCGATTGTAGACGTCGAGCGCCCAGCCGACACCGCCAAGGGTGAGCAGAACGGCGAGCATCTCAATGAGCCCATTCGGATATGGCAGGGCCGCGCTCCCGAAGGAGCGTAGCCCGGGCCCATGCTTTGAAACATCTCTTGCCATGCGCGTACCGAGTGATCAGACGCAGCGCATGCGTCTCACATCTGCTTCGGCGGCCACTGACCGACCTCCTTGTAGTACTTGGCTGCGCCCGGATGGTACTCGGCGCCGTCCACGGCTTGAGCCATCGCCTTGGTATCGAGCATGCGCAGCGGCGGGAATACCTTGCCCAGGTCCGCGGCGTTGTCGTGCATGGCCTTCACGACCTTGTACACGACGTCGTCCGGGGTCTTGGTGCTGGCCAGCAGATTGACGCCGTACGAAACCAGGTAGCCCTGCTCCAGCAGTCCGGTATTGGCCGGGCTCGGCTTCTCAAGCCGCAGGTAGGCCACCGGAACTTGCTTCTTCACGGCGGCCACGACGGCTGGCGTGTTCTCCGCCGTCAGCGCGCGCACGCCGCCGACCGCGGCGTCGGCCTCCCGGATCGGGGCGCCGCCGAGCGCAAACACGAAAAAATCCGTGCGGCCTTCCTTGAAGGCATTGACGTTCGATATGATGTTGGCGACGTTGACCCCCTTTACGTCATCAAGCGTGATGCCGCCGGGAGCCAAGGCGGCGTTGGTCACAGAGGTGAGAATCCTCTGGCTGGTGAACCCCGTGGGGCCGCGCTTGCCCTTGAGATCGGCAAGCTTCTTGATGTCGCTATCCTTCTTCACGAAGATCGTGTTGCGCAGCGGATAGAGAATTGCCACCACGCGAAGGTCCTTGTTCGGCCGGCCCTTGAAGTAGTCCTCGCCTTTGACCGCCAGGCTTGTCTCGTACACATTGGCGATGCCCAGGGGGACTTCGCCGGCATTGACGATCGGCAGGTACTGGCTGGAACCGCCCATCGCCTGAAGCGTCATTCTCAAGCCGGCCTTGTCCGCCAGCACCTTGCCGATGGCCGCGGCACTCGAGTTGTAAATGGAGCCCGAAGGCGGTGTGGCGATGGCAATCGGCTGCTGGGCGGCGACGCCGCCGGCTTGGCTCAACAGCCCCACGGCCATGGCGATAGAAAATAGTACGCAAAATTTCATTGATTCCTCCTCTGGTCGTCATCGTTGTTGCCTTCAGACCGGCAAAGATATGCCGGTTTGGTCTGTTTAGCGCCCCTTTGTCCAGCTTGGAGGCCGGCGATCGCGGCGGCAACGCGTCGCAGGCCCGCAGCCGCCCGCCGTTTTCAGATGGCGTAGAAGTCAAAGTATCCGTCGATCACTGCTTCAAGCAGCAGCACCTTCTTCTGCGCGATGCGCAGACCGCCGCCGGAACGCCGCAACAGGTATTCGTAGCTGCTGGTCCGAAATTGCTGGCCGCGGATCTCGGTGAACGTGGCGACCTGGCAATTGGCGAAGGCCTGCACGGCATCGCCGTTCTGCCCGTCGACCATCACCATCCCTACCATATGCCGGGTGCGCGGCAGCGGCGTCGACGACAGCGAGATGCCGGTGTTGAGCCGGAACACCCGCTCTTCCAGCCCGCTGCGGCCGGCCATATAGATGAAGTTGAGCTCCTGTTCGGGCTGCTCCGTATAGCCGCCGGCCATGGTGAAGGCCGGAACCCAGAAGACCGCGTCCTCGCAATAGAGTTCGAGCCAGTCGGTCCAACGCTGCGCGTCGAGCAGGCGCGCCTCGCGAAACAACAGCTCCGAGACCTCGGCTTGCAAGGCGAGATCAGCCATGGCGTGCCTCGCCGTTGCGCGTGATTCGGGAGAGCCAATGGCGATAAACCCCCTGCAGCGTGATCTCGTGATCCCAACTGGTGCTGCTGACCTTCGGCGTGAAGCCGAGTTCCCTCGCCGCCTGGTCGGGACCATCGATCCGGAAAGCGGGATCGGAGCCGCGCCCCATATCGGTCCACCGGCTCTCCAGCGCCCAGCTCGCGCGTTGCGCCGCTTCGACGATGGCGATGTCATCCGGCGTCGCCATTCCGCTCGGCAAAAAGAAGTCCTCGAACTTGCGCAAGCGCGCGGCCCGCATCTCCGCCGGCTCGCCGACCGGCGCGATGCACCAGATGATCGTCTCGGTGCGGTCGACCGACAGCGGGCGATAGGTGCGCAAGTGCGAACTGGCCAGATCGTTCAGCAGCAGGTTGGGAAAGATGGTCATGTGCCGCCCGCGCCCGAGGATCCAGTCGAGCTGGCCCGGCGAGAAGCGCTTCGCCAACTCGTCCCTGTGGGCATAGATCGGATACGCCTCGGGCGTCGTGCGCTCGTTCCAGAATGCGGTGTGGCCGTTGCCGAGATCGTAGCTCGCCGACTCGATGCGCGCAGTGAGCCGCCCGCGCTCGGTCTTGTTCACGCCCTCGAACGAGCCGCGGCTTTCCCGAAACGCGATTGTGTCGGCGAAATTCCGATGCACGACCGGCGCATGATAGGCGTCGGGCCCGTTCTCGTGCATTACCTTCCAGTTGCAGTTCGACACATAGACGCAATAGCCGGGCACGATTTCGAGCGGCTGCGGCACCGGTGCGACGAAAATATCGAGCAGCGCGGTGGCGGCGCCGAGATAGTCACGCAGCTCCGGAACGTCCGGCGCGAGACTCCCGAAGATCAAACCGCGATAGCTGTCGATGCGCGCAATCGGTGCGAGGTCGAAGCGGCCGATGTCGAACTCGTCGGGCCAGCCGGTGCGCTTGCTGCGCACCGAGATGCAGTCGCCTTTGTCGTTGAAGCAGAAGCCGTGGTAAGGGCAGTCGAAGGTCTTGGCGTTGCCGACGCGGTAGGTCAGCAGCATGGCGCCGCGGTGGCCGCAGGCGTTGAGGAAGCCGTTGACGCTGCCGTCTGCTCCGCGCACCACGAACACCGGCTGCCGGCCGAGCCAGGTGGTGAAATAGTCGCCAGGATTGGGAATGTGCGTCTCATGGCACAGGAAGATCCAGCCGCCCTCGAAGATCGTCTGGTACTCGGCCTCCAGCACCGCCGGATCGTTGTAGACTGAACGGTCGACGCGAAAGATGCCCTCCTCCGGCCGGTCGTCGATGAAGGCGGCGAAGTCGCGCTCTTGTGTCATGACGCTGTCCTCACTCGTTTCCACCCCCCGTCGAGTCAAATCCCAACCACGGCCTGCCCGCCGTTCGGGCTGATATTTTGCCCGGTCACCGCATCGGCCTCGCGGCTCGCGAGCCACGCCACCGCATACGAAATCTCCACCGGTTCGAGTACACGACCGATCAGCATGCCGGACACGATCTGCGCGCGGTGCTCGGGCGTCAGATCGCCGCGGGTCATCGGCGTCTCCACCAAGCCAGGCGACACGGTGTTGACGGTGATGCCGAACGGCGTGAGCTCACGCGCCCAGGCGCGCGTCAGCGCGGTCAACGCGCCCTTGGCCCCGGTGTAGTGGCACATCACCGGCGCACCGGTCATGGCGAACACCGATCCGGTGTTGATGATGCGGCCGTAGCGGCGCTGCTTCATGCCCGGCACCACCGCCTGGGTGGTGAAGAAAGCGCCTTTCACGTGGATGTCGAAGAGATCGTCCCAGAACGCCTCGTCGATGTCCTCGATCCTGGCCTGCATGCCGCTGATGCCGGCATTGTTGACCAGGATGTCGATCTTTCCGAACGCCTTCTCGGCGGTGGCCACGGCCGCCTTCACCTCGGCAACGACGCGGTTGTCGGCTTTGAGGCACAGCGCGTCGACGCCGTCCGTCTTTAGCTCGGCCTTCGCCCGATCGAGGTTCTCCTGCTTGAAATCGGTGATCGCCACCTTGGCGCCGCGCTGAGCCAACACGCGGACATGTGACTGCCCCAGCCCGCTGCTGCCGCCGGTGATGAAGGCCGCATATCCTTCCAGGCTGATCGACATGACGTTCCCCTTCCGATGATCCGCGCTATTCCGCGAACGCCGGCATGACCTCTTTCGAGAGCAGCTCGATCGAACGCAGCGTCTCGCTGAGCGTCAGATCGCCGAACGCAAGCCACGGTGCGAAATAGTTGAGTTTGCTCGCCGCCCTTTCCTCCTCGAGGAAGCGACGCACGGTCTCCGGCGAACCGGCAATCGCGTTGTCCAGCGCCATCAGTTCGTCGAACGTCGGCGGATAAATGCCGATGACGCGCGGCTCGGAGCCATGGCGCGCGAACAGCCAGCGGAAGCTCTCGCGCCAGCGCGGATAGGCGCGGCGCGCGATCCGCATCGCCTCCTCGTCGGTGTCGGCGACGACGACGTGCCGGCTGATGCCGATCAGCGTGCCGTCGGGATCGAGCCCCGCTTTGGCTCGCGCTTCACGGTAGCATTCGACAATGGCCGTGGTGTTGTCGCGCAAGCCCAGCGCGACGATGTTGATGCCGTTCTGTGCCGGCCAGTCGGCGCTGCCCGGCAACGTCACCCCATACCACAGCGGCGGGTGCGGGCGCTGCACGGGCTTGAGGATCATCGGTACATTCTGGAAGCGGTAGTACTGGCCTTCGAACGTCAGCTCCTCCGCGTCGAGGCCCTTGAGCAGCACCTGATAGGCCTCGTGGTACATCGCCTGGGTCTCGTTGAAATCGAGGCCATAGGCTTGTGTCTCGTAGAGCGAGACGCCGCGTCCGACGCCGAGCTGGAATCTCCCGCCGCTTATCTGGTCGAGCATGCAGACCTCCTCGATCAGCCGCAGCGGATGGTAGAACGGCAGCAGGTAGACCATTGGGCCGAAGCGCAGCGTCCTGGTGCGGTGCGCAAGCGCGGCAAAGATCAGCGAGGGCGAGGCGGCCGCTCCGAGCGGCGTTGAGTGGTGCTCGGCCACGTGGTAGCCGTAGAAGCCGGCGCGATCATAGGCTTCGGCGACGGTCAAGCGGTCGGCATAGAGCTGGCCGAGTGGTACGCCGGCATCGTCGATGTGGTCGAAGACCCCGAATTTCATTGTGCTCCTCCTGCTGCGCGACGCGGCCCCTTGTTGTCTATGCGGGCCGCTGGGCCGCCCACGCCGACGACCTTATTCTGCCATATGCCACTACACCCACCCCGCCCCTGCCGCGGCGCTCCACAAGAGCCGTAGCGCCAGCGCCGTGAGCACCAGCTGGAAGATCAGGCGGAAGCGCTGCTCGGAGGTGCGCATCAGCGCCACTTCGCCCAGCCAGTTGCCGACCGCGCCGGCGGCGATCATCGCCGCCATCAGCGGCAGGAAGCTGCCGATCGCCACGCCGATGAATCCGAAGGCGGCGAGCTTCGCGAGATGGCTGGTGAGCATGAGCGCCCCGAGCGTCGCCGCGTGATTGCGGCGGTCGGGCGCGGCACTGGCGACGAACGGAGCCAGCAGCGTGCCGGTCGCGCTGACGAAGATGCCGAGGAACGTGGTGCCGAACCCGAGAAACAGAAAGCGGCCGCGTTCGGCGCCAATGCGTCCCAGGCGCGGCATCCAGGTCACCAGCAGGATGAACGCACCGAGGATGCCCAGCAACATCGACGTCGGCAGCGACACGAACACCGTGGCGCCGACCGCGGCGCCGATGGCCGCGCCGATGACAAAGGGCAGCACCGTGGTGCGCATGACATAGCGCCACATGATCATGGTGCGCGTCACGCCGGCGCCGAGCATCACGACGGTATGGACCGGAATGAGCGCCGCCGGAGGCATCGTCAGCGCCATGATGGCGAGCAGAACGACGCCGCCGGCCGCGCCGGTATACACGCCGATGAACGCCGTGACGAACGATGCGCCTGTGAGGCCGGCGAACAGAAGCGGGCCGACGTCCGGCGTTCCGAGAAAATCCATGCCGCCGATCACCCAGCCGCGCCCAAGCGCGGCGAGAGCATGCGGGTCCAGTCCGGATCGATTTCGGTCATCCGTAAGAATTGGCCAGGTAAGGAATGGGCGGACTCGAACCACCAATCTCCTGATCCACAGAAAGATCGGCGTTCATTCATGTCTGGTCATATCGGGGGCACAAAGACTTGGCGCGCGTTATTCTACGTCAACGGCAGGCCGCGCTCATGCCGTCTCGGTCCTTCTCCCAAACTATCGGCCAAGGAAGCAGGCGACAAGGCGTTCGAATTCGTGCCCGAAGCGGCCATCGCGTCAAATGAGGCAGGCACGTTTAAGACGGTCGCCGAGACGGGACCTGAAGCTGGTCGCCGATCTGGCTTCCTTGGGACGGCCACGCCGCCGCAGTCACAAGGGCAACGACTTGTGCGGCGACGAGCGCCGAGATTAATGTCCCGCAAGGAGACCATCATGTCCAGATCGAAGGCCCAGCTCAGGCTCGGTGCATTCTTCAATCCGACCGGGCACCACGCTGCTGGTCACCTCGACGGCACGAACGACTGGGCATGAGCGAGCAAATCCTGATGTACGTCTGCCATCACCACGTCGCCGACCACGAAGCGCTTGGCTGGGTGTCTCTCCCCGGCCTGAAGGGGACGCATCATGGCGCGTACAGCACCTTGATGCAGTGGCCCGGCGCCTGGCCGCCTGTCCTCCCCGGCGACCGGCATCCGGCCGCCGCTCACGCTCGCCTATGCGCAGGTCGCGGCCGTGGTGCTGTTCGGGGTTGCGATACTGCTGATGTAGCCCAACCGACCCGGCGGCTATGTCCGGCTTTCTCTCGCTTTTGACCCGGCGAGCCGGGGAACTGATGCCTGTGCCATCAGCGAAGGCACGCTCGGCAAGCCCCTTTCGATGACCCCATTGAGCTCGAGCAGTTCGGGGATCATCACTTGCAGCTTGCGGATGAGCCGATCGACGCTGTCGGCCTCTGTGGCGAGCCCCGGTGAGGGTGACGGTGCACCTCTCTACGGCGAAAGGAATCGCCGCGTTGGGACATCGAAGATGAAAGTGGCTCCGCTGCTGGTGCGGAGCGTCAAGCGCTCGCCCTCTGCCTCGACAACCCGGACAGCGCCGGCCTTCGTGGGCGTGCGATACACCTCCACCGGAGGGGACGGCTGCCCGTTTCCCGGCGCCACCACCACGGCTACGACTCCTTGCGCGGGGTCTTCCCGCTCCGCACCGGCGAAGACCTGGATGAAGCCGTTGCCCTCAGACTTGTGCCATGAGTTCTCGATTTTGTAGACCGAGCCGGGCAGCGGCGCCAACCCGGACTCGACGATGATTCCTGCACCCGCCGGTCGCTGCGGCACCGTGATCGGACCGCCGGCTGGTGTTGGGGCGGGTGTAGGCGGGGGAGCGGCAGGGTTCTTCGGCGGCGGACTGCGGCGGCCCTGCACCGCTCGCAGATAGGACCCTTCAAGCAGCGCCCGTTTCTCCGGGGGTAGGCCCGCGAACTGTGCCGGGTCGATCCCAAACATGTCCGCAACAGCGTTGGGTTGCGCCGCGGGTGCGTTCTGTGACAGGGCGAGTGTCCCAACGCGCCACCACACCATAAGGGCGAGGACTGAGGCCACGACCGCGCCGGCGATCGACACGAGCGCGAGCCGGCGCGAAGCGCCGCTTGGGTTCTGCATCGCCCAGTCTCCTTCGTGGTGGCCCACGGTTTCATCCTCGCATCGCGACTGGGCTCCGGCCAATCCGTGAAGGCCGGCGATCCCGTCTAGTGCTGTCGATTGATGTCGGTGGACCACGGCAGGCTCTGCGCGGTTCTCGGGTCGCGGTTCAATGCGGTCCAGAAGGCTGTCCAGGCGTCCGCGGGTGAAAGGGGGCAATTGCACGCCCCACTCTGAGAGAGGGAGCCGCTGTAGGTGACCGGGGCGTTGTGGACGACGACGCCGTAGAGGCTGATTGTCTGCCACTGCTTGGCCAGTTTCGTGAGGTAGATCTCGGGAATGGCGAGCGCCCCTGGACTGCCCCAGGAGACGTACCAGATGTCTTCGCAGCTCCAACCGTTGTCGGCGTGGCAGGCCGCGGGTGTGTCCGGAAGCGCGCTGGGGCATGCGTCGCAGGAGCCATAGTTGTACATCACCACCCCAGCCATCGCGGAAGCAAAGCCGTTCACCCAGTCTCGCGCAGCCGCGGGCGGGCCGAAATCCGGTTCGATGTCGTTGCCGCCATGAACGGCAAGCTGATCGCCGTAGCCGCTGGTGGCGACGTAATCTCCCAGGCGCGCGACCATCTGGGCCCAGGCGAGGCCATGCGCGGCGGTGACGGCGCCCTGGTTGCCGTGAAAGTTGCTGGTGCCGACGATCACACGGAGCGCGGACGAGCCGGGCGAGCAGTGGAAGTACCCGTTGAGGAAGCCCTGCACGGCGGTCTCAATCTGATCGATTGACGCGAACGGAAAGCCGACCCCGAAGTGGAAGGTTCCGTAGGCGCCGGATTGGAACGCGGGTTGGCCGAAGTCCATGATGGCAGCACCGTTCTCTGCCTTCGAACCCGCCGTACATCCGAGGGACTGCGTCGCCGAGGGAGCGATGTTCGTGATGTACCAGCTGGAGGTAGCCGGCGGCGGTGGTGGCAGCCCTTGCGCCCGTGCACGGCTACCGGCCGATCCTGCGAACCAGAGAAAGGCAAGGAGTGCACCAAGGGCGGCGATGGATCCCGATGGCCGCCAAAGACGCCAGGCGTTGCGCGCCGAGGACGGGGTCATGAGCGCTGGACGGCATGGAGCCGCGTCACCTCTCCACGGGCGTGCAGCAGGTAGGCGTGCACCGTAGTCGGGGGATAGCCGGCTCTGGGTCTCAGCGTACCGCGTCTCGATCCCCGGCAGCAGCGGTTCGCCGGCGCAAATCAGGAATGTGAACGACTGGTCAGTATATGAAAGGCTCTCGGCCCCCACGACCAATCCCCCCTTTCCATCCATGGCCGATCTGGCCCTCGGGGAATGAGCTACCGTGCGGTCAAACCGTCCAGGGCGGCGAGAACGGGGTGCCATCGCCGTCAACAAGCCTTGCTTGCCCGCCGACGGGCATGTCCGGCACGAAACCATTGGCCTCGACGATGGCGATGAACTCGCGGCACCCTGGATGTAGTCGCGCACGGCCTCGTTCATGGTCCGCACCACATCGTCGACGGTTCTACCTTCAACAGCAAGGTCGAGGTCAAGGCAAAGTGCCGCCCCACCGACCCTCGACCGGATATGCTACACATCGAATCTGCGGCATGGTGGTTTCTCGCTGGGACACTAAAGCCTAGAGCCCCGTATCCCGTTCCCGTAAATAGTCATTTAGTGTCGCATAGCCCGCCTGCGGTTCGGAGCCGGGCGGGTTTTCGTTTGCCCACCGTTTGGTGACACAGTGCTGACATGCGCCAAGAAGGAATTTTCGCCGCTTCTGAGTTTGTTGAGATATTTGGTACAGCTGGGTGGACTCGAACCACCGACCTCCTGATCCACAGTCAGGCGCTCTAACCAACTGAGCTACAGCTGCATGGGTCGCGGGATCGGCGGAACCTAAGAGGATGGCCCCGTTTTGGCAAGCCGCGCCTTGATGGGTGCATTTGGCGCGCCTTCCGGTTCAAGACGGAAACGGCAGGATGGCCGGCTGGCGGCCGCTTCAGCCACCGACCCCGATGGATTGCCCTCCGTTGTGGGACCCGCCGGGGCGATGCTATGTGTTTGCCCGAGGAAAACGCGGGAGAGCGGCGATGATCGACTTCTACTGTCTGACCAGTCCGAACGTACAAAAGATTTTCATCATGCTCGAAGAACTCGAGCTCCCCTACCGGCAAATCCCGGTCGACGTATGGAAGAGCGAGCAATACCGCCCCGAATTCGAGAAGATCAATCCGAACAGCAAGATCCCGGCCATCGTCGATCACGACGGCCCCGGCGGGAAGCCTTATACGGTGTTCGAATCCGGCGCGATCCTCATGTATCTCGCCGACAAGCACAGCCGGTTCCTGCCGAAGGACCCGCGCGCCTTGTACGACACCCTCCAGTGGCTGATGATCCAGCTCACTGGCGTCGGACCGATGTTCGGCCAGTTCACCCATTTCAAGCTGTTCGCCCCGCCCGGCGGCGACTACGCCATGAGCCGCTATCAGACCGAGGTGCTGCGGCTGTACGAGGTGGTCGAAAAGCGGCTCGGCAAGTCCGCCTATCTCGGAGGCCCAGACTACACAATCGCCGACATCGCCACTTTCCCGTGGACGCGCCAGCACGACATGCAGGGCGCGAGTTTCGACAAACATCCGAACCTCAAACGCTGGTTCGAAGCGATCGCCGCGCGGCCCGCGGTCAAGCGCGCGCTGGAAAAGGTCGGGGCGATCCAGAGCAACCGCGACAAGGCGAGCGATGACCAGAAGGACCGGTTCTTCAACCGTGGTCAATACGCGCGCGCCTAGCACGGCCTGATGCCGAAGATCACGTTCACCGACATCAACGGTGAATCCATCACTGTCGACGCCGAAATCGGCGTGACCGTGATGGAGACCACGATTGCGAAGACGTTCCCGGCATCCTCGCATCACGCGGCGGCGCTTGCGCGTGCGCGACCTGCCACGTCTATATCGACGGAGAGTGGTGGGAGATGCTGTCCGAACGTACCGACGACGAGGAGGACGTGCTCGAACTCGTCGAGGGACTCGACGGCCTGCGCGTGCAGACGCCCGAAAGGTAATCGTGCAGACGCCCGAAAGGCAATATTGAAACCGCCGCCTGCTGCGGGCACGGCATGATATCGGCCCGGGCTTGCCCACCCGAGCGTCGTCACTCAAGCAGATCCAGGTCGTGCAGCGGTCAGACAACCCTGCCGAGGGCGCTGCTGACGCCGGTCTTGATCGGCTCCGACGCGTCGGCGGCAGCCTTTTGTGCCAACGCCGTCAGTTCCTTGCCTTGCGCGGCCATCGCCTCGAACTGCTTGCGGGCGTGGAAGCTCGAGAGCTCGACCGCCTCCGACAGCGATTTCGCGGCGAGAAATTGCCCGGCGAAATCGAACGCGGCGTTGGTGTTGGCGCGCGCGCACTCGATGAGCTTCAGGTTGTAGGCGGTGACGCCCTTGGTTGCGCTCGCGTACGTATCCTCGAGCACCGCAGTCGATTCCTCGGCGGCGGCCTTCATCTTCTCGTAGGTCTCTTTCGCCTGAGCAATGCCCTTCTCGGCAATCTCGCGAAAAGCGACCGGCATGTCGATCTTCGGCATTTCGAAGCTTGGCAGCTCGAACTTGGGGGTCTCGAAAACCCCCGGCGCAGGCTTCGCCTTAGCCTTTGTTGTTGCAGTGGCCTCAGCCATGACACATGTATCCTTTTTGCTGGAACCTCTGTCCGGCGCCAATCCTGGCCAAGCCTGGGAGGGCGCAAAGGATGCTGTAGGGGAACATGCGACTTGACTCACCTCACTACGGCATCCTGCTGTTCCTTAATATGTCGATATTATGATGCATTGCAATAGAAATATTGCATGGCACAATTGCACTCGCGATACCGGCTGTACAACCGCTCGCCCAATGGCCAGGCCACACTGAGGATTGGCGCTGTTTAGGCCACGCCAGTTTTGAGGAGTGCACGTCCCAAGACTGCGGCTTAACCGCTTTGGCCTTGGCCGCGGCTTGGGTGGGTCGTCTTGGCCGCGTTAAGCTTACCGAACAGTCACGAGGACAAACGGCCACTCGGCGTGGACGCCGTGCCGCGACTATGGCTAAGATTTTCTTAAGGGGGGAAGTGTCCTGCCCTTCGGCAAGATCGTCCCTGCCGCGTCCCTACTGTCTGCGGAGCCCATGGCCGAGTCCCTGTTCCCGTTCGCCGATTTGCGCGACACGCGGCTCGCCGGCCACGCGACCGGCGCGGTCCCGGCCTGGCTGTGGCGTCCGGATGGCCGTCTCATCCTGTGGACGAACGCGCCGGGGGCGGACCTTTTCGGGGCCAGCTCACCGGCGGGCCTCGCCAGCCGGCGGCTTGACGGCCACCCAGCAGCCGACCAGATCGCCCACCTCGCCGAGACATTGCCGTTGAACGGCTCGCCGCGCCTCGCGGCCTTGGAGTGGGTGGTTGACGGCTGCGAACGCCGGCCGATGTGTCTCTGCTCACGCCTGACCCTCGCCGACTCCACCCCTGCCATTCTCGCTGTCGCCACCGAGCCGGGCGGACCGGCAATGCCGCTCGATGAGCGGGTGCGGCGACTGCTCGCCGACACCGATGCGCCGGTCGCCGCCTTCGCCCCGGACGGCAGCCTGATGCACGCCACAGCCGCTGCCGACGACGCGATGGGCGACCTGACCACGCTCGCGTCCCTCGGGGCGGGCGCGCTCGGCCAGGAGGCGCTCGCCAAGGGTCACGCCGAGGGCCGCACGCCGCTCGGCGTTCTGTCCCTCGACCGGATCGGGCGTGACGGCGCCGTCATGCTGCTCACCACATTCTCGGAAGCACCCGCCGAGCCCGGCACGCCCGGGCCCAAGCTGAACAAGCCTTCCTGCCAGCCCAGTGCTCCGGTCGAAGCAAGTGACGTCACGCCCGCGGCGGCGCCGGCCGCACCGCCTTCCGCGACGCCGGAAAAGCCCGCCGAGCGGCGCCCCTTGCGGTTTGTGTGGCAGATGGATCAGGACGGTCGTTTCACCGTCGCATCCGACGCGTTCGCCGCATTGGTCGGCCCGGAAAGCGCGGCCGTCCTGGGACAGCCCTGGATCGACATTGCCGCCAAGCTCAAACTCGATCCGGACGAGCACGTCTCCCGCGCCGTCGATTCGCGTGAAACCTGGAGCGGCATCACCGTCATGTGGCCGGTCGCCGGGACCGATGAGCGGCTGACGGTGGAATTGTCCGGACTTCCGACGTTTGACCGCGAGCGAACGTATCTGGGTTATCGCGGCTTCGGCGTGTGCCGTGACGTGGCACGGGTCATGGCACCTGATCACCCGGATTCAAAGCCGGCGGTTGGGGGGATCACGCGGCCTTCCGAAGCCGCGCCGTCCCCGGAAGGAACACAGCCGCAGAACATCGTCCCGCTCCGCTCCACGCCCGTCGCCGAGGCGAAAACACCGGCATTGAGTCCTGTGGAGCGAACCGCCTTCAGTGAGCTGGCCCGTCAGCTCAACGCCCGCCTCAAGGGCGATCAGCCGGACGCTGCTTCCAGTCCCCCAACGGAGTTACGCGACACAGACGCACGGGCGGAAGAACCGGCGCCAGCAATGGAAGCACCGCCAGCCGCGGCGGCAGATGACCTGTCACCAGAGCCGGTCCGAGCCAGCGGCAGCGCCCGCGAATTGATGGATCGCCTCCCGGTCGGCGTGCTCGTCTACCAGATCAACACGCCGATCTACGCCAACCGCGCATTCCTCAAGTGGAGCGGCGAGGCCAGCCTGGAGGCGTTCACCGCGTCCGGCGGCCTCGATCGTCTGTTCGTCGAATCCGGCGTCACCGAGATCCGCGACGACGCTAGGAGCCTGACGCTGACCACCGGCGCCGGCAGCGGACTAGGCGAAAGCCGGTTGTTCTCGATCATCTGGGAAGGCGAGCGGGCGCACGCGCTCGCCATCGTGCCGGCTGGGTCGGAACAGACAACCGACGGCGTCGATGTGCGGCGGGCGCGCCGGCAGATTTGCGAACTGCGCTCGATCGTCGATCTTGCGACTGACGGCGTCGCTATCATCGACGGCGCGGGCAATATCATCCGCCTCAGTCACGGTGCCCAGGCATTGTTCGGCTGCGAGTCCAAGGCGATCGAGGGACAGCCGTTCACCGAGCTGCTGGCATCCGACGGCCAGGCCGCGGCCGCCGACGATTTCGATGCGCTGGCGGGCGATGCCGATGCGCATCACGCGGGGCGCGAGGTGAACGGCCGTGCGCACGGTGCCGGCAGCATCGCGCTGCACATGACGCTCGGCCGGATCGCGGCGGACAAACCAACTTTCTGCGCGGTGTTCCGCGACATCAGCCTGTGGAAACGTGCCGAAGAGGATTTGCTCAGTGCCAAGCACCAGGCCGAGCAGGCATCGCGTACGAAATCGGATTTCCTCGCGAAAATCAGCCACGAGATCCGAACCCCGCTCAATGCCATCATCGGGTTTTCCGAGGTGATGATGGAGGAGCGCCTGGGATCGATCGACAACGAACGCTACCGCGCCTACGTGAAGGATATCCACGCCTCCGGCGAGCATCTGGTCTCGCTGCTCAACGACCTGCTTGATCTCTCTAAGATCGAGGCGGGCAAACTTGAACTCACCTTCTCCAACGTCAATCTGAACGAGCTGACGCAACAATGCGTCGCCCTGATGCAGCCGTTGGCGAACCGCGGCCGAGTCATCATCCGCACGTCGCTGGCGGCTGGACTGCCAGCGATCGTCTCCGACGCCCGCTCGGTGCGTCAGATTCTTCTCAATCTGCTCTCGAATTCGATCAAGTTCACCGCCGCCGGCGGTCAGGTGATCGTCTCCACCGCCTTGACCGAGCGCGGCGAGGCGGTGCTGCGCGTGCGCGACACCGGTATCGGCATGAGCGAGAAGGAGATCGAAACCGCGCTCGAACCGTTCCGCCAGATCGAGACCTCCGCGCGCGGCGGATCCGGCGGAACCGGCCTCGGCCTGCCGCTGACCAAGGCGTTGGCAGAGGCGAACCGAGCCAATTTCGCCATCAAAAGCAACGTCAACTCGGGAACCCTGGTAGAAGTTGCGTTTCCGACCACCCGGGCGCCTGGGCGATGATATAGTGCCGCCCTGGGGCGCGCCGGCGCCTCAGGGGATCCCGTTCTCCGGGTTCGGCCATGATTTGGACCAAGCTTCTCGTTGCTGCCTTCACCGCTCTGATCAGCCTCGGCGGCGTCGCCATTGCGACAGAGGCTACCGACTTGCTGCTCGTGCTCGCCGCCGACGTGTCGCGCAGCGTCGACTACCAGAAATTCCAGCTGCAGCGCGAAGGCTACGCCACGGCCATGTCGGATCCGCGTGTGGTCGAGGCCATCCGCTCCGGGCCGCACGGCCGCATCGCGGTGAGCTTCGTCGAATGGTCCGGATTTGGCGCGCACAAGCTGGTGGTCGACTGGACGGTGATCGGCGACGCCGCATCCGCCCGCGCCTTCGGCGATCGTATACAGGAAGCGCCGCGGTCGTTCGCCGACCGCACATCGATCAGCGGCGGTATCGATTTTGCCGTCCAGCAGTTGGGGCGGAGCAGCTATGATGCTGGCCGCCGCGTCATCGATATCTCGGGAGACGGAACCAACAACGCCGGCCGCGATGTCGATCTGGCACGCAACGACGCAGTCGCCAAAGGCATCACCATCAACGGTCTGGTGATCCTGAGCGAACGCCCGATCCCCTGGAATCCTGAACACACCAATCCGCGCGGCGGACTCGCTCAGTACTACCGCGAACACGTCATCGGCGGACCTGGCGCCTTTGTGATGGTCGCGGAGGACTTCAAGTCGTTTGGCCGCGCGCTGACCAGCAAACTGGTGGCCGAGATCGCGCGGACTGCGCCGCCGAGTCGGGCCACCCTCACAATGCGCGCCGGCAAGGCGCGGTAACGTGTTCTTGAAACCAGCCGCCGTCCTCGCGGCCGACGTGTTTCCGCATGAGGAATCAAAATGTCGATGGCCAATTTTTATTCATTCCAGTCTGGAACCATTCTAAGTAGCTGATTTTATTGTTGAAATTTATTGACCGCAGCGGCGGGCAAGGCCAAACAAGTGGACCTGAAAAGGCTGCCGGGCGCGAGCGAAGCCCTTGCCATGCTTCAATGCTGGCAACCATCGGCGCGAAAAGGATCGAAGCAATGCCCATCAACGCTGGACCTACCGTGCGCATCGCCCTGGCTGCGGCTGTGACGGCGGTCGCTCCGATCGCCTCCCTTGCTCAGCCGAGCGAGGTCAACGTCTATACCTATCGCGAAACAAAACTGATCCAGCCGCTGTTCGACGCCTTCGCCAAGGACACCGGCGTCCGCGTCAACGTGATCTCCGCGAGTTCCGGTCTCGAACAGCGGATCAAGGCGGAAGGCGCCAACAGTCCCGCCGACGTCCTGCTCACCGTTGATATCGGCCGGCTCGAGGACGCGGTAAAGGCCGGCGTCACCCAGCCGATCACATCCGCGACACTCGATAAGGTCGTCACGCCGCAGTACCGCGATGCCGAAGGCCACTGGTACGGCATCTCCATGCGCGCGCGCGTCGTCTATGCGTCGAAGGACCGGGTGCCGCAGAATGCCCTCACCTACGAGGAACTCGCCGACCCAAAGTGGAAGGGCAAAATCTGCATTCGTTCCGGCCAGCACATCTACAACAACGCGCTGATCGCGGCCTACATCGCCCACTACGGAGAAGCCAAGGCCGAGGAGTGGCTGCGCGGGCTCAAGGCGAACCTCGGCCGCAAGCCGTCAGGTGGCGACCGTGAGACGGCGCGCGACGTGGCCGCCGGCACATGCGATCTCGGGGTCGGCAATACCTATTATTGGGCGCTGATGACCCAAAGCCCGGCGCAAAAGCCGTGGGCCGATGCGACCAAGGTGATCCTGCCAACGTTCAAGGATGGGGGCACCCACGTGAACCTGTCCGGCGTGGTGCTCGCCAAACACGCGCCGAACAACGCCAACGCCATGAAGCTGATCGAGTGGCTGGTCGGCGAAAAGGCGCAGCACATGTACGCCGATATTAATTACGAGTATCCGATTCGCGCCGGTATCGGCGTCAATCCAATCATCGCTTCCTATGGGATGCTCAAGGCCGATCCGGTGCCACTGTCGAAGATCGCCGGCTACAAGAAGGCCGCGTCGACCCTGGTCGATAAGGTTGGCTTCAACAATTGAAGGCTTGCATTAATTGAGGGCTTCGATTCGCTGCTACGTGATCGGCACGAGGGCGCCGACATTGCGCTGGTGTCCCGACTCCGAAGTTCGCATGACCTCGCGGCGCCCTCTTAGCGAACTTCGGATTCGAAAACGGCACTAGAATCATAGACTTGCTAGTGCCGCTTTGCTTCCGAAGTTCGTGTCGGAGGGTGCTGCAATGTATCACGAACTTCGGAAGCGGGGCACTGGTGTCGCGATTCGGAAGTTCGCTTGAGTTTGCAGCCCGCTCCGGAGCGAACTTCCGAATCTTAGCGACACTAGCAACTTTATGAACGCGCCATGTCTGCCAGGCTGCAGAGAGCTGAAGGGCTCCCTGCCGCCTGATCGCGCGATAAAGGCTTCTACGTGACCGATCGTATAGCCTCGGAGCCGTTCGGCCGGCATCGTGCCGGTGATGTCGGGACCGGGATCTTGCTTGACCAAAACACCCCGCACAAGCGGGAGCGGGCTTCGCTGGCTCTGCGGCGCTGGCCCCCCTCGCAGGTCGTGGCTGTCACTTTCGCGGTCGGCATCGCCGTACTCGCCGTGGCGCCCCTGGTCAATCTGATCTGGATCGCGTTGCAAGGCGATGCCGAGATCTGGCCGCACCTCGCCGCGCATGTGATCCCCGAGGCGCTTCGACAAACGGCATGGTTGCTCGCAGGCGTTGCCGTCGTTGCCGCGGTCATCGGCGTCGGTACCGCCTGGCTGGTCACTACATTCGATTTCCCTGGACGTATCACGTTCGCCTGGCTGCTGCCGTTGCCGCTGGCGATCCCGACCTACATTGTCGCCTATGTCTACGTCGACATCCTGGACGCGATCGGCCCGGTGCAATCCGCGCTGCGGGCCGTCGTCGGATGGCGCTCGCCGGTCGATTACTGGTTCCCTGACGTACGCTCGCTTCCCGGCGCAATCTTCGTCATGGGTTTTGTGCTCTATCCTTACGTCTATCTTGCCACGCGCGCGATGCTGCAGACGCAAGGGGCGTCGATGCGCGACGCCGCACGCGTGCTCGGCGCGCGGCCCTGGACGCTGGCGCGGCAGATCACGCTGCCGCTGGCCCGCCCGGCCCTGGCGGTCGGGGTCGCGCTCGTTCTCCTGGAGACGCTCAACGACATCGGCGCCAGCGAATACCTCGGCGTCCAGACGTTGACGCTGTCGATCTTCACCACCTGGCTCAACCGCGGCAGCCTTCCCGGCGCGGCGCAGATCGCCTGCGTCATGCTGGTGCTTGTCAGCGTGCTGATCTGGCTCGAACGCTACGGACGCCGTTGGCAAAGCTTCACCACTCCGGTGCAGGATTCGCGCATCGCGGCGCGCGTCGTCTTGGCCGGTCGCGCCGGCTGGGGCGCAGCCGCAGCTTGCGCGATGCCGGTTCTGCTCGGCTTCGCCGTTCCGTTCGGTTACCTGCTCTACCAGGTCGTGATGCGCGGCCTGCTGATCGGCTTCGATCCGGCGCTGATCTGGCACACCGTGTCGACGGTGGTGTTCGCCGCCGCGGCGACGGCATTGGCGCTGGCGCTTGGATTCGGCGCCGTGCTGGCGGTGCGGCTGGTGCCGCATCCGTTCATCGCCACCTGCGTTACGCTCGGCGGAATCGGCTATGCGATCCCTGGAACTGTCCTGGCGCTCGCGCTGCTGTCGCCGCTGGTGCTGATCGACGACGGACTCAACTGGATCACGCGCAGTGTGTTCGGGATCGGCGTCGGACTCGTGGTCGCCGGCTCCGGTGCCGCGGTGATCATCGCCTATGTCACCCGCTTCCTGGCGATTGCGACCGGATTCGCGCAGGCTGGCTTTGCCCGCATTTCGACGGATTTCGACGATGTGGCCCGCTCGCTTGGCGCTGGTCCGGGGCACATGGTTCGGACGGTCCACATGCCGCTGGCCGCCCCGGCGTTGTGGGGGGCGGCGCTGCTGATCTTCGTCGACTGCCTCAAGGAGCTGCCGGCCACCCTGCTGCTGCGTCCTCTGAACGTCGAGACCCTGTCCACGTATATCTATCAGTTCGCGACCCGCGGCAGCTTCGAGGAGGGGTCGCTGGCGGCGCTGCTGATCGTGGTCGTGGGCATCGCTCCGATCATGCGAATCACGCGCTTCGCGGAGCTGATGCCCGGCACCGCAGGCCGCGACGCCGAGCGCCGCTGAGCCGTCGGTCTGCAAAATCGCGGCCACGAAAGGGTCACAGAGGCACGGCATGTTGCGCGCCGTGTTCGGGCCGGTATAGTTAGCCGGTTCCGCGTTAACCCTATCGGATGTATTCGTGGCTGCGGCTTCTGGGTTCAAGCGCCTGGGACTGATCAGTGCGGCCGTCGCCGCAATGGCGGTCGGAGCACTGGCGGTTCTGTCGGCACTGATGCCGCGCGAGGCGGTCCGCGACGCGGTAACGGCGGAAATCCGTGCGGTCACGGGGCTCGACCTGGCGCTCGGCGGCCAATCCACGGTTGCCCTGTTCCCTTCCAGCGACATCAGCTTTTACAACGTGCGGCTTAGTGACAACGGAGCCGATACGCCGGCCTTATCCGCCGGACGGCTGACCGCCCGGCTGCGCTTCTTTCCGTTGCTGCTGGGACGGGTGGAAATCGCCGACGTCGAACTGGTCGAGCCGACGATCGCGATCACCCTGGAACCGGGCGGCAGGTCGAACTGGTCCAACCTCCTCGAAACGCTAGCACGTCGGTTGAAACCGGACGAGTCGGGCGCTTCGTTCTCGGAAATCCGCATCGTCGATGGAACCGTGACGATTCGTGACCGTGACGTGACCGAGACGCTGCATGGCGTCGAACTCGCCCTGGCATGGCCGTCAATTTCCAACAGTTTCGCCGCGACCGGCCGCTTCGTTTGGCGCGACGAGCCGATCGACGCGAGCCTCAGCCTCAGCAATTTCGTCGCGGCACTCGGTGGCAACCAGTCCGGTCTCAAGATTCGGCTGAGCGGCAAGCCGATGAAGGTCGCATTCGACGGGCAGATGAGTTCGGCTCCGACGTTGCGGATTGACGGAACGCTTGCCGCCGATTCGGAGTCGCTGCGCGATGCGATTCGATGGACCGGACAGCGGCCGCTGCCCGGTGGAGGCTTCGGCCGTTTTGCGCTGAAGGCGCAGACCAAAGTCGCTGGCGGCACGCTCGCGCTCACCGGCGTCAACATCGAGCTCGACGGCAATGCCGCGGAAGGCGTGTTGACCTTCGCCAGTGGCGGGCGCCGCTCGGTACAGGGAACGCTCGCCGCGGAAGGGCTCGACCTCACTCCCTATGTGTCGACCGTGCGTCTCTTGACAGCCCATCACCGCGACTGGAGCGGATTGCCGTTTTCGCTCGAGGGACTCAAGGGCGTCGATCTCGACCTGCGGATCTCCGCGGCGCAGGTGGTCGTCTCTGGCGCCAAGTTTGACCGCACCGCCGTCGCCGCCAATCTCCGCAACGGTAATCTGGTGGTCACCATTGGCGAGTCGCAGGCGTTTGGCGGCGTGATCAAGGGATCGTTGGGCCTGGGCGTCGCCGAGCAAGGCGCCGACCTTAGGGCGCAACTGCAGTTTGCCGATGTCGATCTCGAGAAGTGCCTGCACGCCATTTTTGGGCTCAACCGGCTTGAGGGGAAGGGAACGCTGTCCCTGGCAGTGGAAGGTACGGGCGCCAGCGTGCTGGCGCTGACGCGTTCGATGAGGGGCTCCGCCGATCTCAGCGGTAAGGCCGGTGCGCTGGCCGGCCTCAACGTCGAGCAGTTGCTGCGGCGGCTTGAGCGGCGGCCGCTGTCGGGCAGCGGCGACTTCCGCACCGGCCGCACCTCCTACGACAAGCTTGCCGTCACGCTGTCAATTCACCAAGGAACGATCAAGGTCGATACCATGCAGATCGAAGGTGCCGCGGTGCACGTGGCGCTGGGCGGCTCCGCCTCGATCCCGGCCCGGGAGCTCGACCTCAAGGGAACGGCAACCTTAGTGGCGCGGACGACGGCCGACCGGCCCGCACCGTTTGAGTTGCCGTTCGTGGTGCAGGGGCCTTGGGACGATCCGATCATGCTGCCCGATTCGGAAATCCTGATCCGGCGCTCCGGCGCGGCTGCGCCGCTGCTCAACGCGGTGCGTGACCAGCGGAACCGCGAAGCCCTGCGGTCGGCGATCGACCGCCTCACTGGCCGGCCCGCCGTGAGCGTCGCCCCAGCCAAGGCCGACTGACGCGGCCACCTCGCGCCCCTCGGACAGTTCCAGCGAGCAGATCCTGACGTTGGCGGGCCTGACGCCGGAGCGGCTGACCGCCGCGGCGCAGCAACGACTGATCGAGTGTCAGGGCAGCCAGGCACCGCTATGCGCTGCGCTGCGTTCGGGAGGCAACGGTCAGCTTCGATAATAGCGACGCAACGATGAGAACAGAGGCCACGACGGCGATCATGATCGTGCAGACGGCGTTGATCTCGGGCTTCACCCCGAGCCGCACCTCCGAGTAGATGCGGATCGGCAACGTCGTCGCCCCGGGACCGCTGGTGAAGCTGGCAATCACCAGATCGTCGAGCGAGAGCGTGAAGGCCAGCATCCAGGCGGCCACTACGGCCGGTGCGATCAGCGGCAGCGTGATAGTCATGAAGACACGCCACGGCGGGCAGCCGAGATCGGTCGCCGCTTCCTCCAGGCTGCGGTCGAAATCGAGGAGCCGCGCTTGGACCACCACGGTGACGAAGCATAGGGTCAGGGTGGCGTGGGCGATGACCACGGTCCAGAAGCCTCGGTCGATATTGATCGCCACGAACAGCAGCAGCAGAGATAACCCGGTGATCACCTCCGGCATCACCAGCGGCGCGTAGATCATCGCCACGAAGGCGGTACGCCCGGCGAACCGTCCGGCGCGCACCAGTGCCAGCGCCGCCAGCGTACCGAGCACCGTGGCGATGCTGGCGGACAGCACGGCAACGCGCAGGCTCGCCCAAGCGGCGTCGAGCATCGCTTGGTTGCCGAGAAGGTCGCGGTACCAGCGCAGCGACCAGCCTCCCCAGACGCCGACCAGACGTGAGTCGTTGAACGAATAGATCACCAGGATGGCGATCGGCAGGTAGAGGAACGCCAGTCCGATCGCGAGCGCGGCGAGATTGACCCGGGTCAGGCGCCCCTGCATCGCTCAACGCCCTCCTTCCAATGCCCGCATCTGCTGACGCTGATAGAGAACAATCGGCACCAGCAGCACCGCCAACAGCGCCACGGCAAGCGCAGAAGCGACCGGCCAGTCCTTGTTGCCGAAAAACTCGATCCAAAGCGTCTGCCCGATCATCAGGCTTTGCGAGCCGCCAAGCAGGTCGGGGATCACGAACTCGCCCACGATGGGAATGAAGCAAAGCAGGCTGCCCGCGACGATGCCCGGCCGGGCAAGCGGCACGGTTACCAGCCAAAAGGTCTTCCATGCCGGGGCCCCGAGATCGGCCGCCGCTTCGAGCAGCGCCGTATCCATCTTCTGAAGCGACGCGTAGAGCGGCAAGACCATGAACGGCAGGTAGCTGTAGACGAGGCCGATCATGACGGCAGCGTCGGTGGCCAGCCACGGGATCGGCGCATCGACGACCCCGAGGGCCTGGAGCGCGCCGTTCAACAGGCCGTCACGCTGGAGAATATTCATCCAGGCATAGATACGGATCAGGAACGAGGTCCAAAACGGCAGCACAACCAGCACCAGAAGCACGCCTTGCGCCGGCTGCGGCGTGCGCGCGAGCGCATAGGCCAGCGGGAAACCGAGCAGCAGCAGAATGGCCGTCGCACCGGCACCGATGGCCAAGCTCTTCAGATACGAGAAGAGATAGAGCGGATCGGAAAACAGCAGCGCGTAGCCTTCGAGTGAAAGCGCCGTGACGAAGCCGCGCAATCCGCGCCAGCCGGCGGCGAGATCGAGTACCGGCAGATAGGGCGGCTGCGCCAGCGCAGTCTGCGACAGGCTGATCTTCAGCACGATCAGGAACGGCACGAGAAAGAATGCCGCCAGCCAGAGATACGGCACGGCAACGACGAGGATCATGCTCCAGGATCGCTTCATCGTGTCAGCACCGCTACGGCGTCTCGCGCCCACGACAGCACCACACGATCGTTGCAGCCGAACGGTTGCGCGACGCGGCGCATGGTATTCGCGGCAGCCGCCTTCATCACCAGGCCGTTGTCGAGCCGTACCTTGTAGACCGAGACGTCCCCCCGATAGCCGATCTCCAACACCTCGCCGTATAGAGCATCGGCGCGCTTACCATCAGTAATCGAAGCAATCGCGATTTTTTCCGGCCGCAAGGCGACCCACACGGTTTCACCGGTCTTGGCGCCATCCGTTGCGTCGGCCTGAAAACGGATCCCTTCGGCGGCTTCGACCACGACACCATCTGCGTCCGCCACGGTCACGCGCCCTTCGATCAGATTGACGTCGCCGATGAAGTCGGCGACCCAGCGCGAGTTCGGCTTTTCGTAGATCTCCTCCGGCAGCGCCACTTGCACCAGGCGTCCGTGATTCATCACGCCTATTCGGTCGGCGACCTTCATCGCCTCCTCCTGGTCGTGGGTGACGATGACGAAGGTCAGGCCGAGGCGGGCCTGCAGGTCCATCAGTTCGAACTGGGTTTCCTCGCGCAATTTTCGGTCGAGCGCCGCCATCGGCTCGTCGAGCAGCAGCACCCGCGGCCGCTTGACCAGCGAACGGGCGAGCGCCACGCGCTGGCGCTGGCCGCCGGAGAGCTGATCCGGCCGCCGCTCGCCGAGCCTGCCGAGTTGCAAGAGCGCCATCATGGCACCGACGCGCTCGGCAATCTCGGTCTTCGGCAATCCCTCCTGCCGCAGGCCAAAGGCAATATTGCCGGCGACCGTGAGATGCGGAAACAGCGCATAGCTCTGGAACATCATGTTGACCGGCCGCCGGTGGGGCGGCACCGCGGCGATGTCGGAACCGTCGAGCAAGATGCGACCTTCGTCCGGCGTCTCGAAGCCGGCGAGCATGCGCAGCAGCGTCGTCTTACCGCAGCCCGAGGGGCCGAGTAGCGCAAAGAACTCGCCGGGAAAGATGTCGAGCGAGAGCCGATCGACCGCCGCGGTCGCTCCGAACCGCTTGCTCACGTCCTCGAACCGGACCACCGGCTGCTCCGCCGGATCGGACCACGGCGCGAATCGAGATCCACCGTTCGACTGTGCTTTGAGTGGGTTCGGCCTATTGGAATCCATGCGCCGTCATTTGTCCTCGACGATCAGCTCGCCGAGTGACTGGATATTTTGGTCCGGTTCCGGACATCCCGCAATCACCCGGCTCACGAGGTCGACGGCGGCACTGGACCATATCGGTTTTACCGGCGATGGAGCCGCGGTTGCTCAGCCGGTGGAGAGGGCTTCCAATCGGCCGGTTTCATTGGCCATGAACCGCGCCAGCGCCTCCCGCTCCACCTTGTCGACGGTCAGGCCGAGCTTGCTCCGCCGCCAGAGCACGTCGTCAGCGGTTTCCGCCCATTCCTGCGACATCAGATAGCGCACCTCCGCGGCGGAAAGGACCGGCCCAAAGAACGGGCCGATATCGTCGCGGCTCCGGGCAGCCCCCAGCACACGGTCGAGCCGGGTGCCGTAGGCGCGGAACAAACGCTGCATCTGGTCGGGCCCGAGAAACGGCCAGCGGGTCTGGGCGTGTTCGAGCCTCGCATCGAACCGCGCATGGGAGAAATCGCCGCCGGGAAGCGGCGCGTTGGCGGTCCACGGCGTTCCCGGCGCGAAGAAGTGGCCGAGCCGCCCCATTGCCGCCTCAGCCAGCCGGCGATAGGTGGTGATCTTGCCGCCATAGACCGTCAGCAGCGGGGCCTCGTGAAACCGCTCGTCGAGGACCAGCATATAGTCGCGCGTTGTGTCCTGCGCCGCACCGGCATGGTCGGCGTGCAGCGACCGGACGCCGGCGAACGACCACACCACGTCACCGGGGCTCACGGCTTCGCGAAAATAGCCGTTCATCACCTCGCAGAGGTACTGAATCTCCTCGGCGCTCGCCACCACCACGTTCGGATCGCCGACGAAGTCCTGATCGGTCGTACCGATCAGAGTGAAGTCGCGCTCGAACGGCAGTGCGAACACGACACGGCGATCGGCCGCCTGCAGGATGTAGCCGGCGTCGTGACCGAACAGGCGCGGCACGACGATGTGGCTGCCCTTGACCAGCCGCGCGACGCCGCGCGACGGCACCCGGAGCACGGTCTCAGCCACCAGCTCCACCCAAGGACCAGTTGCATTGACCAGGGCCCGCGCCGTGACGACGTCACGGCGCCCGCGGGCGTTGAGGATCAGCCGCCATTCCTCGCCACGCTCGGCACGGACGCAGCGCGTGCGGGTGCGGATCGCCGCACCACGCTCGACGGCGTCGACGGCGTTGAGGACGACCAGGCGTGCGTCGTCGACCCAGCAATCGGAATATTCGAACGCGCTGCGGTAGCGGCGTTGCAACGGTATCCCATAGGGATGATGCGTGAGATCGACGGTGCGGGTCGAGGGCAGGATTTTGCGGGCGCCGAGGTGATCGTAGAGGAACAGCCCGAGCCGCATGAGCAAAGGCGGGCGCAGTCCCGGTGCCGTCGGCAGCACGAACCGCATCGGACGAATGAGGTGCGGTGCTGCGCTCAAGAGCACCTCGCGCTCGGCCAGGGCCTCGCGAACCAGCCGGAACGCCCATTGCTCGAGGTAGCGCAGCCCGCCGTGGACCAGCTTGGTCGAGGCTGAGGACGTCCCGGAGGCAAGGTCGTTCTGCTCGACCAGCACCACGCGCAGCCCGCGCCCGGCCGCATCGCGGGCGATCCCCACCCCGTTGATGCCGCCGCCGATGATGGCGAGGTCGAAGTCGGCCATGCGCGCGAATCACTCCCCGGCAACTACATGCGCGGCGCGTGCCTACGCCTCAAGCGGAACGTTGCGATTCCGACAGCGGGACCGCATATAATCGCTTTCCTGCCTCCTCCTGACCGACAGTTCAATGTCTTCCACCCGCCTGCTCGTCATCGACGGTAATACCGCCAAAAGCCGCGCTCTGCAGATTGCCGCCGGTGGAGTCGCGTCCGGCCAAGGCTATGCCGATCTGCTGCGCGAGCTTCTGCCCGGCGCCGCGATTGACATCTGCTACCCGGCGGACAGCGAGATGGCGCTGCCGCTTGATATGGCGATCGAGGCTTATGACGGCACCGCCATCACCGGATCGGCGTTGCATGTCTATGACGGCGGGCCGGCGGTGGAACGACAGATCGAACTGGTGAAGGCGGTGCTCAGAACCGGCGTGCCAGTGTTCGGCAGTTGCTGGGGCCTGCAGGTGCTCACTGCCGCTGCCGGCGGTACCGTCCGAAAGAATCCCAAAGGGCGCGAAGCGGTCTATGGACGCGGCATCCATCTCAACGTCAGCGGCCGCGCGCATCCGATGTATGCCGGCAAGGCCGAGGTGTTCGATGCGATCACCTTCCACCTCGACGAGGTGGAAACGGTGGCGCCGGGCACGATCGTACTCGCCGCCAACGCGGTCTCCGCAGTGCAGGCTATGGAACTCCGGGTGGGGAAGTCGGTCGCCTGGGCCGTCCAATATCATCCGGAGTATTCGCCGCGTGAGGTCGCGGCAATCGTGCGGCGCACCGGAATCAAGCTGGTTGGCGAAGGCGTGTTCACCGACACTGACGCGCTGACGCGCTGCACGTCCGAGCTGGATGCGCTCGACCGCAATCCCGATGACAGGACGCTCGCATCGCGTCACCGCATCGACGGGACAATACTCGACAAGCCCATGCGGGTGCGCGAGGTCGCCAACTGGATCGAGCATCAGGTCAAGCCAACGCGCTCCCAGCGCGGACGGGGATGATCTCTCCGCCATCGGGCTGCTGTGGGAACAATCATTCATTGCGTTGACTCCGGGCGGTGGCGAGGTTGTCGCGCATGCCCGCGATCCGTTCTGCCTTGCCTTGCCTTGCCTTGCCTTGCCTTGCCTTGCCTTGCCTTGCCTTGCCTTGCCTTGCCTTGCCTTGCCCTGCCTTGCCTTGCCTTGCCCCTCCCCGCCGAGGTGGAGAGATGGTAGCGTGATGGCCTTGCATGGGCCCCGCGCCATGGATTTTCGCAACCGTCATGTTGTCGTCACCGGGGGAACCGGAGCGCTCGGCTCCGCGCTGGTCGGCATGCTGCTGGACGGCGGCGCCGTCTGTCACGTGCCTTGGGTGAACGACCGCGAGTTGCAACGGTTTCCGTACCGCTCGCACACGCATGTGCGCTTGGTGGAAGCCGAACTCACCGACGAGGCCGGCGTCGCCCATCTGTTCGACGGTGTGCCGCGGCTCTGGGCATCGATCCATATCGCCGGCGGATTTGCCATGGAGGCGGTGGCGAAGACCAGCAAGGCGGCGCTGATGCAGCAGGTCGACACGAATTTCGTCAGTTGCTTCCTATGCTGCGCCGCCGCGGTGCGGACAATGGCCAAGAACGGCGCCGGCGGACGCATCGTCAATATCGCCGCCCGTCCTGGCCTGGAATGGCGCAGCGGCGCCAGGATGGTGGCCTATACCGCGAGCAAGGCGGCGGTCGCGGCGCTCACCGTGGCGCTGGCGGAAGAGGTGGCCAAGCTTGACATCCTGGTCAACGCCGTGGCGCCCTCGATCATCGACACCCCGTCCAACCGCGAGGCGATGCCGAGGGCGGACCATGCGGCCTGGCCAAAGCCCGACGAGATCGCCAGCACCATCCTGTTCCTTGCGTCACCCGACAATCGCGTAACCCGCGGTGCGGTCGTGCCGGTATACGGGAAGGTGTGAGCAGCCCTGCCCTCTCTGTTGTCATCCCGGCCGAGTGCGAAGCACGAGAGCCGGACCCATCTATTTTTCTGATCGCAGGGATACATGGGTCCCGGATCGCCGCACGCAGGCAAGTTTACGCAGGCTGCGTAAACTTGCCTGCGCTGCTGTCCGGGATGACAGCCGAAAGATCCGAGTTTGTTACGCCGGCACCGGCACCACGTCTTTCGGCGCTCCCTTGACGAGGCGCGTCACCGCACTCGCAGCGACCACGATGCGTTGCTCCGCATAGGCCTCGTGGTTCTTCTCGATGTCACCGATGTCGTAGAGGTAGTTCACCATCAGCCCGTGCGACTGGCGGATGCCCTTCTCCGACCGGTCGGCGAGCCAGTTGATGCGTTCGAGGCGCGCG
Organism: Hyphomicrobiales bacterium; assembly: GCA_009377755.1. Taxonomy (GTDB): domain Bacteria; phylum Pseudomonadota; class Alphaproteobacteria; order Rhizobiales; family Xanthobacteraceae; genus WHTM01. Next base: position 21,695 of record WHTM01000020.1, on the reverse strand, counting down.
CCGTTGCCGAGGTGAAAGCGGGCCACCGGATCGACCGGGGTTCCGCGCCGGTTGCGCCCATAGAGGAAATACCAGCCGGCGGCGCGCAGCACCGGCTCGCGCAGCAGTTCCGCTATATCGGGATCCTGCCACCAGTCCGGCTGATCAAGGAGCGAAAGTACAGCCTTGTCCTGCTCCGTCAATGCTGTTGAGGCTTCAGACGCGCACTCGCGGCGCAGCCATTCGGCAAAGCCCGGCACCGGCGACAACGTCACGAACGTGGACAGGCGCGGCAGGTCACGCGAAATTTCCTCCACCACCTGCTTGATGAGGAAGTTGCCGAACGATACGCCGGCGAGACCGCGTTGGCAGTTGGAGATCGAATAGAACGCCGCCGTGGTCGCTTTCATCGGATCGATCGCTTCGCGCTTGGTGGCGAGGATCGGTTCAATTGCGTTGGGTATGTCGCGGGTCAAAGCGATTTCGACATAGACGAGCGGCTCGTCCACCAGTGCCGGATGAAAGAACGCGAAGCAACGGCGGTCCGGCGGATCGATCCGCCGCCGCAAGTCGTCCCAGTCGTGGATCTCGTGCACGGCTTCATATTTGATGATCTTCTCGAGCACGACTGCCGGCATCGACCAATCGATATGGCGCAGCACCAGGAAGCCGCGGTTGAACCACGACGAGAACAGATGGACGAACGCGGTGTCGACGCCGGCTAGATCGTCGCGATGGTCCATAGCGTCGATCAGTTGCTCGCGCATGTGCACAAGTGCCGCCGTACCGTTGGGCGCAAGGTTGAGGCGCCGGAACAGTTCCATCCGGCGCGGCTCCGAGGCCAGGTGCAATTCCGCCGCGGTCTCCTCTGTCGGCGAGGTCCGCCACGCCTCCATAGCAACATAAAGCCGCGTCTGGTCAGGACCGAACCGGTGCGCCAGCGCCTCGAAGAAGGCGACGCGCGGCCCAATGGTCAGGGTCGCGTAGCGTGCCAGGATTTCACGCGCCAGCGCGACGCCGGAGGCCTCGCCACGACCGGAGAGCAACTCCTCGCACAGTTCGACGAAGGTCTCCGACTGTGTCTGCCCGCCGTTGCGCCGGTCGCGCGTCAGGTCCAGAAGCGCCCGGCCGCGCTCGGAGATCGTCTGTAACAACTCACCGAAAAACGACGTGTTCATGCGGGCTGAAATCCTGGGGGGAGCGGGACAGTAAACCCCGCGAAACCCGAAATCGTTTCCCGGCATATAGACAAATTTGGCTCGGCAGGCCACAGAAACTGCCGTTCCGGCCGTCCGGCGGGAATTCCGGCCGAGCCTAGTGCCCCGCTTCCGAAGTTCGTAATACATTGCAGCAACCTCTGACATGAACTTCGGAAGCAAAAGGGCACTAGCAAATCTATGATTCTAGTGCCGCTTTTCGATTTGAAGGTCCTGAACGAGCTTGCTGCAACTGCTGTAGGAACTTCAAATCGGCGGCACTAGCCTCGAAGGAGCCTCTTGATGTCGGGTCCGTTGACCGGCCTGCGTGTTCTCGAACTCGCCCGCATTCTTGCCGGCCCATGGGCGGGCCAGATTCTGGCCGATCTCGGCGCCGACGTGATCAAGGTGGAACGCAAGGGAGCGGGCGACGATACCCGCGGCTGGGGACCCCCGTTCATGCCGGCCGCCGACGGCGGGCACCTGGGGGCCGCCTATTTCCATGCCACTAATCGCGGCAAGCGCTCGATCGAGATCGACTTCGACAGCGAGGAAGGCCGTGACGTCGTCCGCAGGCTCGCTGCGCGCTCCGACGTCCTGATCGAGAATTTCAAGGTGGGCGGCCTTGCCAAGTTCGGCCTCGACTACCAGAGCCTCTCGGCGCTCAACCCTGGCCTGATCTATTGCTCGGTCACCGGTTTCGGCCAGGACGGCCCCTATGCGCCGCGGGCCGGTTACGACCTGTTGGTGCAAGGCATGGGGGGGATCATGAGCGTCACTGGCCTGCAAGACGGCGAGCCGATGCGGATCGGCATTCCGGTGGCGGACATTTTCACAGGCGTCTATTCGGCCGTGGGCATTCTCGCCGCATTGGCGGAACGGGAAAAGACCGGCAAGGGCACCCTGGTTGATACCGCTCTGCTCGATACCCAGTCCGGCGTCCTCGCCAATCAGGCCCTGAGCTATTTTGCGACCGGAACGGCGCCCGGACGGATCGGCAACGCGCATCCGGTCGTGGTGCCTTATCAGGTGTTCCCGGCGAAGGATGGCTTCGTGATCATCGCCTGCGGCAACGACGCGCAGTTCGTGAAGCTGTGCGGTGCGCTGGGCGCGCCCGAGGTCGGCCGCGACCCGAAATACAAGACCAATGCCGACCGGGTGGTGAACCGGGAGACGCTGATCCCGTCGCTCTGCGAGGTCACCGCCACGCTGACGCGCGCGGAAATCCTGGCGAAGCTCGATGCCGTCAACGTGCCCGCCGGACCGATCAACAATCTCGACGACGTCTTCGCCGACCCGCAGGTGATCCACCGCAAGATGCAGCTCGCACTGCCGAGCGAGGCAGCGCCGAACGGCACCATCCCCGGGGTCCGCACGCCGATCGTGATCGGCGGCGAGGCGATGGCAAGCCCGCGCCCCGCGCCGCGCCTCGGCGAACACACCGACGAGATTCTGCGCGAGATCGGGGAAGCGTAGCGCATTCCTGCGGCAAACTCCGCGTTGACTGGGTCGCCGTTTTCGCCGTCTTTGCGAGGCGGCGCAGCCGCCGAAGCAATCGAGGGCGGAGTACCACAGCCTGGATTGCTTCGCCCTGCGGGCTCGCAATGACGATTCCCGGTCACGACATAGCCTATTGAAATATCGCCCATACTTTTCGGCCATACTTCAGCTCACCGCCGTCGGCGCCAGCACGTCGATGTCGGTGACCACGTCGATGATCACCGGCCGATCGGCGGCGAGCGCCCGGTGCAGCGCCGGCGCAATGTCCTTCGGCCGCTCGACGCGGATGCCAACCGCGCCCATGTTCTCGGCGATTTTGGCGAAATTGGTCTTGGTATAGGTCCAGAGTTCCCGCGCCCGCTCGGTCTGCGTACCGCCATAGGCGCGGTCGAAGCCGCGCTTCGACTGGTTGCCGCCTGAGTTGTTGTTGACGACCGTCACGGTGTTGATCTTCCAGCGCACCGCGGTCTCGATCTCGCCGATGTGATACCAGAAACCGGCATCGCCGGTGAACACCACGACCGGACGCTCCGGCGCCCCGCATTTGGCGCCGAGGCCGGCCGGAAACGCCCAGCCGAGGTGGCCAGCCGAGCGTATGTAGCCCTGCGATGCGTTGCGCAGATCATACATCCCGCCCATCCACATGCCGGCATGGCCGGTGTCGACGACGACGATCGCATTGTCCGGGATGTACTTGGTCAAGTCCCCGCATATCCGCTCCGGACGAATCGGGACCGCGTCGGAGTCGAGCATAGGACGATACTTGTCTTGCCATTCGCGGCAGATCGCCTGCGCCTGCTCGACCCAGACGCGCCGCCGGCTCATCGTCGACCCATCCGCCTCGGCGCGCATGCGCGCCAGCGTCGCCCTGGCATCGCCAAGCACGGCGGCTTGGAGCGGGTAGTTGCGGCCGAGCGCTTCCGGGTCGATGTCGATCTGGATCGCAGGAATGCCGATCTTCGGCACCGCCCAGAAATGCGTGGTCATGCCGCCGGTCTCGGTGCCGATGAAGCAGACCAGATCGGCCTGGTTCACCACCCGGTTGGCGCTCTCGCGCGAATAGGAACCGACCACGCCGACCGAGAGCGGATGCGCGCCGGGGATCGAATCCTTGCCGTTGAGCGAGGTCGCAACCGGGATGCCCAGCGCCTCGGCGAAGGCCACCAGCTCCGGACCTGCGCCGGAGGCGCGCACGCCGCCGCCGGCGACAATCACCGGGCGATCGGACTTTTGCAAAAGGTCGAGCGCAACGCGCATCTGCGCCAGGTCCGGCTCGGGACGAAACGGCGGCACGCGCGCAAACAGCGGCTCGACCAGCGGCTCCATCTCAGCCTCTTCGGCGTCGACCTGCCCCTCGTTGCCGCGGAACTGCAGATGCACCGGGCCGGGCGTTCCCGACACCGCGGCACGGAACGCCTGCCGCACCATGTCCGGGAAACGGGCTACGTCGTCGACGGTCGCGTTGAATTTGGTCACCGGCTCGAACGCCGGCACGTCATCGACCTCCTGGTAGACCTTGCGGAATTTGTTCTTCGGCTCGCGCCCGCCGGTAAAGGCGATCACCGGCGAATGCGCCAGCCAGGCGTCGCGCAGGCCCGCGGCGAGATTGAGCGCGCCGATCACCTGCGCCATGCACACTCCGGGCTTGCCGGTCGCACGTGCATAACCGTCCGCCATGTAGGCCGCCGACTTTTCCCCGTGCACGTGCAGCCGCTTGATCTCGGTGCGGCGCTCCATCTCGGCGAAGGTGCGGCGCAACACCGCAGGGACGTGGAAAACGTGCGTGACGCCGTAGCCTTTCAGCATGTCCGCGAGGCATTCCGCCCCAGTCATTTTGCGATTGTGTCCGAGCATGAAGCCAATCTTCTGGTATGCATTTCCCGTTTACTGCGGCGACTGCAGCGGCGAAGATACAGCACCGCTCAATAAGGGCCAGCGGGCCCATTTGCGAATTCACGGGAGGGAGATATGCAATCGATTATCCGCGTTCTGGTCTCACTGGCCGCGCTGGTCCTGGCCGGCTCCGCCTTCGCGCAGCAATATCCGGCCAAGACCGTCAAGATCATCGTCCCATTCCCGGCCGGCGGCGTGACCGATATTGCCGCGCGGCTGATCGGGCAGAAGCTGTCGGAGAAGCTGGGCCAGCAGTTCTACATCGAGAATCAGGGCGGCGCCGGCGGCAATATCGGGATGGGCAATGCGGCCAAGGCGCCCGGCGACGGCTACACGATCCTGTTCGCCTCCTCCAGCATCGTCGTCAATCCAAGCCTGTACAACAAAGTTCCGTACGACGTGAGCAAGGACTTCATCCCGGTCACCAAGGCGGGTGCATCGCCAAATGCGTGGATGGCCAATCCAAGCGTTCCGGCCAAGAACCTGAAGGAGTTGGTCGACCTCATCAAGAAAGAGCCGGGCAAGCACAGCGTCGGTTCGCCCGGCGCCGGCACGACCCCCTCGCTGTCGATCGAGATGCTCAAGATCCGCCTCGGGCTCGATTTCGTCACCGTGCCGTTTGCGGGCGGCGGCCCGATGATTCAGTCGCTGCTCGGCAACCACACGCCGGTCGCTTGCGGCGCCATCGGCAATTCGATGAATCTGATCAACGAGGGTAAGCTGCGCGCGCTCGCGGTCACCACCAAGAAGCGCCTGCCAGGGAGCAACATTCCCACACTCGGGGAACTCGGCATCAAGGACCAGGAGGCCGAAACCATGACCGGCGTGTTCGTCCCGGCCGGAACGCCAAAGGCGATCGTCGATGTGTTGCAGCAGGAAATCTTGACGATCGTGAAGACGCCCGATATCAGCGCGCGATTGTTGCAGCTCGGAATCGTGCCGGAGGGCGACTCGTCGGCGGACTTCACCGCCTATGTCAAGGCCGAGATCGCCAAGTGGAAGGACGTGATCGAGAAGGCCAAGATCAAGAAGATCTAGACCTTATACCGTTCATTCCCGCGTAAGCGGGAATCCAAGGGGCCACAGACTCAGGCCTCTCAGTTCTACCGTCCTGGGTCCCCGCTTTCGCGGGGACGAACGGATAAGCAAACGATGCGCATCGTCGACATTCGCGAGACGGCGGTTCCGCTCAGGTCGAATCTGGCGAATTCGAGCTTCGACTTCTCGGAAATGACGACGTCGGTGGTCGCGGTGGTCACCGACGTCGTTCGCGATGGCCGGCCGGTGGTGGGCTATGCCTTCAACTCCACCGGCCGCTATGCCTGCGGCGCGGCGATGCGCGAGCGCTTCATTCCGCGCATCCTGCGCGCCAAGCCGGAAGGCCTGCTCAACGGGAGCGGCGACAACCTCGACCCGGAGAAAATCCTCGGCTGTATGATGCGGCGGGAGAAGGCCGGCGGGCACAGCGAGCGCTCGAACGCCATCGGCACCATCGATGTCGCGGTGTGGGACGCGGCTGCCAAGATCGCCGAAAAGCCATTGCACCGGCTGTTGGCCGAGCGCTACAGCGGCGGCAAGGTTCCCGACAAGATGTTCTGCTATGTCGGCGGCGGCTGGTACGCGCCGGGCCAGACCTTCGCCGACGTGCAGGACGAGATGCGCCGCCATCTCGATGCCGGCTACACCATGGTGAAGATGAAGGTCGGCGGCCTGCCGCTCGCCGACGACGTGCGCCGCATCGAGGCGGTGAAGACGGTGCTCGGCAACGCCCAGCTCGCCGTCGATGCGAACTGCAAGTTTGGCCGTGATGAAGCGCTCGCCTATGCCAAGGCGCTCAGTCCGTTCAACCTGCGCTGGTACGAAGAGCCGTGCGATCCGGTCGACTACGCACTGTTCGCCGAGCTTGCGAGCGTCTACGACGCGCCGCTGGCCACCGGCGAGAACCTCTATTCCACGCAGGACGTGGAGAACCTGGTGCGCTTCGGCGGTTGGCGACGCGATCACGACATCATCCAGATCGATCCGCCGCAGGCCTACGGCATCGTGCAATACGGGCGAACCGTCGCCATGCTCGAACGCCACGGCTGGTCGCGGTCATCGCTGTTCCCGCACGGCGGCAACCAGATGTCGCTCGCCATCGCCGCCGGCTTCGGCCTCGGCGGCGCCGAGTCCTATCCCGGCGTGTTCGGCGATTTCGGCGGCTTCGCTGACGATGCACGGGTGGAGAACGGCACGGTCACGCTGTCCAACCGCCCCGGCATCGGCTTCGAGGGACAATCGCGGCTCTACCGAATCATGCGCGAATTGGCGGCGTAATGCCCGGGGCAGCCCGTTAATCCAAGAACGCCAGCGGCCGTGCGACCTGCTCCAGCGGCTTGCGCTCCGCCGCGACGCCCCAGCGCCACTGCACGCCCGCCGCCGCCAGCATCAGCACGGCACCGAGCAGATAGCCGCCGAAGACGCTTGTTCGGCTGCCGGTATCGATCAGCACCCCGAACAGCCACGGGCCGACGACGCCGCCGACGCCGGTTCCGACGGCGTAGAAGCAGGCGATCGCCAGTGCGCGGATTTCCAGCGGGAAGGTCTCGCTCACGGTGAGATAAGCCGAGCTCGCCGCTGCCGAAGCGAAGAAAAAGATCACCATCCAGCAGACGGTCTGCGTCTCCGCCGAAATCAACTCGCGCATGAACAGCCAGCCGGCCGCGGCCAGCAGCAGCCCGGAGACCGCGTAGGTGAACGCGATCATGATGCGGCGCCCGATCGTGTCGAACAGGCGGCCGAGCAGCACCGGGCCCATGAAGTTGCCGAGGGCAAACGGCAAGAGGTACCAGCCGACATGGTCGGCGCGGATGTCGTAGAAATCGGTGAGGATCAGCGCATAGGTGAAGAAGATCGCGTTGTAGAAAAACGCCTGCGACGCCATCAGCGTCAGCCCGACGAGTGTCCGCTGGCGGTGACGGTGGATCAGCGTCCGCGCGACCTCGGCAAGCGGCGTGGATGTCCGCATGCGCAGGCGCACGCGCGACAACGCGGTCGCGCGACCCATCGACGCGCCGGCCAGCAGCCGCCCTTCGATGTCCGCCACGATACGCTCCGCCTCCCCGATCCGTCCGTGGGTCATCAGCCATCGCGGACTTTCCGGGATCCACATCCGGATGACGAAGATGACCAGCGCCAGCGCCGCACCGATGAAGAAGGCCAGCCGCCAGCCGATTTCCGGATCGATGATCGCCGGATCGAGCAAGACGATCGATCCCAGCGCCCCCATCGCGGCGCCGACCCAAAAGCTGCCGTTGATGACAAGATCGGTCCAGCCGCGCACGCGCGCCGGGATCAGCTCCTGAATGGTGGAGTTGATGGCGGTGTACTCGCCGCCGATGCCGGCGCCGGTGAGAAACCGAAACAGCGCGAAGCTCCAGAAGTCCCACGAAAACGCGGTCGCGCCGGTCGCGACCAGGTAGACCGCGAGCGTGATGAAGAACAGCTTCTTGCGTCCGAGCCGGTCCGTCAGCCAGCCGAAGAACAGCGCGCCGAGCACCGCGCCGACCAGATAGGCGCTCGCCGCCAACCCGATGTCGGTATTGGACAATTGCAGCACCGGGCTTTGCTTGAGCGCTCCCGACAGCGCACCGGCGAGCGTGACTTCCAGCCCGTCAAGAATCCAGGTCACGCCGAGCGCGACGACGACGCGGGTGTGAAACCGGCCCCAGGGAAGGCGGTCAAGGCGCGCCGGAATGTCGGTTTCGACGATCGCGGTCAAAATGGTCCCCCCTTGCCGTCGCTTATGCCTCACCCCCGTCACCGATCCTAGCCCGACGCCGAACGTCTGACGGCAGTCCGCAACGACATACCAATTCCCGCAACTGGAATAGGTTTCGTTTGCATCGAGTCGGTTGGCCGGATCGAGTTTCCGGGCCGCGCTGGAAGCATTGGGGCGGGAGCTGTCCGAGTTCCTCGAAAACACGCGGCCTTGAAAGAACTTAGTCCTTCGGCGGGTGACGCGGAGGGGCCATCAGGAATTCCGCCGCAAAGCGCCACCAACATCAGAACGCTGGTCTCGTGTCGCGATTCGGAAGTTCGCGTGAGTGCTTGGCTTGCTCCGGAGCGAACTTCCGAATCAAAGCGACACTAGAATCAATACGTTGCCAGTGTCCTTCGAATTCGAAGTTCGCTCAGAGAGTGCCGCAAGATGGGGCGAACTTCGAATTCGCGACACTCGTGTGCTGCCGAACGGGCCGGAAAGCTGACTGAATCCCCCGGCCACGATGGATCCATAAGGCGTGGCGCTCGGCCGAGACGTGCGACCGATCGCCGGATCGACGGGGGCCTGGAAAGTCACCAAGAAAGAAAGCAGCGTGGGGACTGCGAACACTCTCGGAGGAGATCATGATCAAGCTCAATCGACGGCTGGCTCTGTCGGCGCTGTTAGCGGCATGTGTCGGCGGCAGCACGACCGCTCTCGCCGACATGAAGGCGCTGGAGGAGGCCGCGCGCAAGGAAGGCCAGGTGACCTGGTACGTCGCCAGCATCGATGCGCGCAATGCCGAGGCCGCGGGACGGGCCTTTACCGCCAAGTACGGCCCCAAGGTCAATGTCGTGCGGGCGCCGTCGCAGGTGATGTTTCAGCGCCTGACTCAGGACCTGTCGCAGAACGCCCGCAACGCCGACGTCTTCAGCTCCGTCGACGTGGGAAATTTCGTGACGCTGAAGGAGCAAGGCGCGCTCATGGCCTACAAGCCGGAGAACGCCACCAGGCTGCTGCCGGCGTTCCAGGGTCTCGACAAGGACGGCATGTTCCATTCCACGGTCGCCAGCGTCATCATCATTGCCTACAACAAGGAGAAGATGAAGGCGGACGAGGCGCCGCAGAACTGGACCAACCTGCTCGACGCCAAATGGATCGGCAAGATCGCGCTTGGGCACCCGGCCTTCAGCGGGTTCGCCGGGAACTGGGCGGCGCAGATGAACAAGCTGTACGGCAAGTCGTTCCTCCAGCGGCTGGAAAAGCAGAAGCCGCAGGTCGGCCGCTCGTTGTTCGATGCCGTCAATCTGGTGTCATCCGGCGAACGGCTGGTCACGGCGGCCCCGATCGCGCCGATCCTGGAGAATGCCGACAAGGGCAAGCCGCTGGCGGTGGTCTATCCGACCGACGGATCGATCCTGGTTGCCACGCCGTCCGCCGTACTCAAGAACGCGCCGCACCCGAACGGCGCCAAGCTGTTCATGGAATTCCTGCTCGGGCCGGAATTCGGCGGCATCCTGGTAAAGGCCCGCTATGAAGCGATGCGTGCCGACGTGAAGCCGCTGCCCGGCGCGAAGTCGGTGACTGAGATCAAGACCGTCCGGCCGACCATCGAGGAGACCACGAAGGGCATTCCGCAGGTTGCTGAATCGTGGCGCGACGTGTTCGGGCAGTGATGTAGCGTGTCGCGCGCGCCCCCGCACCGTAGGGGCGACCCTTGTGGTCGCCCGCGGGCGGGCACAAGGCCCGCCCCTATAGAGCCTCACCGGCAACTCCGCAGCTTCGACCCCACCACGCTGCTGTGGTGGGCGCTCGTCGCCATCCTCGTCATCCTGGTGGTGCATCCGCTGGCGCGGCTGGTGATCGGCAGCCTCGTCGATCCGAGGACGGGCGCGTTCACGCTGGCGAACTTCGCCGCCGCCTACGGGCGCACCCGCTACCTCGTCGCCTTCGGCAATTCCCTCGTCATGGGCCTGGCGGTCACGGCGCTCTGCACCGCCGTCGCGGTGCCGATGGCCTGGGCGGTGTCACGCACCGACATGCCCGGCAAGACGCTGGTGCGGATCCTGACGCTCGGCGCTTTCATCACGCCACCCTATCTCGGCGCGCTTGCCTGGATCCTGCTGGCGGGACCCAATGCCGGCTGGCTCAACACCGCCTATAGGGCGATTACCGGCGCCGACAGCGGCCTGCTCGACATCTTCACGTTTCCCGGCCTCGTCTTCATCATCGCGATCTACAGCTATCCGTACCTGTTCGTCTTCGTCACCGCGGCGCTCGAAACGGTGTCGTCGGAGATGGAGGACGCCTCCGCCATTCTCGGCGCCGCGAAATGGCGCACGACATTGCACATTACCTTGCCGCTGGCCCTGCCCGCGATCCTTGGTGGGGCGATCATCACCTTTCTCGAAGCCATCGCGCTGTTCGGCTCGCCGGCGATGATCGCGATTCCGGCGCGCTATAACGTCGTCACCACACAGATGCTCGAGTTCTTCAGCTACCCGGTGCGGGTCGAGGTCGCGCAGGCCTACGCCCTGCCGCTGCTCGCGGTGACTGTGGCGCTCTATCTCTTACAGCAACACCTGATCGGCCGGCGCGGCCATGTGACCATGACCGGCAAGGGCGGCGAACGGCGCACGATCGCGCTCGGCCGCTGGCGCTGGATTGCGCTCGGCGGCTGCCTGTTTGTCTGCACCTTGTCGGTGATCCTGCCGTTCATCGTCATCGCCCAGGCGGCGTTCGCCAAGAGCTGGAACCGCGGATTTCAGCACGGCAACTTCACCCTCGACAATTTCATCGTCATCCTGTTCGAACGGCAGGCAACGCTGCAATCGATGGTCAACACCTTTTGGTTCGCGGCAGCCGCGGCGTCGCTCGCGCTGGGGCTCGCGCTCGCGATCGCCTACATCGTTCACCGCAAGCTGATGCCGTGGGGCGGCGTGCTCAGCTTCCTGTGCCTGGCGCCGTTCGTCGTGCCCGGCATCGTGCTCGCCATCGGCTTCTATGCCGCCTATGCAGCCTGGCCGTTCGCGCTCTACGGCACGGCAGCAATCATGATCCTTGCGTTCGCGACGCGCTTCCTGCCGATCGCTTATGCCAACAGCGCCGCCGCCATTCGCGGCATCAATCCCGAGATGGAGGAAGCGGTGCGCATACTCGGTGGCGGCCGGCTCACCGCGATCCGCCGCGTCGTAGTGCCGCTGCTCAGGCGCAGCCTGATCGGCGCCTGGCTTCTGGTCTTCATTCCGGCGACACGCGAATTGAGCACCGCCATCTTCCTCTATGGGCCGGATACGCGCGTGATGTCGGTGATGCTGCTCAACCTGGCCGACGAGGGAGCGCTCGAAGCCGCCGCCGCGCTCGGCTTGGTACTGCTGGTCGCGATCCTTGTGATCGTGCTCGCCGGCTATAGCCTGCTCGGCCGCGATTTCATGGTCCGCCGGAGCGAGTGATGGTTTCGTGTCCCGGGCGCGGCGCAGCGAGCAGCGATGCGCCGCAGACCCGGGACCGTCGCGCATTCGGAGTGTGGAACGGTCCCGGATCAGCGGTGCAGCATTGCATGCCGCACCGCGTCCGGGACACGATAGGACAGAGTGCCATGAAGATCGCCCGCATCGCCGCCACACCCCTCAACGTCCCCCTGCAGGTCACGCTGCTGGGGCTCGACAAGGCCGCATCGCTGTCGGCGTGTGTCGTCGAGGTTGAGACCGATAACGGCATCGTCGGCCACGGCTTCACCGCCATCACCGAGGAAGAGGTCGTCGCCCGCATCATCGACGCGGTCGCCGGCCCGGCGATCATCGGTGACGATCCGCTAGCGCACGAGCGAATTTGGGACAAGCTCTACTGGACGCTCATGCCCCGCGGACAGACCGGCTACGCCGCGCATGCCTTGGCGGCGATCGACGTGGCGCTGTGGGACATCAAGGGCAAGGCGCTCAATCAGCCCATCTGGCGGCTGATCGGTGGTGCCAGGCCGCGCGTGCCGATCTATGCCACGTTCGGTTTTGGCTTCTTCGATCGCGAGCAGCTCGCAGACGCCGCCCGGTTGTGGGTGTCGCAGGGCTTCCGGCGGCTGAAGATGACCGTCGGTCATGAAGCGCTGCGCCGTCGCGACGTGCGGCCAATCGAGGACATCATCCGCGAGGACGAAGCCCGCATCGCCGCCGTCCGCACGGCGGTCGGGCCGGACATCGCACTCTATATCGACGCCAATTGCAGTCTCGACCTTTACCACGCCACCCGCCTCGCCGAGATGATCAAGCCGCACGGCATCTCCTTCTTCGAGGAGCCGCTCACGCAGAACGACGCATTGCAAATGGCGCAGCTTCGGCGGCAGACCGGCATGGCGCTCGCCTGCGGGCAGAACGAGGGGCTGCTGTTCCGCTTCCGTGATCTCCTGCTGCACGAGGCGGTCGACTACTTGCAGCCGAACGTCGTCATCAGCGGCGGCTTCACGCAAAGTGTCAAGGTCGCGGCGCTGGCGGCGGCGTTCAACGTCCCGGTCGCCAATGGCGGCGCCTGGTCGTTCCACAACATGCATCTGCAGGCCGGGCTCGCCAACGGCACGCTGGTGGAGCACCACTATCTGGCGGTGGAGCTGTGCCGGCAGATCTACACCGGCTTGCCGACGCCGAAAGATGGCTTCATGACCCTTCCCGACGCGCCCGGCCTCGGCTTCGAGCTCAACCGCGACGTCGTAGGCGAACTCGCCAAGCTGCCGCTCTCGCGCGGCGCCGGTAAGGGATGACCTCAGTTGATGCGTGTCCCGGGCGCAGCGCAGCGTGGAACGATGCGCTGCGAAACCGGGACCATTCCAAAGCCGGCATCTGGAACGGCCCCGGCTCTGCGCCGCAACACTACGCTACGCTTCGTGTTGCAGCGCGTCCGGGGCACAATAATTCAGGGGACCAACGCATGCTGATGACCGGCAAGGAGTATCTGGAGAGCATCCGCGACGGCCGCCGGGTCTATCTCGGCGGCGACCTGGTCGACGACGTCACCACCCATCCGGCGTTCCGCAACGCGGCGCGATCATTCGCCATGATCTACGACCGGAAGCGCGCACCGGAAAACCGCGACGTGATGACGTTCGAGGAGGAGGGTGACACCTACTCGTCCTATTTCCTCCTGCCGCGCACGCGCGAAGATTTGCAGCGCCGGTTCGAAACGCATCGGCGCATTGCGTCCTGGACACATGGCCTGCTTGGCCGCTCGCCCGACAACTTCCCCAGCTATGTCAGCGGGCTCGTCATGGATCCGGCGATGTTCGACGACATCCGGCCCGGCTTCGGCGACAACATGCGCAACTACTACGAGCACATGCGCAAGGACGATATCTTCGCCTCACACACCGTCACCAATCCGCAGGGCTGGCGCAACCTCGCGCCCGGCGAGGGGCCGAAACGTACGCCCACGACGTTACGCGTAGTCGCCGAGGACGACCAGGGCGTCACGATCAACGGCCTGAAGATGCTCGGCACCTCGTCCGCATTCTGCCACGAGACTTGGTGCGGCAACCTGCAGCCGGTGGCGCCGGACCAAGCGGCGGAATCGATCACCTGCGCTGTGCCGCTCAACGCACCCGGCGTGAGCATCTGGTCGCGCAAGTCCTACGAGGCCTCGGCGACGAGCGAGTTCGATAATCCGCTCGCCTCCCGCTTCGACGAGAACGACAGCGCCGTGCTGTTCGAGAACGTCAAGGTGCCGTGGGAACGAATATTCTGCCACAACAACGTGGAGATGACGCGGGCGATCTACATGCGCACGCCCGGTCACGCCATGGCCAATCACCAAGCCAACATTCGTTTCCTGGAGAAGCTCAAGCTGATCGTCGGCATCGCCCGCAAGCTGGCCGACCTCAACAACGTCACCCACATCCCTGCCGTGCAGTTCACGCTCGGCCAGCTCGCCGCGATGGAGGCGACGCTGGAAGGCCTGCTCATGGGCGCGATCAATTGCGGCGAGGAACAGGTGGCAGGCTTCCACACCGTCAACCGCCGCTACGTCTACGGTGCGCTGCATTGGTGCACCAACCATCACTCGGAGATCTGCGATACGGTGCGCGAACTGATGGGCGCCGGCGTCTTCCAGATGCCGGCCGACGTGTCGGTCCTGCGAGATGCCAAGCTAAGCAAGACCTTCGAGACGTATTGGTCGGTGCCCGGACAGACCGCGAAGGACCGCATGAAGCTGTTCAAGCTGGCGTGGGACCTGCTCGGCTCCGATTTTGCCGGGCGGCACATGCAATATGAGAAGTTCTACGCGGGGCCAAGCTTCGTTATGAACATGTACAGCTACCTGACCGGGCCGTGGCACGAATGGACTGGTTCGGTAGATGACCTAATGGCGAGCTACGACGTGCCGGAGCAACAATGAATCGTAGGGTGGGTTGAGCGCGTCAGCGCGCAACCCACCGATCGCGCGAGAAACGGCGGGTTACGGCGCTTCGCGCCTAACCCGCCTCTACGGCGGAAAAAATACAAGAGGAAACAACCATGCGTTACATCGACGCCTTCTGTCATTTCTTCCCACAGAGCGTCTTCCGTCTGATGTCGGAAACCTCGGGCGGAACGACCGACGTCGGCAAGCGCATGCAGGGCGTTCGCACGGTCTGGGACCTGGATGCACGGCTGAAGATGATGGAGCCGTTCCAGGATTACACCGAAGTCATCTCGCTCGGGCTGCCGCCGCTGGAAGGTTTGACCCGTCCGGACAAGACGCCGGAGTTCGCCAAGGTCGCCAACGACGGCCTCGCTGAGCTGTGCGCCAGGCATCCGAACCGCTTCGTCGGCTATGTCGGCGCGCTGCCGATGGACAATCCCGACGCGGCGGTGAAGGAGGCCGAGCGCATCCTGGTCCGGGGCAATGCCAACGGGCTGCAACTGCACACCCACGTCAACGGCCACTGCCTCGACGAACCGCAGTTCCTGCCGATCTTCGAGCTCGCGGCCAAGACCGGCAAGCCGATCTGCCTGCATCCGGCGCGCACGCCGAACGTGCCCGACTTTCCCGCCGAGAAAAAGTCCCGCTACGAAATCTGGACGATCTTCGGTTGGCCCTACGAGACAAGCGCCACCATGGCGCGGCTGGTGTTCTCCGGCGTCATGACCAAGTTCCCCGACATCAAGATCCTGACGCATCATCTCGGCGCCATGATCCCGTTCTTCGACGCACGCATCGACACTGGATGGGCGACGCTCGGCAGCCGCACCTCGGACGAGGACTACAGCCACGTGCTGCCAAGCCTCGGCAAGCCACTGCTCGACTGCTTCAAGCAATTCTATGGCGACACGGCTCTCTGCGGCTCGCGGGCGGGAACCGTGTGCGGACTGGAATTCTTCGGCGCGGACCATGTCCTGTTCGCTTCCGACGCGCCGTTCGGCCCGGGCGGCGGCGCCGGCTATATCCGCGGCTCGATGGACGTCATGGCGTCGCTCGACATTCCGCAGGGCGACAACGAGAAGATTTGCTACCGCAACGCGCAGACGTTCTTCGGGCTCAAATAGCACCGAACGAACCTGTGGATAAGGATTCCGGACGCCCGCGAAAGGACGAGAATGACTGACGTAGCAAATACCCTGGAGCGAAGGACCCTTTCGATCGCCGGCGCGGAGATCGAGCTATTCGAGGGCGGACAGGGCGCGCCGCTGCTGTTCCTGCACAGTGGCCAAGGCGTGACAGCAGGCGATCCGTTTCTCGCCTTGTTGGCAAAGGAGCGACGCGTGATCGCGCCCTCGCATCCGGGCTTCGGCAAGTCCAGCCTGCCGGACTGGGCCGACAGCGTCGACGACATGGCACACATCTATCTCGAACTGATGGACCGCCTGGACCACGGCAAGGTCGACCTGGTCGGCTGTTCGATCGGCGGATGGATCGCCGCCGAAATCGCAACCAAGGTGCCCGAGCGGATCAAGCGCTTGGTCATGATCGGCCCGGTCGGGGTGAAGATCGGTACGCCGGACAAGCTCGATATCCCTGACGTGTTCGCCATGCCGCAGGAGAAATTCGCGAAGCTGATCTTCCACGACCCGGACAAGTTCCGCCCCGATCTCAAGACGATGCCGGAGGAAGCGATCGCCGCCATGGTGCGCAACCGCGAGACCCTCGCGCTGATCGCCTGGGAGCCGTACATGCACAATCCCAAGCTCAAGCACCGGCTGCATCGGGTGACCGTACCGGCACTGTTCGTGCGCGGCGAAAGCGACGGATTGGTTTCCGCCCAATATCTACAGGGTTATGCGGGGCTGTTGCCGGATGCCCGGACCGAAACGATCGCGAAGGCCGGTCATTCACCGCAACTCGAGCAGCCACAAGTGCTTCTCACCAAAGTCCTCGCGTTTCTCAACGCCTGACCAACAAGAACAAATCCCGGTTTCGGAGCGAAACGATGAAAGCTTGGCATTTCAGCGAAAACGCCTATCCTTACCTGCCGCCGGCCGACGAGTACGAGTCGATCCGCGTCAATCTTCCCAACAAGAACTACGACCCGGAAAAAGGGGCGAAGCTCTACGACCGCTTCCTCGACGAATGGCTGATCGCCGAGGACGAGGGCATGGAGATCATGCTCAACGAGCATCACCAGACCGCGACCTGCGTCGATCCGGCGGCGCCGATCGTGCTCGGCGCGCTGGCGCGGCTGTCGAAGAAGGCGCGGCTCCTGATCCTCGGAAATCCAGTCGCCAACCGCCGCCAGCCGGTGCGCGTCGCCGAGGAGATGGCGCTGGTCGACGTCCTCTCGCGTGGACGGCTGGAATGCGGCTTCGTGCGCGGCGTGCCCTACGAGGTGCTGCCGGCCAACAGCAACCCGGTGCGCATGAACGAGCGCCAGTGGGAGGCGATCGATCTCATCGTCAAGGCCTGGACCAGCCATGACGGACCGGTCAGCCACGAAGGCCGCTTCTTCCACCACCGCAACATCAACATTTGGCCGCGGCCGTATCAGCAACCGCATCCGCCGATCTGGGTGAGCACCACCAGCCCCGGCGGGGCACAGCAGGTCGGCACCCGCGGCTACGTGCAGGCGACATTCCTCACCGGCTTCGACGGCACCCGAAAGATCTTCGATTCCTACCGCAAGGGCTGGCGCGAGGCCGGACGCGGCAACGACGTGCCGATCGATCGCCTCGCCTATGCGGCGCTCGTCTACACCGCCGACAGCGAGCAACGAGCCTACGAAGGCGCGGACAAGCTGCTCTGGTACATGCGCGCCAACAAGGTACCGTTCCACTATCAGTATCCGCCGGGCTACATGCCGGTGTCCGCGATGGCGCAGGTGATGCGCGGCGCGGCACTCGATCAGCATGCCGCGCTCAAGGACAAGATGGTGGTCGAAAAGGCGGTCGAGGCCGGCATCATGATGGCCGGGACGCCGGACCAGGTGTATGCGCAGGTCAAGCGGTTCTATGAGCACGTCGGCGGCTTCGGCCATCTCCTGATCATGGGTCAGGCCGGATTCCTCGAGCACGACGATACCGTGCACGGGATCAGGACGTTTGCCCGCGAGGTCTATCCCCGGCTCAACGCGGACTACCCGGATACGGCGATTTCCAGTGTGCAGCAGGAGCGCGTGGTCGCGTAATCCGATGCCGACCATCACATTCTCGCCTATCATCCCGGCCGAGCGCGAAGCGCGAGAGCCGGGATGACAGCCGTGCCAATTTGAACCAGCTTCATGCAACAGCCGCGCCCAACTTCATCGAACCTGTTGCAACGCCTTGCCGACTGGCATGACGGATTGACCAAGGCTGGCTTCGCCCTCGCCACCTTCTTCGTCGGCGTCATCGCGGCGTCATTCGTCTACGAGGTGATCGCGCGCTATGTCTTCGATGCGCCGACCTTCTGGAGCTACGCCGTCGGCGAGTATGTGCTGTGCGCGACGATCTTCCTGTCGGTCCCGGAGCTGACCCGGCGCGGCGCGCATATCAACATCAACCTAATCTCCGACCGGCTCGCGCCTGAGCAGGCGCGGCGGCTGCGCCTGTTCATCGGCCTGCTTGCCGCCGGAGCATGCTTCGTCGCGGCCTGGATCGCCGGCACCGAGAGCTGGCGCCAATGTGTGCAGGACGTGACCACCCTCACCTCGTTTCCGATACCCAAATGGTGGGTGTCGATCTTCATTCCCTACGGCTTCCTGAGCTCGGCGATCCATTTTCTGCGCCAGCTCGGCCATGACGTCCGGCAGGCCATTCCGATTGGAGCCGGTCCATGACCTGGTGGGTGGCGCTGTCCGGCGGCATGGCACTGCTGCTCTCGCTGTTCCTGCTCGGCGTGCCGCTATTCGTCGCCTTCATCGTGCTCAACGTGGTCGGCGTGTTCTGGTTCTTCGGCGCCTCCGGCTTCGGGCTGTTCGCCAACAGCATCTACACCACCGCGACCATGAATGCGCTGTCGGCGGTACCGCTGTTCATCGTGATGGGAGAGCTCTTGTTCCGCTCCGGCGCGATGGAGGTGCTGTTCGATTCGCTCGACCGGCTGATCGGACGCATCCGCGGACGCCAGTACGTGCTGTGCATCGTACTCTCCGCGATGATCGGCGCGCTCTCGGGCGCCGCCATGGCGGTCGCCGGCCTGCTCGGCCGCTCGCTGTTCCCGACCATGCGCAAGCGCGGCTACGATACGCAGTTCTCGGCCGGCACCATCCTGGCCGGCGCCAGCCTCGACCCGATCATTCCGCCGAGCGTGCTGGCGATCATCGTCGCGACGCTTGCCGACGTGTCCGCCGGCAGAATGCTGATCGCCGGCATCCTGCCCGGACTGATGCTGACGGGCATGTTCCTGATCTACGTCATGGTCCGCGTGCGGCTCAATCCGGCGCTCGCGCCGGATGTCGCGGTGGACATCCTCGACCGCAAGACCGGCGGCAGCGTATTCATGGCCTTCGTACGGATGATCCCGTCGCTGTTCATCTTCTTCATGGTGATGGGCCTGATCATGCTCGGTGTCGCCACACCGACCGAAGCCGCCGCAACCGGCGTCCTGGGAGCGCTGGTGATCGCGGCCTACTACCGCCGGCTGTCATTCGCGATGGTGACGGAGGCGCTCGCGGCGGCCGCCACGGTCGCCTCGCTGCTGCTCATCATCATGTCGTCGGCGGTGATGTTCAGCCAGCTCCTGACCTTCACCGGCGCAACGCGCGCCATGGGCGAGTTCGTGGTCGGGCTGGACCTGCACGCCGCGCTGATGCTGCTGGCGATGCTGGCGCTGCCGTTCATTCTCTACATGTTCCTGGATCAGGTCGCGCTGATGCTGGTGCTGATCCCGATCTACAAGCCGATCCTGCAAATCTATGCGTTCGACGAAATCTGGTTCTGGACGCTGTACCTCGTGGTCGCCGTCGTGGGCGGCCTCACGCCGCCGTTCGGCTACGTGCTGTTCGCGCTCAAGAGCGCTGCACCGGACGTTCCGATAACGACCATCTTTCGCGCGTCATGGCCGTTCGTGTGGATCATCGTCGGCGGCATCGCGGTGATGGCGGTGTTCCCCGACATCATCACCTTCCTGCCGCGGCTGACGGGACCGAAGTAGGTTCCTTCTCCCCGCTTGCGGGGAGAAGGTGGCGAGGACCGAAGGTCCGAGCCGGATGAGGGGGACTCTCCAAGGGCTCAGGTTCGCGGTGAATCCCCCTCACCCGACTGCCTTCGCTATGCTCGGCAGTCGACCTCTCCCCGCAAGCGGGGAGAGGTAAGAGTCCTCAGTTCGTCAATCCCTTCGCCTTGGCAAGCGCGCGCAGCTCCTTCGCCTCGGCCGGGCTCTTCTTCTGGGCAAGCTCCCACAGGCCTTCCGCCCAGACCTGGTTGAGCTTCTCCTGGCTTGGCCCGAGCTTGGTGAGCGTTACGCCCCGCGCCTGAAGGTCCTTGATCTCCTGGTCGGCCATGGCGTTGTACTTCTGGTACCAGACCTCTTCCATCTTGCGCCCCTCATCGAGCAGGACCTTCTGATCGGCGGGGGACAGTCCTTTCCAGGTATTGAGGTTCATCAGCATGAGCTGGTGCGTATAGCCGAACGACGGCTGCGAAACATACTTGGCGACCTCGTACCACTTGGAGCCGAGCAAGCTCACCACCGGACTCGCAGCACCGTCGATCACGCCTTTCTCGAGCGCCGAATAGACTTCCGGAATCGGCAGCACGACCGGCGCCCCGCCGAGCAGGCGGATCAGCGCGTGATAAGACGGCGTGCCGCGCATCTTGCGGCCCTTGAGGTCGCCGTCAGCCGAGACCGGCGCCTTGAGCTGGAACGTGTAACCATCCTTCTCGGTAATCGCCATCGCAAGAAGTTTGACGCCCATCCTTTGATAGAACTTGTCAAGCAAATCGAACAGGCCGGAGTCGCGCCGCTGTTGCAGCGTTCCTCCCACCGCGTCGAGTGCGATGGAAATGCCGGTCGCACCGTAATGATAGACGCCGTGCGTGAACAGCGCATGGAACGCTCCGGCTGCCACCGGTTGCAACTGCTCGAACGGCGGCACCGTCTCGGGGCCATTCAGGATGAACGTGATACGGCCGTTGCTTGCCTTCTTGACGCCATCCGCGAAGCCCTGCGCCAGCAAGGGCACGGCCGGGTTGCTCTTGTCCCAGCTCGTCAGCATCCGATATTCGGCCGCCGTTGCCGGCGCCGTAAAGACGGCCGCCGCAAGCGCAACTCCGGTACACCAACGCGCGATCATTGCGATCCTCCCCATGTTGCTCGGGCAAGCGCGCCGCTGACGCGGCCCGCGGCCGCTGGCCCAAGAAGAATTGGCGTCATGATAGAGCGGTTGCGGATGCGGGGCCACCATCCCGAAATTGTGCCTGCGGCACGGGCGGTGAGCTCCCTCTCCCCACCGAATTCGGGTTTACCCGAGTTCGGTACTTGGATTGGCCGAAGTCGGATATATCCGACTTCGGTTGGGGAGAGGTGAAGCGGAGTTCGCGGGGCGCGCCGATTCAAACTGAAACGAACGCGCGCTAGTGTCCCGAATCCGAAGTTCGCTTGATCTTGCAGCACCCTCTGAGCGAAATTCGGATCCGAAAGGACACTAGTGTCGCGATTCGGAAGTTCGCTTGATTTTGCAGCGGGCTCCGGAGCGAACTTCCGAATCCAAGCGACAATAGCAACTTTATGATTCTAGTGTGGTTTTGGATTTGAAGTTCCTGCTAAGAGCCCGCCGAAAAAATGGCAGGAACTTCAAATCCACCACACTAGCAACTCCATGATTCTAGTGTGGTTTGGTTCAGAAGTTCGCTTCCCGGACTCGCGGTAAGAATAGAGCGAACTTCTGAACCACCACACTGGAGCCTGTCTTCAGTTGAGTAGGATGATAGCGGAAGCCAGTTGAACTCCGGCGAGGAAAATTTTGGCGAGCTTGTCGTAGCGTGTGGCGATGGCTCGAAAGTGCTTGAGTT
>WHTM01000061.1 GCA_009377755.1 Hyphomicrobiales bacterium | reverse complement strand
GAACAAGCCGTTCGATGCCAAGCCACTGTGCGTCCGTCAGTTCTCGCCGAATCACGATCGCCCTCCCCAGTTGCGATCTTGAATCACATTCGCGAGTCAGGGGGAATCCCCTATATGTCAACAGGACCTAGCGTCCCGAATGCGAAGTTCGCGTTGCCTCACGGCGCCCTCTTAAGCGAACTTCCGAATCGCGACACTAGAGTTTGCTCTGCTTCGATTGCATCGGATCAGCCTCTCGATCCGGCGCCTGCGTCGAGAAACGCGTGGCGCGACTCGGAAGCGAATTGCCGGCGCCACATGACGATGACTACACCCGTCGTCGCGGCGATCAGCACCGCAGGCCCGATGAACCAGCCGAGATAGCCGAGCGCGAAAAAGAATGCGCGCTGGCCGCGGTTGAAATGCCGGCCGGCGTCGCGGCACAGCGCCGAAGCGCGATGCACGAATTCCCTCGCCGCCGGCGTGTCGCTCTCCGCGACCGGTGGAGCGGCGCCGATCATGATGGCGACGTAATTGAACAGGCGGTACGACCAGGCGAACTTGAAGAATGCGTAGACGAAGATTACCACCAGCCCGAGGAGCTTCGCCTCCCATTGCAGGCGCGTCGTCACGATGCCGAGCGGTAGCTGCGCCACCAGTTGCAGCAGATCGTCGGTTGATCGGAACAGTGTCAGCGTGCCGCCGACCGCGATCAGCGAGGTCGAGGCAAAGAACGCCGTTCCGTTCTGCAGGGAGGCGGTCACCTGGCCGTCCACCATGCGCATCTCGCGTGTCAGCAGCTGCTGCATCCAGCGGTCGCGATAGCTGTTCACCAGCGCATTAAGGCCCGTGCGCCCGTAGGCGGTCGTTTCCAGGGCGATGACATAGCCGATCCAGGCGCCAACAAACCAGGCGAGCGCGACGAGGTCGAAGGCGGAGAAGTGCAGCATGGCCGTCCCCTTGAGTCGGATGAAGGCGGCATGTTGACTCCGCCCACATGCGCCCGCAATGCAGCGGGACTTGACCGGGTTCTCCGCTCTGCCACCATTGCGGCAACCTTGGAGTGACATTTGATGAGCCAGAAGATCACCCTCCCCGCCCGTCAACTGGTCGCCGACGCGGAGAGGGAAATCGAGACGCTGAGCGTCGAGGAGGCGATCAAGCTGCACGGCCGCGACGACGTCGTGCTGGTCGACATCCGCGATGTGCGCGAACTGCAGCGCGACGGGCGAGTGCCGGGCGCCTTTCATTGTCCGCGCGGCATGCTGGAGTTCTGGATCGACCCGGAGAGCTCGTATCACAAACCGGTGTTCGCCGAGGATAAGCGCTTCGTGTTCTTCTGCGCCGGCGGCTTGCGCTCGGCGTTGGCGGCGCAGACTGCGCACCGCATGGGGCTTGCGCCGGTCGCTCATATCCGCGGCGGTTTCGGCGGCTGGAAGGCATCCGGCGGCCCGGTCGAATTGCCGTCGGCAAAGCCGAAGGGGTGAAGGTTGGGATCGTCCGATAGCGGAATCATCGGCGAGAGTTGGCGCGGGGGAACGCCGGCATGTCTCTGCGCCTGATCATCGGCAACAAGAACTATTCCTCCTGGTCGCTGCGGCCGTGGTTCGCCATGACGGTTGCCGGGATCCCGTTCGAGGAAGAGGTGGTGCCTCTGCATACACCTGAGTTCAAGCCGCGGCTGTCGGCGCTTTCGCCCGCCGGCAGGGTGCCCGTGCTGATCGACGGCGACGTGCACGTGTGGGAATCGCTGGCGATCCTCGAGTACGTCAACGAAAAGTTTCCGCAAGCGAGGCTTTGGCCGGACGAGCCGAGCGCGCGGGCGCATGCGCGCGTGGTGGCAAACGAGATGCACGCCGGTTTCGTGCCGCTGCGCCGCGCCTGCCCGATGAATGTCTGGCGCCCGGTGACGACGCCGGAACTCGCCGCGGACGTGCAGGCGAATGTCGCGCGCATCGATGCCATGTGGAGCGACTGCCGGGCGCGGTTCGGTGCAGGCGGCCCGTTCCTGTTCGGCGCCTTTTGCGCAGCCGATGCCATGTATGCGCCGGTGGTGTCGCGCTTCCGCACCTATGGCATCGCCGTCGGTCCGGCATCGTGCGCCTACATGGAGGCGATCCTGGGCCTGGCGGCATGGGGCGCGTGGCGGGAGGCGGCCGTCAAGGAACCCTGGGTTCTGGCCGAGGACGAGCCCGACTGGCCGACGGTGCTGCGGGAATGACCGCCGATCACGGTTGCGTAAGGAGCCCGATGCGGCATGGCGCCTCAGTCGTGCCCCACTTGAGGCGCCCCATTGATCTTTTGCCAAAAAATCTCCACACCTTCGCGTAACGTCCCCCAGCAACCCAATACCGGGTATTCAGCCCTGGTCACGGCGCGTCCATTTGGGGGTGGGCCGCGCCAGGAAACGCCGAATTCTGATGGAGATGGAGTGATGCGATCTGCGCTGATTGCCGCGTTGTCGTGGCTCGCCCTGGTGGCGCCGGCCGTGGCCCAGGACAAGGCGCCCGATGTGAAGGGCCTGTTCCTGCTCACCGATTATCCGGCCGTGTCGGTCCGGCCGGGCAATACCGCCACGATAAACCTTAAGTTGCAGAACTATGCGCTGCCGCCTGAGCGGCTGACGCTGAGCGTTTCGGGTGTGCCGTCCGGCTGGACCGCAACGTTGATGGGCGGTGGCCAGCCGGTGGCAGCCGCCATGCCGGCCACCAATGCCAACGTGCCACTGGAGCTGCGCCTCGACGTGCCGAAGGATGCGCCAATGGGAACGCAGACGCTCACCCTTGAGGCAAAGGGGCCGAGCGCGACCGCAACACTGCCGCTCAATGTCACGCTGGCCAAGGAGCTGCCGGCCAAGCTGACGTTGACGCCGCTGCTTCCGGAACTTCGCGGTTCGTCACGCTCGAGCTTCGAGTATCAACTCGGCATCAAGAACGACAGCGGCAAGAAGCTCCTGGTCAGCCTCGCGGCCCAGGCGCCGCAAAACTTTGATACCACCTTCACCGAGCAATACGGCTCGCAGGAACTGACCGCGGTCCCGGTCGACGCCGGTCAATCGAAGGACGTGAAGCTCAAGGTGACGCCGCCGACCACGGTTGGCGCCGGCAAGTATCCGGTCACGGTCCGGGTCGCCGCCGAGGACGCCACCGCCACGGCGCAGGTCGCGCTGGAGATCACCGGGCAGCCGAAGCTCGACATCAGCGGCCGCGAGGGACTGCTTAGCGCGCGCGCAACCGCTGGCGTCGAAACGTCGATCCCGATCATCGTGACCAACACAGGCACCGCACCGGCCGAGAACGTCGAACTGTCCGGCTCCGGTCCGAGCGGCTGGAAGGTGACCTTCGAGCCGAAGACCATCGACCGCATCGCGCCCAGGGCAAACCGCGAGGTGCAGGCGCTCGTGACGCCGACCGAGAAGGCGATCGCCGGCGACTACGTGACGTCGATGTCGGCCTCGGCCCGCGGCGAATCCGCGAACCAGACTTTCCGCATCGCGGTGGCCACCTCGACGCTGTGGGGCATCGCCGGCGTCGGTATCATCGGCATCGCGCTCCTGATCATGGTCGGGGCGGTCGCGTGGTTCGGGCGGCGATGAGCGAAGCCGTCATCGAGGCCCACGGCCTCACCAAGCGCTACGGCGACGCGAAGGCCGTCGATGGCGTGAACTTCACGATTACCCGCGGCGAGATCTTCGGCCTGCTCGGGCCGAACGGCGCGGGCAAGACCACGACCATCCTGATGATGCTCGGCCTGTGCGACGTCAGCGCTGGCACGGTGCGGGTGCTCGGGTACGACCCGATGCGCGAGCCGTTCTCCGTGAAGCGCCGTGTCGGCTATCTGCCCGACTCGGTCGGCTTCTACGACAACCTTTCGGCGCGGGTGAATCTGCGTTACACCGCGCGCCTGATCGGCATCCCGCTGGAGGAGCGCGATGCACGCATCGCCGACGCGTTGGCGCACGTCGGGCTTGCCGACGTAGCGGACCACAGGGTGGGAACCTTCTCGCGCGGCATGCGGCAGCGTCTCGGCCTCGCCGAGATCCTGATGAAGCGGGCTGAGATCGCGATTCTCGACGAACCGACCTCCGGCCTCGATCCGCAGGCGACGGCGGAACTCCTGGATATGATCCGTTCGCTTAAGCACGACGGAGTCACGGTCCTGATCTCCTCGCATCTGCTCGACCGGGTGCAGAGCGTGTGCGACCGCGTCGCGTTGTTCCAGGCGGGCCAAATTGCGCTGATCGGAACGGTCGGCGAGCTCGGGCGCGAGGTGCTCGGCGGCGGCTATGCGGTCGATATCGAGGCGCAAGGGAACGGACTGAAGGCCAAGCTCGCGGCCGTTCCCGGTGTGCGTTCGGTGGAGGAGGTCGGCGCTGGGCGGCTGCGGCTGGTGGCCGAATCCGACGTGCGCGCGGAATCCGCGGCGGCAGTGGTCAATGCCGGCGGGCGGCTGTTGCGTATCTCGGTCGAGGAACCGAGCCTCGAGGTGATCTACAACCGCTACTTCCAAGGCAAGTCGGCACACGGAGGACTGCGTGATGCGGCGTGAAGGCTCTCCCTGGCGCGGCCTCAGCGTCGTCTTTGTCAAGGAACTGTCCGACCATCTTACCAGCGCGCGCATGCTGGTGCTGGGGGCGCTGGTGGTGCTGACGGCGGGCGCCGCCGTCTATGCGGCGATCCAGCAGATCAAGGACGTCTCCGCCGAGGACCCGTTCCTGTTCCTGCGGCTGTTCACGGTCTCGCGTGAGCCGCTGCCGTCGTTTGTCTCGTTCCTCGCCTTCTTGGTGCCGCTGATGGCGATCGGGCTCGGCTTCGACGCAATCAACGGCGAGCACAACCGGCGCACGCTGAGCCGCATCCTGTCGCAGCCGATCTACCGCGACGCGCTGCTGTTCGGGAAATTCCTCGCCGGCCTGTCGACGCTGGCGATCAGCATGATCGCGCTGTGGTTGCTCGTCATCGGCATCGGCCTCTGGGCGATCGGCGTGCCGCCGCAGGCGGAAGAGATGAGCCGCAGCTTCATCTTCCTCCTGGTGACCATCGCCTATGGTGGGGTGTGGCTGGCGCTGGCGATCCTGTTTTCGATCGTGTTCCGTTCAGCGGCGACCGCCGCATTGGTGACGCTCGGCCTGTGGCTGTTTCTGACCGTGATCTGGCCGGCGCTGGCGCCCGGCATCGCGCAGCTCGTGCTGCCGGCGGACGACCCGGCCGTGCCGCTGATCGGCGCGCAGGTCCTGGCGCGGTTCTCGCCCTCAACGCTGTTCGGCGAGACGGTGCTGGCGCTGCTCAATCCGTCGACGCGCACGCTCGGGCCGATCTACCTGAGCCAAATGCAAGGCGCGGTGATGGGTGCGCCGCTCCCGCTGACCGAGAGCGTGATGATCGCGTGGCCGCAGATCGTCGGCCTGGTTGCCGGCACGATTGTGCTGTTCGTTATCGGATACGTGATCTTCCAGCGCCAGGAGGTGCGGGCGTAAGACGATCGGCGGCCAATCCGCCAGTCGTTCCGGCAATGGGGCAGCCGATCTCCCCTGTCTCCCTTGAGGGCATGGGACCAAGCTACGTCGCCGTCCACATCTACGGATGGTGATGTCCGATCGCGCCGCACAGCCGCACGGAACTTCATCGTCCGCGAGCGGTTTCCAAGGGGCTATCCCTCAATCGCCCCTGGAGCTGTTCGCGTTGTCATGATCCTTCGGCCCCGCAAAAATGTGTGGCGTTTGGAACGAGCGGCGCGAGCCGCTGTGCTGGTCGACGGCGCCAACTATTTTCTTGCCGTGCGCCAGGCGCTACTGAACGCTAGGCGCCGCGTCTTTATCGTCGGTTGGGATTTTCATAGCCAGACGCGGCTCGTCGGTGAAAGCGGCGAGGCGGACGATGGCTATCCGCCGATGTTCGGCGAGTTTCTCACCGCGCTCGCGCGCGATCGTCCGAGCCTCGATATTTCACTGCTGCTCTGGGACTATGCGATGCTGTATGCAGGACAACGGGAGCTGTTCCCGACCTATACGTTCCGCTGGAACATGCCGTCGCAAGTGTCCTTCTGCCTCGACGATGCGGTGCCGATCGGTTCTTCGCAGCACCAGAAGCTGATCGTTGTCGACGATGCCGTCGCGTTCTCCGGTGGACTCGATGTCACAATTCGTCGTTGGGATACCACCGTGCACGCGCTCGCCAATCCCAACCGCGTCGATCCGGCCGGTGTGCCGTACCCGCCGTTCCATGACGTGCAGATGCTCGTCGACGGTGATGCGGCGGCGGCGCTGGCGCGCCTTGTGCGGAACCAGTGGTCAATGGCGGCATGCGAAGATCCGGGACCGGTTGCGCCCCACGGCGATCCATGGCCTGACAGCGTCATACCCGACTTTACGGGGGTGAAGGTCGGCATCGCACGAACCTGTCCGCACTACGACAATCAGGGGGAGGTTCGAGAGGTCGAGGCGCTCTATCGCGATACCATCGCTGCCGCGGAATCCTCGATCTATATCGAGAACCAGTTCGTGACATGCAACCGCATCGCACAACTGTTGGCTCAACGGCTCAAGGACCGTCCTGATCTGCATGCTCTCATCGTCGTTCCCAGCAGTCGCGAGACATGGCTGGAAGAACAGAGCATGCGCTACGGACGCATTCGTTTCAAACAGACGCTGCAGCAGGCTGGAGTCGCTGACCGTGTCCATCTGGTCGCCCCGATGGTTGTTGACGGCGATAGTTCTGTTGCGACCATGGTGCATTCTAAGGTGATGATCGTTGACGATCGACTTCTGCGGGTCGGCTCCGCGAACTTGAACAACCGCTCCATGGCGATCGATACGGAGTGCGATCTCGTCATTGAAGCGAGGACCCCCGCTGAACGACAAACCATCGTTGGGATTCGCAACCGGCTGTTGGCGGATCATTGTGGTGTGGCGGCAGCCGATGTCGAGACGGCGCTCGTGCGAACGCCGTCTCTGCTCGCCGTTGCCGAAAGTCTTTCCGGCCGGGGTCACCAGCTACGGCCGATGAATGATGAGGTGGACGGTTTCGACGCCCTCTCGCCGTATCTCCAGGAGGTTGCCGATCCCGAACGGCCGATCGGCGCCGAGGAATTCGTTACCAGGATGCTTGGCGGCTACGTTCAACCGCGTCATGCGTCGACGGTCGTCAAGCTTCTTGGCGCGGCCATGGTTGTATTGTTGCTCGCGCTGATCTGGCGGCTCACGCCACTTGCGACCTGGGCTGATCCCGACACGGTGCGCGGCGTGCTGGGGTCGTTCGCAAACTCGTCCTGGGGGCCGGTCGCGGTCATCGCGGCATTTGTCGTCGGTGGGCTGGTGCTGTTTCCGGTAACCATTCTGATCGCGGCCACGGCCGCGGCTTTCGGGCCGCTGCTCGGCTTCGTTCTTGCTGCCACCGGCACCATGTTGAGCGCCGTCACCACCTATCTTATCGGTGCGAGGCTCGGCAAGGACAGCCTGCGCGAGGTTCTCGGCCCGCGTCTCAACCGCGTTCGCGAGCAGGTCAGGCGAAGGGGCGTACTCGCGGTTGCCTCGGTTCGGCTGGTGCCGGTGGCGCCCTTTACGGTGGTTAATCTGGCCGCCGGCGCGAGCGACATTCGTTTCACCGATTTCGTCATCGGCACCATCGTTGGAATGCTGCCCGGTCTGACTGTCATGGCGCTGCTGGGCCACCAGGTGTCGCAGTTCCTGATACATCCGAGTGCGCTGCAACTCGCCACCTTCGCAGGCGCAGTCCTGGTCTGGATCGCGGTCTCGATCGGGATTCAAGTTTTGGCCAGCCGCTTCGAGGATACGACGTGACGGCGGCGCCGCAGACGGTCCGGGTCATGACGTGGAACATTCATGGCGCAGTTGGGCGCAATCCGCGTTTTGAGCTCGCACGTGTCGTGGCGCTGATCCGGCGCTGGATGCCCGACATCATCGCCCTTCAGGAGATCGACTCCCGGCGGCGGCCGCCGAAGGGGGGCAATCCCTTCACGCTACTGAAGGACGCACTCGGCCAGCACGGAATCGGCGCAAAAGCGATCACCACTGCCGACGGCGACTACGGGCAGATGCTGATAAGCTGTTGTCCGGTTCTCGACAGCGGCGTGTACGACATTTCGTGGCCGGAGCGGGAGCCGCGGCGCGCCATCATGGCCGACATCGAGGTGCCGGGTGGCCGCTTGCGGTTCGTAGCTACCCACCTCGGCTTGGCGATTCATGAACGGCGCAATCAGGCAAGGACGCTGCTCGCCATTGCCGGCGACCCGTCCGTGCCGACCGTCGTGATGGGCGATTTCAACGACTGGTTCTGGCCGGGGTCGGTTCGCCAGGTATTGTCCCGTGCGTTTCCGGGCCGCAGCCGCTATCGGACGTTTCCTTCGATCTTCCCGCTGTTGCGGCTCGACCGCATCTATTGCCGGCCGCGGGAAGCGTTGCTGCGAAGCTTTATCGATCCGGCTGCGCGCGGCATCTCCGATCATCTGCCGGTGATCGGCGATGTCGCCCTGGGCACCGCTGCGCCTCGCGCGTGAGCGAGGCAGCTACTGCTGCCACCGCTGATCCTGCGCCTCGCGTCAGACTTAATCAAATACCTGCGGATCACTTCCATTACATATGCCGGCCTCGATTGCCTTCCCGCTGTTTCCAAGGCACTTTCACGCGGTCTCGCGCACTTGCGGACTCGATGGGAGGAATTCGTGGCGGTCTTCGCCTCAACGGTCGACAGCGCGAGCACCGAGTTCTGCGCCAACGCGGCGCAGATGCACCAACTTGTCGATGACCTGCAGCAGCGCCGCGAAGAGGCCGCGCGTGGTGGATCGGCGGGGGCACGCGAACGCCACGTCGCACGCGGTAAGCTGTTGCCGCGCGACCGCGTCATGACGCTGCTCGATCCCGGCGCACCGTTCCTTGAGCTGTCGCCGCTCGCCGCCAACGGCATGTACGACGATGCGATCCACGGCGCCGGCCTGATCACCGGCATCGGGCGCGTCGAAAGCCGCGAATGCGTTGTCGTTGCCAACGACTCCACCATCAAGGGCGGCACATACTATCCGATGACGGTGAAGAAGCATCTGCGCGCGCAGGAGATCGCGCGCGAGAACCGGCTGCCGTGCATATACCTCGTCGACTCCGGCGGCGCCAACCTGCCGCATCAGACCGATGTGTTTCCCGACCGCGAGCATTTCGGCCGCATCTTCTACAATCAGGCGACGCTGTCGGCGGCGGGCGTCGCGCAGATCGCGGTGGTGATGGGCTCCTGCACCGCGGGCGGCGCCTATGTGCCGGCGATGGCCGACGAGGCCATCATCGTGCGCGGGCAGGGCACAATCTTCCTCGGCGGCCCGCCGTTGGTGAAGGCGGCGACCGGCGAGGTGATCTCCGCCGAGGATCTCGGCGGCGCCGACGTGCATGCTCGCGTCTCCGGCGTCGCCGACCACTATGCCGCCGACGACCAGCATGCGCTCTCGATCGCGCGCCGCTGTGTCGCGAATCTCAACACGAAGAAGACGGTCGACATCTCGCTCATCAAGCCGCGCGATCCGGCGCTCGATCCGGCCGAGCTCGACGGCATCGTACCGACCGACGTGCGCAAGCAATACGACGTGCGCGAGGTGATCGGCCGCCTGGTCGATGCCTCCGAGCTCGACGAGTTCAAGCCGCTCTACGGCACGACGCTGGTGACCGGCTTCGCGCATCTTCACGGCATGCCGGTCGGCGTGCTCGGCAACAACGGCATCCTGTTCTCGGAAAGCGCGCTCAAGGCCGCGCACTTCATTGAGCTTTGCTGCCAGCGCCGCATCCCACTCCTGTTCCTGCAGAACATCACCGGCTTCATGGTCGGGCGCGAGGCGGAGGCCGGCGGCATCGCCAAGGACGGCGCCAAGATGGTGACGGCAGTCGCCTGCGCTCAAGTACCGAAGATCACCGTGATCATCGGCGGCTCCTACGGCGCCGGCAACTACGGCATGTGCGGGCGCGCCTTTGGGCCCCGCTTTCTGTTCATGTGGCCGAACGCGCGCATCTCGGTGATGGGCGGCGAGCAGGCTGCGTCGGTGCTTGCCACGGTGAAGCGCGAGGGCATCGAAGGTTCAGGCGGCACCTGGAGCGAGGTCGAGGAGGCGGAATTCAAGCAGCCGCTCCGCGAGCAGTACGAGGCGGAAGGCAATCCCTACTACGCCACGGCGCGGCTCTGGGACGACGGCATCATTACGCCGGCCGAGACGCGCCGCGTGCTGGCGCTGGCATTTTCCGCGGCACTGAACGCGCCGGTGCGGAGGACGCGGTTTGGGGTGTGGAGGATGTGAGGGGAAAAGATGGCCGTTCCAGATTACCAGTCCGTGATGCTTCCACTCCTTCGCAAGGTCGGCGAAGCGGATGGTGAAACCTATGTTAGCGCTCTCATCGATGAAGTGGGAAAGGAGCTTGAGCTTTCCGAAGCGGACGTTACGCAGCTTGTACCAAGTGGGCGACAAACTGTTTTTTCTAATCGCTTACATTGGGCCAAAACCTATGTGCAACGGGCTGGACTGCTTGAAAGCACACGACATGGGTACTTTCGAATTACCGAGCGCGGCCGACAGGTGCTGGCGGAAAAGCCAGCCCGTATCAATAACGCGTATCTATCGCGGTTTCCTGAATTCGTTGAATGGAAGTCTCGCGACCGTACTCCCGAAGAGCGCTCTACCGATCTCGTTTCCGATGCCACAGCCAGTCCAGATGACCAGATCGCTGCGAGCTATGGCCGGCTGACAAAGGAGCTTTCTGAGGAACTGGTTTTGCGCATGCACAAGTCGAGTCCGTCGTTCTTCGAGCGGCTCATCATCGATCTATTGGTTGGTATGGGATACGGCGGCGGAAGAGCTGAAATGCGACGCGCGCTGGGTCGTTCAGGCGACGCTGGTATCGATGGGGTAATCAAGGAGGACGAGCTTGGGCTGGACGTGGTCTACGTGCAAGCTAAGCGGTATGCACCGGAGAATGGAGTTCCGGTCCGCGAGGTGCGCGACTTTATCGGGAGCCTTGAGGGACACCGAGCTTCCAAAGGCGTATTCGTAACTACGTCCTATTTTCCGGACAGCGCGATTCAGTTCGTGGATCGCGTATCAAAGCGGGTCATTCTGATCGATGGTGTTGAGTTAGCGCGACTCATGATCAAGCACAATGTGGGAGTGCGCATCAAGGATACTTACGAAATCAAAAAGGTAGACGAGGACTATTTTGTTGAATGAGAATACAAACTTGGCTTCTTCTTCTGCCGCCTGTATCGTTTACGCCGCATCCCGCTTCATCGGTGCGATCCGCTTGAGTTCCGCCCGCGCCTATCCTCCGCGCGCTCCAAGTCGTACTGCGTCTGCATGCCCATCCAGAACTGAGGCGTCGTGCCGAAGTAGCGTGAGAGCCGCAGCGCCGTGTCGGCGGTCACCGGAGTCTCCTCGCGTGCCAGCCGCTCGATGCGCGTGTGCGGGATGCCGCAAGCGCGGGCGACAGCGTAAGGCGAAGCTTCATGGGAAGCAGGAAGTCCTGGCTGAGCACTTCGCCGGGATGAATGGATTGTAGGCGCTTAGCCATTGAACCTCCTTGCTAACTCCTCAGCCCTGCAAACGCCAGACCGTCACCCTGAGGTGCGAGCCATAGCGCGTTACACGCTATGGCGAGCCTCGAAGGGCGACGGCCCGGGTTCTTGGTGGCGTCGGGGGCTGTCGCCCTTCGAGGGCCGCGCTGCGCGCGGCCGCCTCAGGGTGACGGGTCGACAGCGTGCCGCGCGCTTCTACTTTCCGCGCCGCTTCACCCGCCGCACCAGATAATCGAAATTCACCGCGAACTGCTCCGGCCGCGAGATGTCGTATTTCAGCCTCTCGATATCCGCGCGCGGGAATTCCGGCGCGGGGTCGCCGGCGGCTTCGACGACAAGCTGAATCTGCGCGGCGTTCTCGAGCATGATAGCGCCGACCACCGTCTCGGCGATCGACGCGGTGGCGACGACCAGGCCGTGGTTCTTCAACAGCGCGGCGCGGTGCGGCCCCAGCGCCTTGGCGACGCCCGCGCCCATCGCAGCGTCGCGGATCAGGTTGATGGT
Organism: Hyphomicrobiales bacterium; assembly: GCA_009377755.1. GTDB lineage: Bacteria > Pseudomonadota > Alphaproteobacteria > Rhizobiales > Xanthobacteraceae > WHTM01. The sequence goes on along the minus strand of WHTM01000061.1, from coordinate 11,415 downwards.
ATGGTCGTAGAAGCCGCATCCGTCCCGGTAGAGCGCACCGCCCTGGCTGTAGGCCTTCACGTGCCGGCCGGTGGCCGAGAGCGCGGTCGCATAGGTCGGGTGCGTGTGCAGCACGCAGTTCACGTCCGCGCGCGCTTTGAAGATCTCCGAATGGATGTAGACCTCGCTGTGCCGCTTCGCCGTGCCGGCGACCACGTTGCCGTCGAGGTCGATGGTCAGGATATTCTCCATCGTGATCTCGTCGAGGCCGAGACTGTGCGGCTTCATGAAGAACAGGCCGGGACTGTCGGGCAGCCGCATGGAAATGTGCCCGCGGGTGAAGTCGTCCTGCCCTTCCGCGACCAGCACCTTGCCGGCCATGATCATGGTCTGCTTGATCTCGTCATGCGTCATGTCGTTTGCAATCCTTGCGGCTTGTCCAAAGATGGCGGACCGTAACCCGGATGGAGCAATAGCGAAAATCCGGGATCGCGTGCGTCGCCTATGCGCGGCGGGATGCTATAACGCCGTAACACCAGACCGAGAAGGAGGGCCCCATGGCGAAGACGATCGAGCACGTGCACTGGCCGGATGCGCCTGACATGTGGATGCCCTATGCGCCGGCGATCAAGGTGAAAGGGGGCACCACGGTTTATTTGGCCGGCGTCACCGCTGCCCCGGTCTATCACCACCACCCACACCGGCCTGAGGAGTTCGACGCCATGCCCTCCGACATGGAGGGGCAGGCGCGCGCCGCGCTGGAGAACCTCAAGCGCGGGCTCGACGCGGTGGGCGCGACCTTCGCCGACATCGTGACGGCGGACCGCTTTCTCACCGACATGGAGCAGCAGGACGCGCTCAACCGCGTCTGGGGCGAGTACTTCGGCGACGCCAAGCCGACGACCACGACGGTGCAGGTGGTGCGGCTTGCAACCGACCCGCGCTGCCTGGTCGAGATCAATGCGGTGGCGGTGGTCGACTGAGGCGGACAATCTCAGCGTGGTCGTCCCCGTGAAGGCGGCACGAGCTCTGCGACGAGGCCAAGGCCAAGCGCGGCGTCGATCTAAATTTGAAATTCGCAGCGAAACACCGCATGCTCGGTGGCGGCCAAAATCGGAACCCGCGTTCGTCGCAGAGAGAGAGAGATGCCATGCCCCATCCCTTCACCATGCCGCCGGAGGTCCTGGATCGCGTCGCCAAGCGGCGCGGGAATTTCCGCGCGCTCGATCGGACCGATCCGCGCAAGACCGCGTTGGTGGTCGTCGACCTGCAGAACGCCTTTATGATGCCCGGCGTGGCGCACGCGTTGTGCGAAATGGCGCCGTCGATCGTCCCCAACGTCAATCGCCTCGCCGAGGCGTTGCGGGCCGCCGGCGGTACGGTCGCCTGGGTGCGCACCACCGCGACGCCGGAGTGCCTGACAGCGTGGTCGCAGTATTACGAGCACCTCACGCCGGCGCAGCAGCGGAAGCGCATCGAGGCGCTGGCGGACGGCTCGCCCGGCCATCAGTTCTGGCCGGAGCTCGACATCAGGCGTGAGGACCTGATCGTCACCAAGCTGCGCTACTCAGCCTTCATCCAGGGCGCATCGGACCTCGAAGCGCAGCTGCGAGCCCGCGGCGTCGACACGGCGCTGATCACCGGTACGGTCACGAACGTTTGCTGCGAGTCGACGGCACGCGACGCAATGATGCGCAACTTCCGCACCGTCATGATTTCGGACGGCAACGCCGCCAACACCGATCAGGACCACGCCAATTCGCTGATCGCCTTCTACCTCACATTCGGCGATGTGGAGACCACGGACGCGGCGATCGAAGCCTTGCGGGCGGCCGCACCGGCGGTCGCTGCGGAGTGACTTTAGCGGCCGAACAGCCAGAACAATGCGCTGAGCACGAGACTGAGGACCAGGCACGTCACGATCGGAAAATAGAACGATCCGCCGTCCCGCTCGATCACGATGTCGCCGGGCAGCCGGCCGAGTCCAAGCTTGCCCAGCACCGGCCACAGCAGACCGATGACAAGAATCACGAGGCCGAGCCCGATCAGGAAGCGTGAGATGTCCATTATGTGCTCCGGGCCTTGACGTGGTAGTTGGCAGCCAATGATCAAGGGTACGGAGAACGAGCGCCATGTCGAATGTCAATTTTAGCAACGCGCTGATCGTTGGGGCCGGGCAGGGGCTGAGCGCTTCACTGGCGCGGCTGCTCGCAAGGAACGGCCTCAAGGTCACGCTGGCGTCGCGCACCACCGACGACCTCGATCCGTTGGTCAAGGAGATCGGTGGCCGCGCCATGGCCTGCGATGCCAGCAAGCCGGACGCGGTGATCAAATTGTTCGCCGAACTGGAGGCGGCCGGTGGCGCGCCGGACGTGGTCGTCTACAACGCCAGCTATCGCACCCGCGGGCCGGTCGCCGAACTCGATCCCTCGGAGGTGGAGAAATCGTTGATAGTGTCGGCCTTCGGCGGCTTCCTCGTGGCGCAGGAGGCGGTCAGGCGCATGCTGCCGCGCCGGCACGGCGCCATCCTACTGACCGGCGCCTCGGCGAGCGTCAAGGGTTACGCACAATCGGCACCATTCGCCATGGGCAAGTTCGCGCTGCGCGGTCTGGCGCAGAGCCTTGCGCGGGAACTCCAGCCGCAAGGTATTCACGTGGCGCATTTTGTCATCGACGGCGGCATCGGCGGCGCGCGCCGGCCGGAGTCTCCTGACAAGCCGGATTCCATGCTCGACCCCGATGCCATTGCGCTGAGCTACCTGCACGTGCTGCAGCAGCATCGCAGCGCTTGGACCTGGGAGATCGAGCTGCGGCCGTGGGTCGAGAAATTCTGAAAGGGCTATTCGCATGACTGCAAGCACCGGCGGCGCGGGGGCGCTCGCCCCGACCGGGACGCTGCGCGTCGCCATTGCGGTGGCGCCGGCGCCTTCGGTGTTCTTCTGCACAAAGGATGAGAACGGCGCACCGCAAGGCATCGCCGTGGATATCGCCCACGCGCTTGCCGACGAGCTCACGCTGCCGCTGGAGCTCGTCGTCTATCCGAACTCGGGCGAGCTGACGGACGCTGCGGCGAGCGGCGTCTGGGATATCACCTTCATGCCGCAGGATGCCGAGCGGGCGAAGAAGGTCGATTTCGGCCCGGCCTATTTCATCATCGAGAGCAGCTATCTCGTACCGGCGGGCTCGCCGATCCAGGCGATCGAGGAGGTGAATCGGCCGGGTACGCACATTGTCGGCATCTTCAACACCACCACCGCACGCAGCGCGCGGCGCACCGCGCCGCTGGCCATGGTCGAGGAGGTGCGCAGCGTCGACGAAATGACCGAGCGGGCGCGCCACGGGCAAGGGGATGCCTTCGCGCTGTCGCATGATGCTTTCATCGGCCTGCTGCCGAAGCTGCCGGGGTCGCGGGTGCTGCCGGGGCATTTCCAGTCGGTCGGAGTCGCGGTGGCGGTGCCGAAGGACCGGCCCGGCGCGCTCGCTGTGGCCAGTGCCTTCATCGAGCGGGCAAAGGCCTCCGGCGTCGTGCGTACCGCGCTCGACGCTGCCGGATTCGACGGCGCGCCGATTGCGCCGTCTGACGCCTGACGCTTACGCGATCGTCACCACTACGTTGCCCGGCACCTGTCCGTCCTCGACCGCTTCGTGGGCGGCGGCGATGTCCGACAGTGGGAAAGTCTTGGCAACGTTGTTGATCAGCCGCTTGGTCTCGAGCATGCGATTGATCTCGCCGATCGCAGCGGCGCGCTCCTCCAGCGTGAGCTCGTAGACGTAGATGAACTTCAGCGTAATCGCATTGACCAGCATCCATTGCGAGGGAATCTGCGATTCCGGGGTGCCCGTGCCGTACACCACGACCGTGCCGCGCGGCCGCAGCACGCGCGGATAGAGCTTGGCGTTGGCGGAAAGGTCCATCTCGATGACGGCGTCGACGCCGGCATTGTCGGTGAGGTCCATCACCCGCGCGCCAACGTCCTCACGCCTGTAGTCGATGGTGTGGTCGGCTCCGGCCTGACGCGCCAGTTCCGCCTTGGCTTCGGAGCTGACGGTGGCGATGACAACGGCGCCGCGCGCTTTGGCGAACTGGCTGACGTAATGGCCGACACCGCCGGCGCCGGCGGACACCAACAGCGTCGATCCCGCCCAGGCCTCCGCCGACGCCACGGCCTGGTACGCCGTCATGGCGGGAATTCCGAGGCACGCGGCCGCTTCGAAGCTCACGTGCCCGGGGAGGGAAACCGCCATCGCCTCCGGTAGGACGGCATACTCGGCGCACGTGCCGGCGGCGCGTTTCCACTGTGCGTTCCAGATCCAGACTCGCTCGCCGACACGGCCTTTGCTCACGCCGTCGCCCACCGCATCGATGACACCCGCGCCGTCGCTGTGGGGAATAACGCGCGGATAGGCGATTTTGCGCGTGCGGCCTTCGCGCGCCTTGACGTCGGACGGATTGACGCCCGACGCCATGACCTTGACGCGAACTTCGCCGGCACCCGGCTGCGGTGTCGGAACGTCGCCCAGGCGCAATACGGCGCGAGCGGCGCCGTTGCTTTCGTAGTAGGCAGCGCGCATCACCTCATTCCTATTTGATCCCGCGGGCAACGGAAGCCGCGACCGCAACCGCGTTTCAGCGGCGGCGGGGTCGGGCCCGAGCCTCGCCGACGGTCCGATATATCCGCTCGTCGTACAGGCTGCCGCTCATCGGCAGCAGCTTGTCACGGTAAGATTTCATTGGCTCCGTTGTAGCGTGCGCCTGGTGCGCCCGGCGGCTGCGCCAAGCCTCGACCACGGTCATATGATTCGGGCGGCTGCTCTGCTGCAAGACCTCGAAGCGCAGATTGCCGCGCTCCTTGCGGCCAGGTTCGGCCAAACCGGAGGTCGCGGCGATGCCTTCGTCCTTCTTCGGCGGAATGATGTCGACGTGGGTGACGACGTAGATCGTCTGGCTACCAGTGTCGAGCTTCGGCGCGGCGACCGCCAGGGCACCGTGCGGGCGCTCGTCATAAGGCGCGGTCTGCGACGGCTTCAGGTTGTCGCGGAACGCCTTGGTATGTGCCGCGGCGGCATGGGCATCGGCGGCCTCCTTGTCATTCCACGTTTCGAGAATGGCGAAATGATACGGAACGCCGATGCGCTGGAGCGTTTCGAACCGAAGATTTCCGGCGTCGTTGCGGCTGGTTTCACCGAATTTCTTAATCAACTCAGCAGTCTGCTGCCGCGAGCCGGGCGTGCTCTCAATGTAGGTGACGACGTAATAGGCGCTGCTCACCTGTTGGGCACCGGCCTCTGATACCATGGACGTAGCTAAGATGGTCGCAACCACGGCGACAAGTGCGTATCGATGCATGACGGTCCTCCCGTTGATCGGGCCGTTTAGGCCTCTTTTGTCGCAGGGTAGGAGTCGGGATGCGACAGGTCAACGCAGTGTTTGCCCACACGGCGGCGTTACGATCGATACCGAAGTGTTTGAGCGCCGGCAGCGACGAGGTGCCGCATCCGGGGCGTCCAGGGGCGGCTTTTTTGCCAACGGTTCTGGAACTGCGAAAGAGAATCCCCAAATTCAATGCATGTGCACTGCACGGAGCGGCTTCCACGCGCGGTACGAAATGTCTTGCGATGCGAGACGTCAAACATCAAACGAGGATGTCATGCGATATCGGGTCTATAGCGGGCCGAGCGGAACGCGATCCATCTCGCCCCTCGAAAAGGACAAGCTGCTGTTCAAAGAGTTCGGGGCGCTCGATGATGCGTTCGCTTGGGCGCAGCACGTTGGCACAACCGGGCGAGTTGCCCTGCTGATCGAAGGCGACGACGGAACGCACCTGACCAAACACGAGATCGCAGGCGCTTTGCGTCACCGGGACCGGCAAGAGGCGTTCGCGCAGTAAGCCTTCGACAACGGGGCGGGATATTGCTCCGGCCGATCATGGCCCAGTTCACGACCGTTTCGCTCGCGTTCGAAGAGCGCGTATCGAGCGCGAAAGTGCTGCCGGTCGGGAGTCCAGAGAACCATACCGATAAGAAACGCATGTTCTGACGTCGGCGGCACGAATTTGGCATTGATCCTAACCACGGTTGTCGCCACGAACGGATGCGGACCAGCCCAGCGGAGTTGCTTTGCGGGGCCAGCCTCGACCTGCGCCTCTGGCATAGGGGGAATGTCGCTTTCGCTTTTTCAGGTGCCAGCGGGTAATTTGGTGCTATAGTTATTGGTACAGCCAAGAGCCAAAAAGCGCTGAGAAAAGGTAGGGTTGCGCGTGATGTTTCGAGTTCAGGAGAGTGGCGTGAAGGCGCACAAGTATCAGGTCGGTCAGACCGTCTATTTTACCTCTGGACCCGTCAGCCGACCGGGCGCAAGCGGAAGTTACCAGGTTCTGAAGCTCCTCCCGTCGGACGGAAGCGACTATCAATACCGGATCAAGAGCCCGGCGGAGGCGTTCGAGCGCGTCGCCAAGGAGAGCCAGCTCGACCGCGCCAGCTAGTGTCGCGATTCGGAGCAGCGCCGCGATGATGGGGAAGGCGCGCCGGCATGGATGTTCTGAACGAGACCATCACCATCCCGGTCTGGCCGGCCGCCGCAACGGTGGCGGTAATCATCGTCGCGACGATGCTCATTCGCCGTCTTGAAACGAGGCGTCTGGTCGCGTCGGCGATCAGTATCGCGGCGCTGCTCGCGGTGGTTGTAGTTGCCGTGCCTTTGCCCAACCGCGCCATCGATCGGCGGCCGGCGCCGCGTGATGCCGTTGCCGCATTCGGCGATCGGGCGGCGGAACGGCGCTCGCTCGAAGCGCGGAGGGCGGAACTCACCGGCCGCGCGATCACGCCGGGTTCGCCGCTCGCCTGCCTTGATGCGCTGGCCGGCGAGCCGGTCGAGAGCACCTGCGAACAGACCGTCTTTGCCAGCCCGTTGGCGGTCGCTGTTGCGGTCTCCTATGCCGCGGCACGGTTGCGGCTGCTGGCCGATGGCATCGCATTCGCGCGTCACGCCGAACCTGGCTACGAGACGAGCCTCGCGGATATGCGTCTTGCCGCCGAGAACGACGCCTACGGCATCTATGCGCACGTACTGGCGACACGCGACGGGTGCACGCCGGAGCGTTGTGCCGCCTTTGCGCTGCTGCGTGACGCCAGCACCATCAAGATCCACCTACGGCAGCGCCTGTATGCAACCTACGTCGCGCGGCACCGTGATCTGTGGAGTGTGCCGTCGCCGCCACGCGCCGTCCCGCCGGTTGCTTCGGTTCAGGTACCGGAGTCGGCGTCTGCGACGACCGCGTCAGCACCATCGGCCCCCTTGGCACAGGCAGCCGCGGCTCCGGTCACCGCGACTCCGGTTCCGAAGCCGAGGCCGGCCTCGACTGTCCGTGGGCGAGGCGAAGCGGCAACATCGGATTCGGCGGCGGCGCCTGGCACCATTGCCCCGCCACCCGCAGCCGAAGGCCCGCCGGCGCGGTCGCGCGGATTGGTTCCGCCGGTCGCATCGGTGCTCCCGAATATCGATTTCCCGTCCTCATCTTCGATCCCACCGATCAACATCATGGCCGCCGAGCCGAAGTTGCCGCCGGTGGCCAATCCGCCGCCCTCCGCACCTGCCGCCGGGCCGCAGGGTTCCCCGCGCCCGTAATGACCGCCAGACCTGACAAGGCGGTCGGCGGATGATAGGCGGTTCCAGGCGCCATGCGGCGCCATCCGCGTTCCGGTCCGGTGCATGTTCTCATCCGTCCTCATCGCCAATCGCGGCGAGATTGCCTGCCGCATAGCCCGCACCGCCCGGCGGCTCGGCCTGCGCTGCATCGGCGTCTATTCCGATGTCGATGCCGGCGCGCGGCATGTGCGCCTCTGCGACGAAGCGCATCGGATTGGTCCAGCGCCGGCCTCCGAAAGCTACCTGGCGATCGACCGGCTGATCGAGATCGCACGGCGCACCGGCGCCGAATGCATTCATCCAGGCTACGGCTTTCTCGCCGAGAATCCTGCCTTCGCCGAAGCCTGCGCGGCAGCCGGGATTGCCTTCGTCGGTCCGCCCGCCGCTGCCATCCAGGCGATGGGCCTGAAGGATCGCGCCAAGGCGCTGATGGAGCGGGCCGGCGTCCCGGTCGTTCCGGGCTATTACGGCGAGCGTCAGGACCCGAAGCTGCTCAAGGAAAAGGCCTACGAAACCGGCTATCCGCTGCTGATCAAGCCGGTGGCGGGCGGTGGCGGCAAAGGCATGCGCCGGGTCGACCGGCATGCGGATTTTGACGAAGCGCTCGCCACGGCTATGCGCGAGGGCGCCGCCGCATTTGGCGACGCGCGCGTGCTGATCGAGCGATTCATCCCCGCGCCGCGCCATATCGAGATCCAGGTGTTTGCCGATACGCACGGCAACACGATCCACCTGAACGAACGTGATTGCTCACTGCAGCGCCGCCACCAGAAGGTCGTCGAAGAGGCACCGGCGCCGGGCATGACGCCTGCGCTGCGCGCAGCCATGGGCGCCGCCGCAGTCGAAGCGGCGCGTGCGGTCGGCTATGTCGGCGCCGGCACCGTCGAGTTCATCGCCGACAGCAGTACCGGGCTGCGGCGCGATGGGTTCTGGTTCATGGAAATGAATACGCGGCTGCAGGTCGAGCACCCGGTCACCGAGGCAACGACGGGCCTCGACCTGGTCGAGTGGCAGTTCCGGATCGCCGCCGGCGAGCGGCTGCCGATGGCGCAATCGGAGGTGCCCCTCGACGGCCACGCCATCGAGGCGCGCATCTATGCGGAAGACCCGGAGCGTGGCTTCCTGCCGTCGACCGGCCGGCTGCTGGTGTGGGAGCCGCCGGATGGCGAAGGGATCCGCGTCGATTCCGGCGTCGACGCGGGCGATGTGGTCACGCCGTTCTACGACCCGATGCTCGCCAAGGTGATTGCGCACGGTGCGAGCCGCGATGCGGCTCTCGCGCGACTGACGCAGGCGCTGGCGCGCACGGTTGCGGTCGGGCCGCGCACCAATGTCGCCTTCCTGTCGGCACTCTGCGCTGCCGAGGCGTTTCGACGCGGTACGGTGGGTACCGGATTTATCGACAGTAATCTGTCTGCGCTTGGCGGCGTGCCAGGCGGGATCGATCATGGTGCCGTGGCAAGCGGCGTGGCGCGGATGATCGAACGCGACGTCGCGCGGCTCACGCCTGAATCCATGCCCGACGAAGAGGCCGCAGCCGCTTCTCCGTGGGACGCGGTGGACGGTTTTCAACTGTCGGGCGCGCGCGTCGTGGCGATGCCGGTGATGGCCGACGGCGAGCCGATCGTCGCCATGGCAACGTTCGGGGCGGACGGTATCGCGGTCTCGGTGGCGAGCATGCCCGCGCCAGCCGATGCCCGCATTTTCGAGGGGCCGAACCAGATCTACGTCTTGCGGGGGGGGCGGCAGACGGTGGTGCGCCGCCGCGAGTTTGCCGAGACCGCCATCGACAACCATGATGCCAGCGGCGTCGTGCATGCGCCGATGCACGGCAAGGTGCTGGCGGTGTTGGTCGAGCCGGGCGCCGAAGTGCGCAAGAGTCAGCGCGTCGCGGTCATCGAGGCGATGAAGATGGAGCATGCCTTGACCGCGCCGATCGATGGGATCGTCAGCGATATCGCGGCGCAAGTCGGTAGCCAGGTCGCGGAAGGGGCGGTGATTCTGCGCATCAATCCGGCTGCGGCGGAGGCCCGCTGAGGATGCCGCTGCACCTGATCAAGCTCTGCGTCGGCTGCGACTCCGTGAAGGAACTGGAGGGTTGGATCAAGGCCCGGATGAAGGCGCGCAAGACGCGGGCGCGCGAGCACATCCACACGACGCGCATGGCGCCGAAACGCGCCGATGAGCTGCTTGACGGCGGCTCGCTCTACTGGGTGATCCGGGGCTCGGTGATGTGCCGGCAGCAGCTCATTGGCGTACGGCCGTTCGTCGACAAGGAGGGGGTCGGCCGCTGTCGCCTGGTGCTGAAGCCGAAGGTGGTGCTGGTTGCGCCGCGGCCGCACCGCGCGTTCCAGGGTTGGCGCTATCTCACGGTCAAGGACGCTCCGCCCGATCTCGACCGCGCGGCGCCAGGCGCGGCGAACATGCCGGAGACGCTGCGGCGCGAGTTGCGCGACCTCGGCCTCTTGTAAGGATTGAACCTCCGGAGGCAGCCCTCCGACTGATAGCATGGTCGGGGGATGGAGCATCCTTGCGGGAGCCTGCCATGAAGCCAGACGTTGCTCGTGCAATCACTGTCCCTGCCGTGCTCGCTGGCGCGTTCATGTTCACCGGCGCCGCCCTTGCCCAACGGATATCGCCCGAGGCCGAAGCCCTGCTGACGCGCGATGTGCGCGGCGCGGCCGACAAATCCGCTCACCGGACGCTATGAGGGCTCGGTGTTGTTCGCACAGACCACCAAGGCGTTCGACGAGATCACGCTTCCGAGCGAGATGGCGAAGTTCCTCCGGGGCCAACCGCAGACGCAGGTGTTCATCATCGGACAGACCGACAACAAGGGGACTCTCGACTACAACGTCCGACTGTCGGACGCCGTGCCGATGCAGTGGTGAAGGCGCTCGCGGGCAAGCACCAGATCGACGCGAAGCGGCTGATCCCGCGCGGTCTCGGTCCGCTCGTGCCCGTGGCGAGCAACCGCACCGATGATGGCCGCGCCAAGAACCGCCGCATGGAGTTGGTAGGGCAGTAGTGCAATCGCGCGCCTCGATACATCAAGCAGACATTCGACAGCGGTGGGCTCGCGTTGCCGAGCCCCACCCCAAGCCGAAGGTGCGCCATCATGTTTGCAATCATACTCAACATTCTGGACAGGATGATTTCGGAATCGTTCGATCTGATTTCGCCGTTGCCACGGGACGAATGCGTGCGCCGTCTTGGCAAGGAAACAGGGTCGAAATGGGGCATCTTCCACCGTGCTCCCGTCACCGGATATGTGAAGAAGACATCGCTGCTTCTGCGCAAAAACATCTGCTACCGCAACCATTTCCAGCTTTGCCTGTTGGGGCAATTTCATGAAGAGAACGGCCGAACACGGCTGCGGTGCCGGTTCGGGTGGGAGCCTTTCACGACCGCATCTATGATCGTTGTTTGGAGCGGCTTGGTGCTGGCTGCGATTGCCACATTCGTCGCCTGGCTCGTGGGCCATGAGCTGATTCCGGACAGCCCGGTGCCGCTCTTCGGTGTTCTGCTGTTCTGCTTCGGATTCAGTTTCGTTCCGATGATCATCGGCCGCTGGCTGGCCTATAATGAACCGAAATTTTTGATCGCTTTCCTGCGCCGCACCATCGATGCACGTGAGGCGTGATGGCGCATCGCCGGCAAGTACCGGATCGATGCAAAACGCCTGCCCCGCGCGGTTTCGGCCCGCTCGCACCTGTGGCGAGCAACCCCACCGATGATGGCCGCGCCAAGAACCGCCGCGTGGAGTTAGTGGAACAATAACGGCAGGGCGT
>WHTM01000019.1 GCA_009377755.1 Hyphomicrobiales bacterium | reverse complement strand
GCCGTCCGTCGCTCGGGCTACGCCCTCGCTCCGTCCGGCCACCCCAGGCCCATTCTCATCCTGATTGACGCTGCCGTCTCACCCTGATTGTCGCGCGGCAATGACGGCTCGTTCCTGAAAACCAGCATTCCGCTCCATCTTGACTTCGCCGCCAAGCGCAAGCGTGCCCAGGAGAAGCATTTCGCGCAGGTGGTTCGGCTCGCGAAGTTCTGGGCCCGGCGCATGAAGCAGGAACACGACGGCTTCCGCTTCAAGTCGTTCATGATCGAGATGGTCCTCGCCAAGCTCTGTGACGATGGCCTGGATTTCTCCGACTATCCGGAGGCGCTCCAGCACTTCTTCACCTACATCGCCCGGACCGATTTCCGGCAGCGGATCGTGTTCAGCGACTATTACCCCGCATCATCCGTGGGCACCTTCTCCGACACGGTGCAAATCATCGACCCGGTGAACGCGGTCAACAACGTGGCGCGCCTTTACACCGCGGCAAACGCGGACGGCGTCGTGGATGCCGCTATTGATGCCGGAGACGCGATCGACGCGGCGCTCGCCGCTCCAACCAAGCAATTGACCGTTGCCTATTGGCAGAAGGTCTTCGGCTCCTCCTTCCAGGCGTGAGGTCAATCCATGTCCTACAGTTTGAGCTACACCGAGAGTTCGACCTTCACGGTCACCCACGCCCGGCATATGGCGGCCAAGGTCGCGACCGACCTGAAGCGCATGCAGCGCTTCTATGGCAGTCCGTCCGATGAGAGCATTGCGAGCTACGAAGCCGAAGCGACCGAGATGATCAGAGCCGGCTACCTCGGCACGGTCACCTACGGCTTCAGGAAGGATGGCAACTGGATCGAGCCGACGCTGCGCTACACCGCGCGGGATCTTGCCGGTGCCTCAGCCAATGACGACGATCCAGGTCGGATCCGGCCTGGGGCGGACATCAGCGGTGCTTCTTTCTACAGCTATATGACCTACAGCGCCGCGTGGGATCAGTTGAGCCAGGCGCAGCGCGACGCATTCAAGGCGACGCTTCCCTTCTCACGCAATGGCGCGGCCGAGCCGGGCGTTTCCGGATATCTCGACAACGACCGCATCTATTCATCCGGCGGGCGGGCCCTCGATCGCGCCTGTGTCAGGAGCTTCTGATGAACACCAAACCCACTTTGGATGAGCTCTTCGAGCGGCGCATCACCTATCCCGATTTCGACCCGCAATCGCGGCTCGCAAGGCTGATCGGCCTTGATGATCAGAAAAGCCGACTGACCAAGATCCTAGGGCTTCTCGTCAACCCAGGCGGGCTGACGGACTGGGCTCGACGTCACCACCCAGGCGCCGAGCCGCTCCTTGATGTGGTTCTGCGCCGTCCTCCCTTGGTGGTGCTCGCAGGAGATGTGGGATCCGGCAAGACCGAACTCGCCGAGACGATCGGGGACGCGGTCGCGCGGCAGGAAAAGATCGACATCACCCTTCTGCCGCTGAGTCTTTCGACACGCGGTCAAGGTCGGGTCGGCGAAATGACGCAACTGCTGACGGCAGCCTTCGACTATACCGTCGCCGAGGCGACCAAGCTGAAGTCCGCTTCTGCCAAAGCGCGCGGAGCGGTGATCCTTCTTGTCGACGAAGCCGACGCGCTCGCGCAGTCGCGCGAGGCGGCGCAAATGCACCACGAGGACAGAGCCGGCGTGAACGCCTTCATCCGCGGCATCGACCGCATCGCCAACGCCAAGCTTCCTGCCGCCGTGCTGATGTGCACAAATCGCCTAAGCGCGCTCGATCCGGCGGTGCGGCGGCGCGCGGCCGATGTGCTGAGCTTTGCCCGCCCTGGCGAGGAGCAGCGCCGCTTCGTTCTGTCGAGCCGCCTGGAGTCCATCGGCCTTGGTCGTCACCATATCGAATCCCTCGTCACTGCCACTGGACCGAAGCGGGGGGCGCACGATTATGGCTTCACCTTCTCGGACCTGACCCAGCGGTTGCTACCGGCGATCGTCCTCGACGCTTATCCGTCGCGGCCGGTCGATGGCGCGCGCGCCGTCGAGATCGCCCGGACCATGACTCCGACGCCGCCTTTCCGGGACCGCGACGCGGCGGCATGAGGGGGAAGCCATGACCCAGGCGGTGACTGTGCGGCGCGACGGCGACACGTTTCAGGCGCGCCTCTTTTGGTTGCACGCGGCCCGCCTGCTCGATCCCGAAAGCCCGGTCGTGCGTGTCGGCTTCGAGACCGGGCCGAAGGGCTTCGACGATATCTGGGTCGAATACGACCCGGCGCGCAGCGCGCTGGATCAGTACGGCGACCCGCTCCGGCGCGAGCACATGCAATGCAAATGGCACGTGACGCCGGACAGCTATGGCTACACCCATCTCGTCGATCCGGAATTCATCAACGCCAATGCGCGATCTCTGTTGCAGCGGGCGCGCGTAGCACAGCTCGCCTATGCGCCTACCGGAGTGGGCGTGCGATTCAAGCTGGTGACGAATTGGCGCCTCGACCGCAACGATCCGCTCCGCGAGATGGTCGGTAACCGCTCCGGCGCCATGCGGCTCGACCGGCTGTATGGCTCCCTGACGGACAACAGCAAAGCGGGCGCAGTGCGCAAAGCGTGGCGCGAGCATCTGAGCATTGACGAGGAGGAGCTTCGGCTCCTGGCACGCACGCTCGCGTTCGGCGAGGCCACGGACACGCTCGACGTCCTGCGTGACAACCTGGACATGCTGTTTGCCTATGTCGGTCTACGGCGTATCCCGCCGAACCAGAGCGCGTTTGCCTATGACGACGTCGTCTTTCAATGGATGGCACAGGGGCGGCTCGATTTCGATCGCTCGGGTTTCCGGGCGATCTGCGCACGCGAGGATCTGCTCGGGTCTACGCAAGGCGGGCCCCGTGTCTATGGCGTGAAATCATTCGAGCACGCCATCGACAGGCTCGAGGAGCGTTGCCACGCGGTCCTCGATCTGATCCCTGCCTTCGACGAACGCTACATCCGCAGCGACAGTGATTGGGAGTCCTCGCTCTACCCCGCGCTCAGGAGCTTCCTGCTCATGGCGGCCAAGGATCAGCCGCGGCTGCGGCTCGCACTTGACGCTCACGTCACGCTGGCCTTCGCCGCCGGCTCCATCATCAACATCAAGTCCGGCCGTCATGTCGAACTTGAACAGCGTAGCACGGGCCGTCGTTTGTGGGCCGCCGACGACATGGTCTCCGATGCAAACTGGCCGACCCTCCTCGCGGAATCGGTGGAACTCTGCACTGACCAGCCCGATCTTGCCGTCGCGATCAGCCTGACACATGACGTTTCAGCAGACGTGCGGCGATATTGCGAGGCCACGCTTCCGCATGTGGGACGGCTGCTGATCCTGAAACCGGGTACCGGCTCTGGGGCTCAGTCGGTCGCATGCGGCCGGCACGCGTTCGAGCTCGCCGATGCCACGACGACTTCCGTCCGCGCCGCTCGCCCCGCCACTGGGGCTGGTCTCACACATCTTTTCGTTGCCGCCCCGAATGCCTTCACTTTCTTTCTCGGCCAACGCCAGCCGGCCCTCGGTTCTGTCCGCCTGTACGAGTTTGATTTTGATGGCGGACGAGGCCGCTCCTATACGCCGTCGCTCACGTTACCTGTAACGCATCTAGCTTGAAGCAGACCTAAACGGCGTGCGCCCGCCACAGCCTTCCGTGCTGCGCGCTGCCTTCCATAGTGAATCCAAGACCGAGAGGCGTAAGTATTTTTACTACGCGTCGTCACGCCATCCTGCGATTATTAACGAAGGCCGACCCGCCAAGTCGTCCGCGTTTGACGCGAGCTACGCGACCTCATTGAAAATATCGTTTTCTTCCGTCATTCCGGACGTCAACATCTCGACCGTGACGTGTTGTGCGGCGGAGTGATGGAGAATGCGAATGTCGGACGCCAAGTTTCTCACCCCAGAGGAAGTGTCTGCACGGTACCGTGGCGAGGTCACAGTGGGCACGCTGCGGAATTGGCGTGCGATGCGAATCGGACCGGCGTACGTCAAGATCGGTAAAGCCGTCTTGTATCCGGTGGTCGAACTTGATGCGTGGGATCGAAAAAATCTTGTGACTTGTCGTGCGTCGAAAGGACTAAACGTGAGCTAGCGTTGGGGACGGTTACGATCACGCAAAAGCATGCACTACCGTCCCCAATCCGCGTCCCCAACGTCGTTGAGCAGACCAGTTAGCGCATATAGTTCATATGTTTACATCGAGTGGTTCGGTTCTGCACAATCATCCTTCCGGAGATCCGACGCCGTCGCACGCCGACATCCAGATGACGCAAGCGATCATCGACGTGGCAAAGCCGCTCGGTATCGCAGTGCACGATCACATCATCGTCGGCAAGGACGGGCACGCCAGCATGAAGGGGTTGAAGCTGATCTAGCTTGGGGTTGGGTGCGGTCACGCCGCACCGCGTGCGGGGAATGCGCCGATTGCGGTTGATATGGCCCCTGACGACATCAACCTTTGGCAAACCGGCGTTCTTTGATCGACCCCAAGCCGCCCCTTCCGTTGTGCCCGTCGCCGCTGCCGCGCTAGGTTCGGCGATCGGCACGCCGGGAGGACAGCATGGGCCGGAGAATCGCGTTTGTCGGAGCGGGGGCGGTCGGCGGATATACCGGCGCCCATATGGTGCAGGCGGGCGAGGATGTGACGTTCATCGATCCCTGGCCCAACCATGTCGAGCACATGCGAAAGCATGGGCTTCGCGTGACGCACGCCATGACGGAGCCGGAGTTCACCGTGCCGGTGCGGGCCCTGCATGTGACGGACGCGCAGCAGCTTGCCAAGGAGCCGCCGGTCGACATCGCCTTCGTGTGCATGAAGTCGTACGACACGGCCTGGGCGACGATGCTGATCCAGCAATATCTCGCGCCCGACGGCTACGTGGTCTCGCTGCAGAATTGCATGAACGAGGAAACCATCGCCGGCATTGTCGGCTGGGGCAAGACGCTCGGCTGCGTCGCCTCAAGCATCACGGTCAACCTGCCGGAGCCGGGCTTGGTCCACCGCGGCGCCGCCAAGCATGGCGCGGCGCACACGGTGTTTCGCGCCGGCGAGGTGCATGGCCGCGTCACGCGGCGCGCCGAGGAGGTCTGCCGCCTTGTTGGCTATTCCGACAGCGCCAAGGTGACCGAGAACCTGTGGGGCGAGCGCTGGTCGAAGCTGGTCGCCAACGCGATGCAGAATGGGCTCTCCGCCTGCACCGGCCTCGGCGGCGGCGACATGCTGAAGAGCGATCCGATCCGCCGGTTCTCGACCCGGCTCGGCAGCGAAGCTATCCGCGTTGGACAGGCGCTCGGCTATCAGCTCGAAGACATTTTGCATCTGCCGCCCGAGACGATCGCGCGCGCGGGCGAGGGCGATGAAGCGGCGATGCGGACCTGCGACGAACAGCGCTTCAAGGACGCCGGCCGTACCGCATCCGGGCAGCGGCCGTCGATGGGGCAGGACATGCAGAAGGGCCGACGCACCGAGATCGAATTCCTCAACGGTCTGGTGGCGCGTGAAGGCGAAAAACTCGGAGTCTCGTGCCGGGCCAATGCGACGTTGACGGAGATCGTCAAACGCGTCGAGCGGGGCGAGCCTAAGCCCGATCCAGGCCACATCACGGAGCTCCGGCTGAACTGAGGCGTCCCTCGACATCATCGTCGTCTCATGAGGGTCGGCGGAAACCTCGAATGTGCATCGTACGCGTATCGATGGTCTTGCGGCCTCATCCTGAGGAGCATCGCGCAGCGATGCGTCTCGAAGGATGGCGGCGTATTCAGTGTTCGCGGCCATCCTTCGAGACGGCGCTTCGCGCCTCCTCAGGATGAGGTCGTCCTTTGTTGCAACGAGCTACCCCTTCCACCCCGCCCAAGGCGTCTCCGGCAGAGGGGTGAGCGGCGGCTTGCCGGCTTGCCACGCCAGCAGGTTATCGACGACAAGTTGCTCCATCTTGGCCCGCGTGAACTGCGACGACGAGCCGAGGTGCGGGAACAATACGATGTGGTCCATCGCCAGCAGTTCCGCGGGGACCTGCGGCTCGTTGACGAACACATCGAGGCCGGCGGAGTAGATCGTGCGGTCCTCGAGCGCCTTGATCAACGCCCGCTCGTCGACCACCGAGCCGCGCGCCATGTTGATCAGGATGCCGTTTGGGCCGAGCGCGGCGAGCACCTCGGCATTGATCAGATTGCGGGTCGCCGGCCCGCCGGGTGTGATCACGATCAGCGTGTCGACATCGCGCGCCATGTCGACGAGCTTCGGATAGTAGCGATAGCCCACGTCCTTTTGCGGACTGCGGCTGTGATAGACCACCGGCACGCCGAAGGCGTCGAGCCGCCGCGCGATCGCCTTGCCGATCTGTCCGAGCCCGGCCATGCCGACGATACGGTTGCGCAGCGTCGCCTTGCTGAGCGGGTAGTCCCCGGACTTCCATTTTCCGGCGCGGACGAAGCGATCGGCCTGGGGAAACTCACGAACCGTGCAGAGCAGCAGCCCAAGCGCAGTATCGGCCACCTCTTCGGTGAGCACCTGCGGGGTATTAGCGACGACGATCTTGTGCTCGACGGCAGCCTTGATGTCGATGTTGTCGTAGCCGACGCCGAAGCTGGATATGATCTCTAGTCGCGGCAGTCGCCGGATCAATGCGCGGTCCGCCTTCGCCGACGGCGCGCTGCTGGCGATCGCCCGCACGCGCGGCGCGATCTCGGCGAGCAGCGCCTCGCCGTCCTTGGCTGTCGCCATGACGTGCAACTTGAACGCGGCGTTCAGCCCATCGGCGATGAGCTTCTTCACCGGGCCGATCATCAGGACTTCGGCCTTGTCGTCGGCCATGCTTGTTTCCTTTCGACCTTCTTCCTGGACGTTACCCTCCAGACAATTCGGGGCTTCGCAGGATCGAATCAATGGGGCCCCGCCGTATCGCTGGTCGCACGCGCCGCCTCGGTGCTGTGCCGCTTGCGCTCGCGGTTGACGAGGTAGAGGCCGGACCCGACCACGATGCTGGCGCCCGCCAGGGTCCAGCTGCTGGGTACGTCTTGGAAAATCAGATAGCCGAGCGTGATGCCCCAGACCAGTTGGGTGTACATGAACGGCGAAATCAGCGATGCGGGCGCCAGCCGGTGCGCGGCAATCAGGAGATAGTGGCCGACGCTGCCGAAGCCGCCGATGAACACCATCAGTGCCACGAGCCAAAGGCTCTCGGGCGTGGTCCAGACGAACCATACGACGCAACACATCGCCACGGCGCCGACGAAATTGCCGTAGAATAGCTGCGTCTCGTTGGAGTCGGTGTGCGACAAGAGCCGGGTGATGATACCGTAGAACGCATAGCAGACGGCCGTCGCCACCGACAACAGTGCCGCCGGGTGCATGTCGAAGCCCGGCCGGATCACGACCAGCACGCCGACGAACCCGACCGTAATAGCAATCCAGCGGCGCCAGCCGATCCATTCGCCGAGCAGCGGGCCAGCCATGGCGGCCACCAGGAACGGCGTGGAGAAGACGATCGACAGCGTCTGATCGATCTGCAGGTAGCGCAGCGCCAGCACGTTGAGAAACGTGCCGCCGACCATGAAGATGGACCGCGACAGCTGCAGCAAGGGCCGGCGCGTGACCAGCATTCCCGGCCGTGTGAGCGGATTGGAGACCACGAACGCCAGGACGAACGCGCTGGTGTAGCGCGCCCACACCACCTGCAGCGGCTCCATGTAGCCGACCAGATATTTCGAGAGCGCGTCGACGAAGGTGAGGCACGCGACCGCCGTGCACATCAGGGCAATGCCGGCGAGACGCTGGCGGCGGGCCACGGCGTGATTGGTCATCGGCCCGGGATGCTCTGGCGAGCCCGTCGGCAGTGGCGGCCTGCCACGCGTCATCACGTTACCGCGGCCCGGTCGCGTCGCTGGTCGCTTGCGCCGCTTCGACACTGTGCAGCGTGCGTTCGCGGTTGAGCAGGTAGAGCCCGGACGCGATGACCACGCCGGCGCCCGCCAGGGTCCAGCCGCTCGGGATGTCGCGAAACACGAGGTAGCCGAGCGCAATGCCCCAGATGAGCTGCGTGTACATGAACGGCGACAGCACCGAGGCAGGAGCCAGCCGGTGCCCGGCGATCAGCAGGTAGTGGCCGAAGCTGCCGAGCGCGCCCATCAGAATCATCAGCCCGACGATTACCGGACTGATGGGCGTGGTCCAGAAGAACGGCACCACCAGCGACATCAGCACCACGCCGACCAGATTGCCGTAGAACAATTGCGTTTCGCTGGAATCATAGCGCGCCAGCATGCGGGTCATCACGCCGTACAGGGCGAAGCAGAACACGCCGGCGACCGAGAGCAGCGCCGCCGGGTGGATTCCACCGAATCCGGGGCGAACCACGAGAACAACCCCGAGGAATCCGATCGAGATCGCCGTCCAGCGCCGCCAGCCGATCCACTCGCCGAGCATCGGTCCGGCCAGAGCGGCAACCACGAACGGCGTCGAGAAAAAGATCGCCAGGGTCTGATCAAGCTGCAGGTAACGCAGTGCATAGAAATTGAGCACCGTCGAGCCGAGCATCATCAGCGAGCGGGTGAGCTGGAGCGCCGGCCGGCGCGAAACCATGACCCCTGGCCGGGTCAGCGGATTGAAGATCGCTAGGGCCAGCAGGAACGCACTGGCGTAGCGCGCCCAGACCACCTGCACGGTATCCATATGGGCGCCGAGATACTTCGCCGTCGTGTCGAGAAACGTGAAGAGCGCTACCGCCCCGCACATCAGCGCCACACCGATGAGTCGCTGGCGGCGCTGCCGAGCCGGATCGATCATCGCAAGGAGATAGCGAAAGGCGCCGCAACTTGCGAGCGCGTTCGCCACGGGGCTTCGTTGCAAGTGTGATGTTGAACGCGGGCCAGATCTCAGGTACAAGGTAGGTTGCGGGGCCAACGACGGTCGCCCCGTAAGGCTCGCGGGCCCAAGCACCGTCTCCTTCCCCTTGGTGGAGGAGATCATGCGCTTGGGCTTTTTCATTTCTCCCTCGGATCTCTGGTCAAGGATAGGAACCGCGGATACCCCGCGGATTCTCGACGTGCGCCGACGCGACGCCTACGAGGCGGCCACTGGAATCATCCCGGCGTCCGAATGGTTCGACCCGGCTGCCGGTGACGGATGGATGCAGGCGGTCGATCGCTCGCGCCCGATCGTCGCCGCCTGCAAGGCCGGCCACGAGCTGAGTCAGATGGTCGCCGCCACGCTGCGGCAGCAGGGCCTAGCAGCTTCCGTGCTCGCGGGCGGCTATGCCGGTTGGGCCGAAGGCGGGCTGCCGCTGGTCGACAAGGCGGCCGTCTCACGCTTTGCGCCCCGACGCCCGAGCGCGTGGGTGACGCGGCGTCGGCCGAAAATCGACCGCGTCGCCTGCCCCTGGCTGATCCGGCGCTTCATCGATGCCGAGGCACGCATCCTGTTCGTCGATCCTTCGGAGGTCCCGGACGTCGCCCGCGAGAGCGGCGCCGTCCCGTTCGACATCGAGGGGATCGAGCTAAGCCACGAGGGCCCGCGTTGCACCTTCGATACCATGCTCAAGCTGTTCGGGCTCGAGGCCGAGCCGTCGCTCGCGCACCTCGCGCTGATCGTGCGCGGCGCCGATACGGCGAGGCCCGATCTCGCGCCGGAAGCCGCCGGCCTGCACGCGGTGTCGCTCGGTCTCTCGGCGCTCGCCGGCGACGACGATCATGCGCTGCTGCCGCAGGGCTTTGCGGTCTACGATGCGCTGTTCGCTTGGCTGCGCTTCGCCGCCGAGGAACGCCACAACTGGCCGGCGCCGATCTCGGGTATACCCGAGATCGGCACTCTAAATGCGCAAGTCGGCAACAGCCGACTTGCGGGGGCGGCGTGACCCATGCACAACCTCGATGCTTTTCCCGGGCGCAGCGCGGCATGCACGCAGATAAGTCTACGCAATCTGCGAACACTTGATTGCGCTGACGCGCTGCAGACCCGGGATCGTCACGTACTCCGAACGTGTAACGGTCCCGGCTCTACAGTGCAGCGTTTCACGCTGCACGGTGTCCGGGACACGAGGCTGTAATGCCCGCGCCGAGCTTCGGCGAAGCCTTCAAGGTCTGGTTCAAGATCGGCTGCCTGTCATTCGGCGGGCCAACCGGCCAGATCGCGATGATGCACCGCGTCCTGGTCGACGAGAAGAAATGGATCGACGAGCCGCGCTTTCTGCACGGACTCAATTTCTGCATGCTGCTTCCGGGCCCGGAGGCGCAGCAGCTCGCGACCTACATCGGCTGGCTGATGCACGGCATCCGCGGCGGACTCGCGGCCGGTATTCTGTTCGTGCTGCCCGGCGCTTTCGTGATGCTGGGCCTAAGTCTGATCTATGTGCTGGGCAGCGGCGTGAGTTGGGTCGACGGCGCGCTGTTCGGCATCAAGGCGGCCGTGCTGGTGATCGTGGTCGAAGCGCTGCTCCGGATCGGCCGGCGCGCGCTGAAGACCGGCCTGCTGGTCGCGCTCGCGGCGCTGGCCTTCGTCGGCATCTTCTTTCTTGCGCTGCCGTTCCCGCTGATCCTGTTCACCGCCGCCCTGATCGGCTTCCTCGTGGCGCAATCGTCCCCGCAACTCCTGGCGCTCAAGCCGGTCGATGCGGCCGTCACCCCAACAACGGGCGCCTGGCGGCAGGCATCGATCGCGGTCACGATCGGGCTCGTCGCCTGGTGGGCGCCGGTCGCGTTAGTCGCCATCGCGCTGGGCGGCGATCATGTGCTCACGACGATCGGTGTGTTCTTCTCCAAGCTTGCCGTGGTCACGTTCGGCGGCGCCTACGCGGTGCTGGCCTATATGGCGCAGGCGGCGGTCGAGACCTACGGCTGGATGACCCCGGAACAGATGGTAGACGGGCTCGGGCTTGCCGAGACCACGCCGGGGCCGCTGATCCTGGTGACCCAGTTCGTCGGCTTTCTTGCGGCCTACGGCAATCCGGCGCCGTTCACGCCGCTCGCCGCCGGCCTGATCGCTGCAGCCTTGACCACCTGGGTGACGTTCGTGCCGTCGATGATGTGGATCTTCGTCGGCGCGCCGTACATCGAGCGGCTACGTTCCGAGCGCCGCCTCGCCGGCGCGCTCGCCGCCATCACCGCCGCGGTGGTGGGCGTGGTGCTCAACCTGTCGGTCTGGTTCGCGCTGCATGTGCTGTTCGGACAGGTGACCGAGCAGCGCACTGGCTTCCTGCGCTGGTATGCCTTCGATCCGATGGCGCTGAACTGGAAGGTCACCCTGCTCGCGGCGATCGCTGCGGTGCTCGCCTTCGTCCTGCATCGTGGGCTGATCGAGCTGGTCCTGGTGATGGCGGCATTGGGAACAGGGATACGGCTTGCGCTCGGCTGACGAGTCTAGCGTTGGCGCATGATCTTATCGCAGAACCGGTTCCCACTTTTGCGGATCATGCCCTAGACCTCGCGCCGCACTGCGCTTTCATGCCAATGGCGCAACATGAGGTGGGACATGAGCGCCAGGGCAAAATAGATGATGATCCCCGCGACCGAGAGCAGGATCAGTGCCGCGAACATACGCGGAATGTTGAGCCGGTAGCCGGATTCGGCGATTCTGTACGCGAGACCCGACCCGGCGCCGGCCGAACCAGCGGCGATTTCGGCAACCACCGCGCCGATCAGCGACAGCCCGCCGGCGATGCGCAGCCCACCGAGAATCTGCGGCAGCGCGGCGGGCAGCTTCAGGTACCACAAGACCTGCCTCCGCTTGGCGCCGTAGAGCTCGAACAGCGCCACGAGATTGTGATCGACCGAATTCAGCCCGAGCGTCGTGTTGGCCAATACGGGGAAGAAGGCGACGATCCAGGCGCAGGCAAGCACGGCCGCCTGCTGCGGCAGGTAGATCAGCAAGAGCGGCGCGATCGCCACCACCGGTGTGACCTGCAGGATCACCGCATAGGGATAGAGCGCGTGCTCCAACGCCCGCGACTGGTTGAACAGCACCGCAAGCCCGATGCCGCCCGCCACCGCCAGCAGAAAGCCTGCGACCGTCGTCTCCAGCGTGACCAAGAGTGAGGCCCACAGGATGCCCCAGTCGGCGATCAGCGTGCCGAACACCAGCCCCGGTCCCGGCAGCACGAATGGCGGGATGGCGTTGATCCGCACCACCAGGTCCCAGAGGACGACGCCGAGCACCAGCACGGCGACGGGCAGCAGGATGCGGCGCAGCCGCTCGTGCTGCTCGGCCTGATTAGCACCGCTCGCGTGGATCTCGTCGGTCATGCGTCCCCCATCGCGCCCGCCAGGGCTTCGGACGCCATCCGGCACAGAGCGGCATACTCCGCCGATGTGCGGAAGCGCGCGTCGCGCAAGTGCGGCGCATCGACCGCCAATTCGGTGAAGACACGTCCGGGACGCCGGGTCATCACCACGATACGGCTCGACAGAAACACAGACTCGAACACCGAATGCGTGACGAACACGATCGTCTTGCCGAGCGCGCGCCACAGCGCGAGCAGATCGTCGTTGAGCCTGAAGCGGGTGATCTCGTCGAGCGCGGCGAACGGCTCGTCCATCAACAAGAGCGTCGGCTGCGTCACCAGCGCCCGCGCGATCGACACGCGCATTTTCATGCCGCCGGACAGCTCGCGCGGATAGGCGCCGGCGAAGGCCGCAAGGCCGACACGGTCGAGCGCCTCCTGCACGCGCGGCGCGGAGTCCGCCCCGCTCTCGCCGCGCAGCTTCAGGGGCAGCCGCACATTGTCGCTGACGGTCGCCCACGGCATCAGCGTCGGCTCCTGGAACACGAAGCCGATCTGCCGGCGGGCCCCGGCGCCGGCGCGCCACTCGACGCGGCCTGCCGTGGGCTCGCTCAAGCCGGCGATGATCCGCAGCGCGGTCGACTTGCCGCAGCCGGACGGCCCCAGCAGCGACAGGAATTCGCCTTCGCGCACATCGAGATCGAGGTTGTCGAGCGCGACGACACCGTTAGCGAACGTCTTGCCGACGCTGTGGATGATGACCAAAGGGGTACCGGCAAATGTGGCTGTCATCCCGGCCGAGCACCGCAGGCAAGTTTACGCAGCCTGCGTAAACTGGGCTGCGTGTGAGAGCCGGGACCCATGTATCCCGGCAATGCAGTATTAACACGGCAGCGCAGGGATTCATGGGTTCCGGATCGGCGCTGCGCGCCGTCCGGGATGACAACGGAGAGGACGGCGCTCAATTTTTCGGCCGCAGGTTCAGCCCGACCTTCTTGTTCACGAACTGCAGCGAATAGGAGCGCCTGAAGTCGAGCTCCGGCTTGGCCACGCCGGCGCGAACCATCGTATCGAAGAAGCTCTTCGTACGCGCATCCGTCATGGCGCCGATCCCGAGCGTGAGCGTGTCGCCGGAGTCGACGATGCCGTAGGCCTTCATCTTGTCGACCGAATAAGCGATGAGCGCGTCGCTCATCTCCGGATTGTGGGTCTTGATCAAAGCGTTCGCTGCCGCATTGTCGTGATAGAGATAATTGTACCAGCCGATGATCGAGGCATCGATGAACCGCTGCACCAGGTCGGGCTTGTTTTCCACCAGATCGCGGCGCGTCTCGATCAGCGTCGAATACGGCGAGAAGCCGTGATCGGCGAGCAGAAAGACTTTCGGCTTGATCTTGCCGATGGTCTCGACGGCGAACGGCTCCGAGGTCACGTAGCCCTGCATCGCCGAGGTCTTGTCGGCCAGGAACGGCTGGGGATTGAACGTGTACGGCTTGACCTTGCGCTCGTCGAATCCGAAGTCGGCCTTGAGCCATTGGAAGTACGTGGCCATGCCTTCCTTTGAGACGAAGAGCGTCAGTTTTTTCAGGTCATCGAGTTTTTCGATCCCCTGCCCGGGATGCGCCAGCAGGACCTGCGGATCCTTCTGAAACGCGGCGGCGACCGTGACGGTCGGGATGTTGTTCTCGACCGCATCGAAGGCTTGCAGCGTATTGGCGCTCATGTAGAAGTCGAGCTTGCCGACCGGCAGCAGGATGCGGTTGTTGACGTTCGGCCCGCCAGGCACGATGGTGACGTCGAGGCCGTACTTGCGATAGGTGCCGTCGGCGACCGCTTGATAGAAGCCGCCGTGCTCGGCCTCGGCGACCCAATTGGTGCCGAAGCGGACCTTGTCGAGGGCCACGGCCGGCGCCGCACCGCCGGCCGTGGCGATGATCAGCCCGGCGATCTGCGCGAGACGACAAAAACGGACAAACGGCATTGTCTTCTCCATAAATGCCCCGGCGCCGGAACAATAAGCGAGAGCCTCTCCGTTGTCATTCCGAGGCGCGGGCAAAGCCCGCGAGGCCCGGAATCCATAATCCCGGTCTATGCAAAATCGTGCGACCTGTGGTTATGGGCCCCCGCCTTCGCGGGGACGACCGAAGTGTTGTAGGGGTAGGCCATGCTGCCCAAGCGCCAATGGTCGGACATGACATGGCAGGACTTCGGCGCCGCCGACGCGGCGCGCTGGATTGTCGTATTGCCGCTCGCAGCCACCGAGCAGCACGGACCGCACCTGCCGGTCGGCGTCGACCGCTTCATCGCCGAGGCCTACCTGGCACGCGCCGCAGCGCAAATACCGGCCGATCTGCCGGTGACATTCCTGCCGCTGCAGCCGATCGGTCAATCCGACGAGCACCTGCGCTTTCCGGGGACGCTGTCATTCTCCGCCGAGACGGTGATCCGCGCCTGGACCGAGATCGGCGAGAGCGTGCACCGGGCTGGCGTGCGCAAGCTGGTGCTGATTTCCAGCCACGGGGGCAACGTGGCGGGGATGGACATCGTCGCCCGCGACCTGCGGACGCGGCGCGGCATGCTGGTCGTCACCGCCGGTTGGCACCGCTTCGGCTATCCGGACGGGGCCTTCACGGCGGCCGAACGCCGCCACGGCATCCATGCCGGTGACGTCGAGACCTCGATTATGTGCGCTGCGCGCCCGGACACGGTGCGGATGGACAAGGCCGACAATTTCGTGCCGGCGAGCGTCGGCATGGAACAGGAGTTCCGCTGGCTCAACACCTACCGGCCGATGGGCTTCGGCTGGATGACGCAGGACCTGCATCCATCCGGCGGCGTCGGCGATGCGACGCTGGCGACCGCCGACAAGGGCGCAGCATCGCTCGATCACGGCGCCCGCGGGTTCATCGAATTGCTGCGAGAGGTAGACCGGTTCGACCTGGCGCGGCTGCGTCAAGGGCCGCTGGGATAGCGCACACAACCCTGACGCCGTCCGGGATGACAACAATGTATGCCAATAAGTATGCCAATAAGGAGGACGCGCAGACAATGGTCCCATTCGACAAGCAGCAGGTCACCGTCGTCCGGCAGAAGCAGATCGGCACCGACGTCACCTACGAGCCGCCGCTGCGCATTGGCTTCGGCATCAACGACCAGACCATCGATCTCGCCAACGTCGTGATGGGCCGCACCATCCTCGTGCCGGGCGCCAAGCCGAATCCGACGCACTATCACGCCAGGAACGACGTTTGCTGGTACATCCTTTACGGCCAGGTGCGCTGCATCACAGCCCGGCATGACGGCAGCGACCGCAAGGAGCTGATCCTGGAAGGCGGCGACTTTGTCTATATCCCGAGCGGCGCCATTCATGTGATCGCCAACGCCTCGGACATCGAGGAGGCCTCGCTGATCTTTTGCTACATCGGCGTTGGCAACATCGATGCGGCCGAGACCGTCTGGCTGACCGAGATGCACGACAGGTTCGTGGCCGCATGATAGTCAGGACACAGTGATGCGTTCGGGCTCCGACTATCTGCGCTCGCTCGACGACGGACGGCAGGCGTTCGTCGATGGCGAGCGCGTTACCGACGTCACCCAGCATCCGGCGTTCCGTGAGGCGGCGCGCTCGATCGCGCGGCTGTACGACATCGCGGCGGCGCCTGAGAACCGCGAGCGGATGACCTTTACGTCGCCGAAGACCGGGCAGCCGGTGCTGCGTGCCTGGCAGATCCCGCGCAGCCATGCCGACCTGCGCGCGCGCCGGCTGTTCTCGGAAACGTGGGCGGAGGCGACGTTCGGCCTGATGGGGCGTAGCCCCGACCATGTCGCCGGATTCTTTTCCGGCTTCGCCGCGGTGCCAAGCGTGTTCGCGGCCGGCGGGCAGAAGTTCGGCGACAACATTGTCGCCTTCTACGAGCGCGCGCGCGACGAGCACCTGTATCTCAGCTACGCGATCGTGCCGCCGCAGATCGACCGCAGCAAGCCGGCGCACAAGCAGAGCGATCCGACGCTCTACGCCGGTGTGGTCAAGGAGCGCGACGACGGCATTGTCATCTCCGGCGCGCAGCAGCTCGCGACCGCCGGACCGTTGTCCGACTACATCCACCTGAGCTGCATCCACCCGCTACAGCCCGGCGACGAGAACTATGCCAACGGCCTGGTGGTGCCAGTGAACGCGCAGGGGCTGAGGCTCTATCCGCGCCGGCCGTTCGCGCTGCACGCGAATGCGGCCGACTATCCGCTGTCGAGCCGGTTCGACGAGTCCGACTGCTATGTCGTGTTCGACAACGTGTTCGTGCCGTGGGAGCATGTCTACATCTACCGCAACATCGAAATCTGCCGCGACCAGTGGTGGAAGACGCCAGCGCATCTGTTCGGCAACCATCAGGCGCAGGTGCGCTACGCCACCAAGCTGCGCTTCATGATCGGGCTCGCCAAGCGGATGAACGAGATGACCGGCAACGAGGCGCATCCGGCGGTGCAGATGACGATGGGCGAACTGGCGGCGCTGGTGTCGATCGTCGAGTCGATGCTGCTGGCGCACGAAACCGCGGCGCCAATCGATGCCGACGGCGTGTTGTGGCCGTCGCGCACCGTGCTCTACGCGGTGATGGCGATGCAGTCGGAGTTCAACGGGCGGATGCTGGAGACAATCCGCGAGCTGGCGGGCGCAGCCTTCATCACCCTGCCGTCGTCGGCGAAGGATTTCGACAGCCCGGAAACCGCGCCCGACATCGAGCGGTACATGGCGTCGGCATCGTCAGACGCGAAAGGTCGCGTCGCCTTCATGCGGCTGATGTGGGACTTCCTCGGTTCGGAATTCGGCAGCCGTCACCAGCAGTACGAGAAGTTCTATGGCGGTGCTTCGTTCGTCGTGAAGCAGAACGTCTACCGCAACTACGACTTCAAGCGGGCGACCGCGCTGGTGGACCAGGCGCTGAACCTGCCGCCGCTGGCGGAGTGAAGATATTTACCGATGCGGTGAAAAATTCCGCACGCGGTGCAGCGCGTAGCGGGTGCACCGCAGATGCGGGACCCCGGTTCGCGTATGCGGCGAAGCAACAAACCGGGGTCTCGGGTCTGCATAGCAGCACTTCGTGCTGCAGTGCGCCCGGGATACGGAAATCATTTCCTCTCCCCCAACCCCAATTCCTCCCACCGCGCGAGCACGGCCGCCTCGTCCTCCTTGGTGGGCCGCACCGTCGGCGGATAGCGCGCGCCGCCGAAGTCGGGGTCGGGGTCGTAGTCGAGGTTCATGGTGGCGTCGATCAGCACCCGGTTCCACTTGCCGGTGCCGAACAGGGTCGGATTGCGGTCGCGTTTGCGCACCGACGGGTCGAGCCCGAGGCCGAAGGTCGACGGCATGATGATCACGTCGTTCTCGCCTGCGTTCACCCGGTAGGCGATCGCCCAATCCACCGCGGCGTAGTCGTGAATGTCGATGTCGTCGTCCACCACGGTGATGTGCTTGTAGCGCACGTGCGCTGCCGACGAGCCCCAGATGGCGTTGGCGGCCTGCTTGGCCTGGTTGCGGTAGCTCTGCTTCATCTGGATCAGGAGGTTGATGCCGGCCTGTACCGGCTGGCACCACACGTCGGTGATGCCGGGGACGCCCGCGCGATCCAGCACGTTCCATGCGGTCGCCGCCCGCATGATCGACGAGGTGACGGTGTTCTCGGAATAAGAACCCGGCACCGCGCCTTCGATCGTGCCGCGCAGAATCGGGTTGTTGCGGTGGGTGATGGCGGTGACGCGGATCGCCGGCTTCGGCGCTGGGTCGCCGGCGAGATAGCCGGTGAACTCGGCGAACGGCCCCTCGGGGAGATAGTTCGCCGGATCGATCTGCAGCATGCCTTCGATCACGATCTCGCTGTTGGCGGGGACATGCAGGTCGACCGTCTCGCACTTGACCAGCTCCATCGGCGCGCCGCGGATCGAGCCGGCAACGTCGTACTCGCAGATGCCCTTGGGCACCGGCGCCCCGCCGACGAATTCCAGCGCCGGGTCGACACCGATCGCCACCGCGATCGGCACCTCGCTCGCGCCACCGTTCTGCCAGGCGGTGACGTGATGGCCGATATGCTGGGCGCGCCACATCAGGATCGGGATGCGGGTCTTGTCGTGGATCATGCCGCGATAGACGCCGACATTCATAATGCCGGTCTCGGGATCCTTGGTAACGCAGCCGCCGTAAGTCATCAGGTAACGGCCGCCGTCGAGCCGGTTCCAGTAGGGAGCGGGGAATTCGTAGAGATCGATGGCATCGCCGGTGAGGATGTTCTCCTTGCACGGGCCGGTTTCGACGACCACCGGGGGAATGCTGCCGGTGAGGATGGTGCGGCCGAGCCTGACCAGCTCGCGCGGATGCGTCTCGCGCGGCAGCCCCATCATCATGGCGATGCGGCGGTAGCTCGACAGCGCGCCGGTGAACACCTTGCGGCA
Organism: Hyphomicrobiales bacterium; assembly: GCA_009377755.1. Taxonomy (GTDB): domain Bacteria; phylum Pseudomonadota; class Alphaproteobacteria; order Rhizobiales; family Xanthobacteraceae; genus WHTM01. The sequence continues at coordinate 71,348 of WHTM01000019.1, read as the reverse complement.
GCGGCTCGACGGCCCGTTGTAGTCCTTGATGTTGTTGAACATCACCGCTGGGCCGGTCGCCGGCCCCTGCAGCATGCGCGCGATGGTGCCGAGCTCGATGTTCCAGTCGACCTCAGCGTCGATCTGCTGCACCTCGCCGGCCGCCTTCAGCGCGGCGATCCATGCGCGCGCGTCGCCGTACGCCACCGGCTTCCGTTCCACCGTCATGCTGCCCTCACATTGCCGGCCGGGAAACTCGCATCGTCGCGCCGGGGACGCAAGCGCGGCGGGCGTGAGGCCAGCACCGCCCGATGGCATTGGCCTATAGTACGCGGTAAGCTTGCGGCGGTTTCCCCTTCCGTCACGCGGGCGGCCCTGCCGCATGCTTGCGTCCGGGCTAGGTTGACGTGGAGGACAGGCCCAAGGCCAACACAACGGAGGTGGAGGAATGCTCAGGAAGGTCATGTTGGGTGTCGTGTTGACGACCTTGGCGGTCGTGCCGGCGGCCGCGCAGCAGATCGTGATCAAGTTCAACTCGCCGTCCCCGCCGCGCTCGTACCTTCATACCAACGTCTTCGACAAATGGATCGCGGCTATTGAGAAGGATTCGGGCGGGACCTTAAAGATCGAGAAGTTCTATGGCGGCATCCTCGGCAACTTCGCGATCACCTATGATCGCGTGGTCGACGGCGTGGCCGACGCCGGCTGGACGCTGAGCGCACTGACCGGCGGGCGCTTCAAGCAGCAGGATGTCGCCGCTCTGCCGTTCGAGACCAAGGACGCCAACGAGCCCGCGCTCGCCCTCTGGCAAATCTACAACAAGGGTGTGACCGCGAAGGAATTCGAACAGGTGAAGCTGCTCGGCTTCTGGGCCTTCCCGAACGCAGCGCTCCATTCCAGGGACCCTATCCGCACGCTGGACGAACTCAAGGGCAAGAAGATCACGGTCTCCAATGCCAATTCCGCCCGGACCGCGGTGCTGCTCGGCGGGACGCCGGTGACCATGCGACCGGACGAAGTCTATCAGGCGCTCAGCCGCGGTATCGCGGACGTCTCCATGATGCCGTTCAACGGCATGCAGACGTTCAAGCTTGACGAGGTGGCGAAGCAGCACCTGGACATCGCGCTAGGCGGCGACACTTCGATCGTGTTCATGAACAAGAAGAGCTACGACAAATTGCCGCCACAGGGGAAGGCGGCGATCGACAAGCATTCGGGCCTTGCCTTGTCGCGGCTCGCGGGTCAGGCAACCCAGAACGAATGGGAGCGGGCGCGCAACAACGTGAGGCCGCGCGTTTCGACGCTGAGCTCCGAACAGGAGCCGCTCTGGAAAGCCGCTTTGCACCCGATCGCGAAGGAATGGGCTCAAGGCGTGCCCGATGGGGCCAAGGTGCTCGAGGCGTTTCGTGCGGAAGTCGCTGCGATGCGCAGCGGCAAATAAGGCAGGCGGCACCTTTAGATCGTCATGCGCTGGCGTGCGATCGTTTCAGACGATCGCGAGGGTTGACCCGCGCATCCATCAAAGAGGTCTGATCCAAATCATGGATTGCCGGCCCCGGCCATGACGCCAAAGCGTGAAACGGCTTACGCTCGTTCCCTCGCCCGCTCCTTCGGCGAATCAATCGTTGTATTCACCGTGACCAGATCCTGCCAGCGCGTTCCCGCCGCGACATTGAGGTCGACCGCGACGATTTGCGTCAGGTCGGCGAGCTGAACTCCAATGGGATCGCCACCACCTTCGACGATCTTGATGTTGTCGAGAACCCTTCGGCGCATTCGCACGACCGCCCGGTCCGCAGCCACCAGGTGTTCCTTGCTTCGGTCGAGGATCGGACCCATCGACAGTGACATGACAGCGTCTTCCTGCTCGAGCCCGCGAAATCCTGTCCAGTTGCGCTTCATACGCTCGCGGTCCTGGCCAAACCGATTCGCCCACGTTGCACGGAACGTGCAGTCCTCCTTTGAATAATATCTCTCGTCATCAATTCCCAGTATGTTCCAGATTCGGTCGCGGTCGACCAGCTGAGGTGAGTCGACGACCATGAAGGTGCTCGTGCTCTCGTCATCGGCCGGGACCTCGAAGATCGTATAGTAGGTGACGCGCGAGGGAATGATGCGGGTGAACGGCATGATTAGCGGTACGATTCGTACGTTCTCGATCGGGGCGCCATTCTCGATCCGGCCCGTCTGCCGGATCGCCGCATAGTGGAAACCGAAATCCGTGTTCTCCACTTCCAGCCGCGGCGTGTTGTCATCGGCCTCGAACGCACCGGGATTGAGCACGTCGCGATTCACATTGAACGTCTTGTCGATCCAGCCGGGGCGAGCCGCATCGCTATGCAGGATGCCGACATGCGAGCTGTCAGCACCCCCTTCCCAGAGCTGCAGGTAGCTGGCGCGGACGTTGATGCGAACGACGCATCGATTCTCGGGTGGCGCATCCATGAAGCGATAGCGGGCGAAGGGCGGCTCCTTCTCCTTCGGACCGAGATAGGCCCACACGAGACCGCCAGCCTCACGTACCGGATAGGCCGGCGCTTTCAGGCGCGACTTCAAGCGCGGGTCGACATGGTTGGGCGTTTCGAGAATGGTCCCATCCACGGCGAACTTCCAGCCGTGGTAGAGACAGCGGATGCCGCATTCTTCAACCCGGCCCAAAGCCAGCGAGGCGCCGCGATGCATGCACATTTCGTCGAGGACACCGACCTTGCCGGCGGTATCGCGAAAGGCGACGAAACGCTCACCCAAGACCGACAGACGCAGCGGTGCACAATCAGGATGCGGGAGCTGTTCCGTCGTGCAGACCGGATTCCAATACCGCCGCATGACGTTACCGAGTGGCGTGCCGGGTCCGACGCGGGTGACGAGATCATTCTCTTCGCGTGGCAGCATGGCCTCCTCCGTTCACACTCCGGCCGGATTGCCCTTTCAAGCAAGATGGCACAGGTGACCGCCGAAATACAGGCCGCGAACCTAGCTGACGATTTTGAAGGACGAGGGCGGAACGGCCTCGGATGCTGTAAGCTCCAGGCCCAGCAGCATGAGCGGAAACCCTTGCGCCACTTCCTGCGGGCGCGATTCAGCCACGCACCGATGGACCTGCGGATGCACAATCAGTCTGGTGCCAAGTTCAAGGCCGCCTCGGCTGACGATCTCTGAGCAGAGCTGATCGAGCAACACTCCGAGGCTGACCTTTGCCACATTCCCTCTCCCATTCCCGGTTCCAAAAGACGCTTAGCCGAAGCCGCTGCTGCGCAATCATGCAATCCATTCACAATCGGTCTGATCCGCTGTTGTGGGCCGGCCCGGCGGAATCATGAATCCGTCGGAATTCTATGTCTGGTGACAATCCGTGCCGCACTTGGAGTGTGGCAGCGTATGGTCGTGAGACCGACCGCACAATGATCAAGAAAGCGCTGCTGCTGGCGTTTTTCCCTGTTGCTTTCGCAGGTGAGGCGGGGGCAGAGGATGCACGATGCGTGCGCGAACGCACTGCGATGGTCGAGACCATTCGGGCCTACGCGCGCTCCGACCCCGGTCTTGTGGGACCGCAAGGCATATCGGAGAGCATCCTGACGGCCATGGGACACACGGAACGCCATCGGTTCATTCCTGAGCGTTCCTGCTCCATCGCATACGCGGACGGGGCGGTACGCATTGGCCATGGCCAGACGATGTCGCAGCCGCTTGTCGTTGCACTGATGACGCAACTGGCCGAGGCCGAGGCCCGCCACACCGTCCTGGAAATTGGCACGGGCTCAGGTTACCAGGCCGCCATCCTTTCGCCGCTGGTCCGAAAAGTCTGTACCATTGAGATTATCGCTCCGATCGCCGAAGCCGCCGCGAAACTGCTCAAAGAGCTCGGCTACGCCAATGTGAGTGTCAGGGCCGGCGACGGTTATCACGGCTGGCCGGAATGCGGTCCGTTCGATGCGATCGTCGTAACAGCCGCACTCGGGCATGTGCCGCCGGCGCTGGTCGAGCAGCTCAAGGTGGGGGGCCGGCTGGTCATGCCGCTGGGGTCCGCCAACACCACACAGCAGCTCACCGTCGTCGAAAAGATCGCACCGGGCGAGACGAGGACGCGCTCGGTCGGTGTCGTACGTTTCGTGCCCTTTACCCGGTCCCTGAATTGAATCCTCACCCCGGCCTAATCCCCATCGCCGGCAGCGGCACGCCGGCAATCGCGCAGGCGGCGCGCACGGTGTTCAACAGCAGGCAGGCGATGGTCATCGGGCCGACGCCGCCCGGCACCGGCGTGATGGCGCCCGCGACGCCTGCGGCTTCGTCATAGGCGACGTCGCCGACGATGCGGCTCTTGCCGTCGTCCTTAGGGATGCGGTTGATGCCAACGTCGATCACCGTGGCGCCGGGCTTGATCCAGTCGCCGCGCACGAATTGCGCCCGGCCGACCGCGGCAAAAACGAGGTCGCCGCGGCGGCAGACCTCGGCGAGATTTTTCGTGCGCGAGTGCGCCACCGTGACGGTCGCGTTCTCGGCCAGCAGCAGCTGCACCAGCGGCTTGCCGACGATGTTGGAGCGGCCGATCACCACCGCCTCCATCCCTTCCAGCGAGGCATGCACGCTCTTCGCCAGGATCACGCAGCCGAGCGGCGTGCACGGCACCAGTGCCGGCAAGCCGGTGGCGAGACGCCCGGCGTTCATCGGATGGAAGCCGTCGACATCCTTGGCCGGATCGAGCGCGTTGAGCACCTTCTGCCCGTCGATCTGCTTCGGCAGCGGCAACTGCACCAGGATGCCGTGGATCGCCGGGTCGGCATTGAGCTGGCCCACCAGCGTCAGCAACTCGGCCTCTGACGTCGTCTCGGGGAGCCGATGCTCGACCGAATGCATGCCCGCCTCGACGGTCATCTTGGCCTTGCTGTGCACATAGACCTGGCTCGCCGGATTCTCGCCGACCAGCACCACCGCGAGGCCAGGCACCAGACCATGCGCTTGCGCAAGCTGGCGCGTGGCGGCGGCGATCTCTTTGCGGAGCGCTTCGGCGCGTGCCTTGCCGTCGATGATGCGTGCCGTCATTCCCATCCTCTGCACTCAGCCCGATGCCGCGCCTGCGAGCTTCGCCGCCAGGGCCGAAGGATCGCCCTCGACTCGTAGCCGCTTGAGCCGCGCCGTGGCGCCGCCAGTGAGCGTCACGCGGCTCGGGGCGACGCCAAGGGTTGCCGCGACCAGCCGGATCAGGGCGGCATTGGCGGCGCCCTCGCTTGCGGCGGCGCGCACCCGCGCCTTCAGCACCGCCCGGCCGTCGGCCAGCCGCTCGACGCCGTCGATCGCGTCTCGGCCGCCCTTTGGGGTCAACCGCACCGTCAGCGCCAGTCCGCTCGGAGTGATGGCCCAGGGAGGCTCGTCCGCCACGGCGCTAGAACACGTGAGGATAGATATAGCGGACGATGATGTTCTCGATCAGAAAGATGAGCAGAATGAGGATGACCGGCGAAATATCGATTCCGCCGAGATTCGGCATCATCCCGCGGATCGGCGCCAGCAGCGGCTCGGTGATCCGGTAGAGGAAATCGCCGACCATGGCCACGAACTGGTTGCGCGTATTCACCACATTGAAGGCAATCAGCCACGACAACACCGCCGCCGCGATCAGCAGCCAGATGTAGATGTGCAGAACGATGAGAACGATATCGAGAATTGCGCGCATGATGGGATAGCCGAAATGAGAGGCAGGGCAACCTACCCGGTCATATGCGCGGGAACAAGCCGACCAGCCCGATCCTTGACACTCCCAACCCCGCGCCGTAAATCCCGCCCCACTCGCTGAAAAACGCGCGCCGCGCGTCTGTTTTGGCGGGGCCGTAGCTCAGTTGGGAGAGCGCCGCAATCGCACTGCGGAGGTCAGGGGTTCGAATCCCCTCGGCTCCACCATGCAACATGCCCGATCACCCCTTGCCCACCACCCGCGACACCATGACCGCCGGCTCCATGCTGGCCGGCAGGGGACCATGACCGCCGCCAGGACCGCCGGCTCGATCTATCGGCACCGCCCGTTCGTTCGCTACTGGGTCGCGCGCACCGCCGCCTCGCTGGCGTTCCAGATGCAGGCGGTCGCCGTGGGCTGGCAGGTCTATGCGCTGACCGGCAACCCGCTCGACCTCGGCCTGATCGGCCTGTCGCTGTTCCTGCCGAGCCTGCTGCTGCTGTTCGTCATCGGCCCCGCCGCCGACCGCTACAATCGCAAGACCATCGTCTCGATGGCGCAGGCGATCGAGGGGATTGCGGTCGCGACGCTGTTGGTGGGAACCGCCGGCGGCTGGCTGACCCGCGAACTGATCTTCGCCACCATCTTCTTGCTCGGCGTCGGCCGCGCCTTCGAGGCCCCGACCGTTGCCTCGCTGTTGCCGGGTATCGTTCCGCCCGAACTCTTGTCGCGCGCCGTCGCGGGAGCGTCGTCGGCGACGCAGGCCGCCTTCATCATCGGCCCGGCGCTGGGCGGCGTGCTCTATCTCGTGAGCCCCTCGCTGGTCTATGGGCTATGCTGCGGCCTGTTCCTCACCAGCAGCATCCTGATCGCCTCGCTCGCGACCACGGCGCCCGTATCGCGCGCGCCGCTGTCGATGACGGCGGTGTTCACCGCCATCCGCTTCATTCGCCGCGAGCCGCTGATCCTCGGCGCCATCACCCTCGATCTGTTCGCGGTGCTGCTGGGCGGTGCCATGGCGCTGCTGCCGGTCTATGCCCGGGACGTCTTCCATGCCGGGCCCTGGGGCCTCGGCCTGCTGCGCACCGCGCCCGCGGTCGGCGCGCTGCTGATGTCGATCGTGCTGACTCGCTGGCACATCCAGCGCGCCGGGCGGGTAATGTTCGCCGGCGTCGCGATGTTCGGCATCACCACAACCGTATTCGCGCTGTCGACGTCGTTCGTGCTCAGCCTGGCGATGCTGGCGATTCTCGGCGCCGCCGACATGGTCAGCATCGTGGTGCGCCAGACGCTGGTTCAGTTGCGCACACCCGACGAGATGCGCGGGCGCGTCTCGGCGGTGAACTCGCTGTTTGTCGGAACGTCCAACCAACTCGGCGATTTCCGCGCCGGCGTATCGGCGGCGCTGTTCGGCACCGTATCGGCTGTGCTGATCGGCGGCGTCGGAGCGCTGTTCGTCGCCGGAATTTGCGTCAAGTTGTTTCCGGACCTGTTCAAGGTCGACAGGCTGGACGAACAGCGCAACGGAACTCGGTAGGGTGCGTAAAGCGAAACGTGCGCACCCTACGCCTCTTCTGTGGCCTTCTGCATGCCAACCGGAGCCTCGCAGGCCGCACCGCAGTTGAGCCAATGATCGAGGAAAGAAGCGAGCCAGGCACGCGCCGCCAGATCGTGCACGGCGCGGTCGGCGAAGTGCTCCGCCCGCGACTTCGCCCCGGGCAGCTGCATACGCTCATGGCCGCGCGTGGTCCAGCGGCACATGGTGGCGTGCGTGACGTCGGGATGGAACTGCAGCGCATGGCCCGAGCCGTAGCGGAACGCCTGCACCGGGAAGGTATCGCCCTCGGCGACAAGCTCGCCGCCGGCCGGCAGATCGAATCCCTCGCGGTGCCATTGGTAGACATGCTCCGGCCAGGGGCTGCACATCTTCTGGCCGAACTCGGTAGGACGGATCGGGTAGTAGCCGATCTCGACATGGCCCTCGGTATGGAACCCCACCTTGGCGCCCAGCAGATGCGCCAGCATCTGCGCGCCAAGGCAGATGCCGAGATACGGCTTATTCTCCTTGAGCGGCACCTTGATCCAGTCGATCTCGCGCCGGATGAAATCCTCGGTGTCGTTTGCGCTCATCGGCCCGCCGAAGATGACCGCGCCGGCGTGCCCGGCCATGGTCTCCGGCAGCGGGTCGCCGAACCGCGGACGGCGGACGTCCAATGGAAAGCCGAGATTGCGGAGCACATTGCCAACGCGCCCGGGCGTTGAGCGCTCTTGGTGCAGCACGATCAGGACTGGCGCATGCATGGGGCGGACGGTTGGTTCGACGACGGGCGATGGAACCCACCGTCGCCAAATTGCCTTGGCATTTCAAGCCTTCTCGCCGCGATACGGGCATGCATCGAGTGCGGAGCCGGATTCCAGCATGAGAGCCTCTCGCAGCGTCCTTTGCGTCATTTGATCCGCTCCAGGATACTGACGTAGTTCGCTACGGCAGCGCCACCCATGTTGAACAGGCCGCCGAGCCTGGCGTCCTTCACCTGGATATCGCCGGCGGATTCCGTGAGCTGCATGGCGGCAAGCGCATGCATCGACACGCCGGTCGCACCGATCGGGTGCCCTTTGGCCTTGAGCCCGCCGGACGGATTGACGGGGAGCCGGCCGTCCTTCTCGGTCCACCCTTCGGCGATGGCATGCGCGCCCTGTCCTTCCGGCACCAGGCCCATCGCCTCGTATTCGATCAGTTCGGCGATCGTGAAGCAGTCGTGGGTTTCGACGAACGACAGTTCGCCCAGGCGGATGCCCGCCGCCGCGAGCGCCTGATGCCAGGCCTGGGAGCAGCCTTCGAACTTGAGGATGTCGCGTTTCGCCATCGGCAAGAAATCTTGCACGTGGGCACTGGCGCGGAATGCCACGGCCTTGCCGAGCTTGAGCGCCGTCTCGACGTCCGCCAGCACGAGGGCGGCGGCTCCATCCGAAACGAGCGCACAGTCGGTGCGCTTGAGCGGGCCGGCGACATACGGATTCTTTTCGCTTTCGTTGCGGCAAAACTCGTACCCGAGGTCCTTGCGCATCTGAGCATAAGGGTTGCCCACGCCGTTCCTGTGGTTCTTCGCGGCAATGCGCGCCAGCGCATCGGACTGGTCGCCCCAGCGCTGGAAATAGAGCGCCGCGATCTTGCCGAAGATCCCGGCAAAGCCGCCCTCGATGTCCGCCTCCTCGCGGACATAAGAAGCCTTGAGCAGGTTGCGTCCGATCTCCGCGGCAGGCGTCGCCGTCATCTGCTCGACACCGATGACCAGCACGATCCGCGCGGATCCAGCGGCGATCGCCTTCAGACCTTGATGCACCGCGGCCGAGCCGGTGGCACAGGCGTTCTCGACCCGCGTCGCGGGCTTGAAGCGCAATTCGGGAGCCGTCTGCAGCACCAGGGCGGCGGTAAAGTCCTGCGCCGAAAAGCCGGCATTGAAGTGCCCGAGCAGGATCTCGTCGATCTCGGACGGAGCAACCCCGGCGTCGGCGAGCGCCCCCGCCGCCACCCGCACGATCAGACTTTCCACAGTGTCATCCACAAGCCGCCCGAAAGGCGTGTGGGCCCAGCCGACGATACAGGCCGTCATGCTCGTCTCCCTTGCCGAACTTTCGTCGCTTTCATAATGAATTAGCATAATTGGGGCATTCCCGACAGCGTCAGCGCGTGACAACCGTGATGGGGAAGACTCCGGACGACTTGCCACTGGGGGTGGCCAAGTCAGCGCTCCTGTGTGACCCTGATGGTCGGGGACCTGCAACGACGGAATATTTTGCGTGTCATTTGGATTGATCCGCCGCCGCACACGAATTGCCATCCTGGGATTGGTTATCACATCCGCCGTGACCGCGGCCCATTGCTCCGCCGCATCCGCCGAGGCGATGCTGCTGGTCGAGGTCGACAGCGGCAAGGTTCTGCATGCGGAGAACGCCACCTATCCGTGGTATCCGGCATCGCTGAGCAAGCTGATGACGGCCTATGTCACGTTGCGCGCGGTGAAGGAGAACCGCATTTCGCTGAACAGCCTGATGACGATGTCCGAACTCGCACACGCGCAGCAGCCGTCGAAGATGGGCTTCAAGCCCGGCACCCAGCTCACCGTCGACAACGGCCTCAAGATGCTGATGGTGAAATCGGCGAACGATATCGCAGTAGCGCTTGCCGAAGGGATATCCGGTTCCGTCGAGAATTTTGCCGCGGAAATGAACGCAGCGGCGCAACGGCTGGGAATGACGCAATCGAATTTCGTCAATCCCAACGGCTGGCCGGATGCCCGGCAGGTCAGCTCGGCGCGCGATATGGCCATTCTTGCGAGGGCGTTGCTGCGTGAGTTTCCCGAGCACAACCTCTATTGGCACATTCCGGCGATCAAGTTCGGCCGGCGGGTGCTGCGCAATTACAACAAGCTGATCGACCGCTATCCCGGCGCCGACGGGATGAAGACCGGATTCATCTGTGCCTCCGGCTTCAATCTGGTGGCTACCGCGACCCGCCATGGCCGGCGCCTGATCGCCGTCGTGCTCGGCGCGCCGTCTTCGCCGGTACGTGCGGAAAAGGCCGCCCGTCTCCTGGAAAGCGGCTTCAACAATCGTGGCACGCTGTCCTGGCTCACGCCCTCGCTCGGCTACGTCAATGCGCTCGCGCCGATCGCTGCTGCGCCGCCCGATCTCTACGATGAGACCTGTGGAAAGAATCGGCGCCGGCCAGCAGCGGAGTCCGACGACGACGACGCTCACAGCAACGACCCGGAGGCGGCAAACGGCATCCACATTTCGAGCCTGCAAACACCGAAACCGGCATCGCTGATCGGTCCACTGATTCGGTCCATGCCGCCGATCGTCGTGACCGTCGGGCCGCCCCGGACGCCGGCGCAGGCCCTCGTTGTTTCGCCGCTTCCACCGGCGCGCCCGGCCGGAAAGCGAACCGGGACCGCCCGGCTCAACCAGGCCGCGCCGACTCCAGTCGCGTCGGTTGCCCCCACACCCGCCGGATCCGCCGCCATCCAGTCGGCCACTTTCAGCCACGCGACATTGGCCTTGAACCCGCCGGCGGGCTTCGCTCCCAGCAAGCGCAACGACGCTGTTCCGTTGCCGCGTCCGCGCCCGCGGGCGCTCGCCCGGGCCAAGAAACGACGGCAATGAGCGTGCAGGCGGCACGGACACGCGAACCGGCGCCGCCGATTCCATTGACGTTGATCACGGGATTTCTCGGCGCCGGCAAGACCACGCTGCTCAACCGCCTGGTCAAGGACGCTGCGCTCGCCGACACCGCGCTGATCATCAACGAGTTCGGCGAGATCGGCATCGACCATCTGCTGGTGAAGTCGATCGCCGACGGCATCGTGTTGCTACAGAGCGGATGCCTGTGCTGCACGTTGCGCGGCGATCTGGTGCAGGCGCTGGAAGCGCTGCTGCGCGATCTCGACAATGGCCGCATTGCGTTTCGCCGGGTCATGCTGGAGACGACCGGCCTCGCCGATCCTGCGCCGGTGTTGCAGACGGCGATGGCGCATCCGTATCTGGTGATGCGGTTCCGACTCGATGGCGTCGTGACCCTCGTCGATGCGGTCAATGGCGATGCGACGCTCGACGCCCACGAAGAGGCTGTGAAGCAGGTTGCCTTCGCCGACCGGCTCGTCCTGACCAAGACCGATCTTCTCGACCCCGCGGAACGCTTTGCCGCCAAGCAGGCGTTGACGGCGCGGCTGCGCGCGCTCAATCCGGCGGCACCGATCCTCGACGCGAGCACCGGCGAGGCGGTTGCCGCGGTCCTGCTCAACGCTGGGCTGTACGATCCGGAACGGAAAACGGCCGACGTGCGCCGCTGGCTCGCGCACGAAGCGTATCTCTCAGCCGAACAGGCCGGCAACCACGGCGATCATCATCATCACCACCATCATCATCGTCATCATCACGATCCGAACCGGCACGATGCCCGTGTCCGCGCCTTCGCGCTCACCAGCGACCAGGCGCTGCCGGCGGCAACCATCGACATGTTCCTCGATCTGCTGCGCTCGCTGCATGGGCCGAACCTGCTGCGGGTCAAAGGCGTGATCAGGCTTGCCGAAAGCCCCGACACCCCGCTCGTCATCCATGGTGTTCAGCACGTCTTCCATCCGCCGGCGCGGTTGGACGCTTGGCCCGACGAGGATCGGCGGACGCGCCTGGTCTTCATCGTCCGTGATCTCGATCCCGAGGTGATTCGGGGATTGTTTCGCGCGTTTCTCGGGACACCGGCGATCGACCGGCCCGATCGTGCCGCGCTGGTCGACAATCCGCTGGTTCCGTTTGGCGGAGTTGACCGCTGATCCGGCGTGTCTTGGCTCTTGCCACGACCCAACGAATTGCCCGATGCTTCGCGAACCATGGCGAGGCTGCGTCGCGTTTGCCGACCGGCCTGGGGGAGGGAACACGATGGACCGCATTTGGCTCAAGCACTACCCGCCGGGGGTTCCAGCGGAGATCGATACGTCCCGCTATCCGTCCCTGGTCGCCATGATCGAGGAAAGCTTTGCCAAGCACCGGGACCACAAAGCCTTCATCTTCATGGACAAGGCGCTGACTTATGGCGAGCTTGACGAGATGTCGCGCGCATTCGGCGCTTGGCTGCAGAGCAAGGGCCTAGCGAAGGGCGCCCGCGTTGCCATCATGATGCCCAACGTCCTGCAATATCCGATAGCCATTTGCGCCATTCTTCGCGCCGGCTGCATCGTGGTGAATGTCAATCCGCTCTATACGCCACGCGAACTCGAATCGCAGCTCAAGGACGCCGACGCCGAGGCGATCATCGTGCTCGAAAATTTCGCGCACACGCTGCAGCAGGCGATCGGCAAAACCAACGTCAAGCATGTCGTCGTCGCCTCCATGGGTGACCTGCTGGGGCTGGTGAAGGGCGCGATCGTCAATCTGGTGGTGCGGCGAGTGAAGAAGATGGTGCCGGCCTATTCACTGCCGGGCGCCACCCCGTTCAATGCGGCGATTGCGGCCGGCAAGGGCATGACGCTCAACGAGCCGCAGATCGCGCCCGACGACATCGCATTCCTGCAATATACCGGGGGAACGACCGGCGTCGCCAAGGGCGCGATGCTGTTGCACCGGAACGTCGTCGCCAACATGCTGCAGATTGACGTCTGGCTGCAGCCGGTTCTGGACAAAGAGCCCAAGGTCGATCGTCTGATCATCGTTGCGGCGCTGCCTCTCTACCACATTTTTGCATTGACAGCATGCTTCCTGCTCGGTGTGCGTACCGGCGGTCAATGTATCCTCATCCCCAATCCGCGCGATCTGGCAAGCCTCATCAAGGAACTCACCAAGTATCAGGTGAATCATTTCCCCGCTGTGAACACACTCTACAATGCCCTCCTCAATCACCCGAATTTCGGCAAGATCGACTGGAGCATGCTCAAGTGCGCTGTCGGCGGTGGCATGGCGGTGCAGCAGAACGTGGCTGAACGGTGGTTCAAGGCCACCGGCTGCCCAATCGTCGAAGGCTATGGCTTGTCCGAGACCTCGCCGGTGCTGACGGTCAATTCACCCCTTGCGACCGAATGGAGCGGCACGATCGGTCTGCCGATGCCGTCCACGGATATCTCGATCCGCGACGATGCCAACAACGAAGTTCCGCTCGGTCAGCCTGGCGAAATCTGCGCCCGCGGACCGCAGGTCATGCCCGGCTATTGGCAGCGCCCGGATGAAACCGCCGACGTCATGACCCCGGACGGGTATTTCCGCACGGGCGACATCGGCGTCATGAATGAGAGAGGCGAGGTTAAGATCGTCGACCGCAAGAAGGACATGATCTCCGTCTCCGGATTCAAGGTCTATCCGAACGAGGTCGAGGCCGTGGTCGCAAGCCATCCCGGTGTGCTCGAATGCGCCGCGGTTGGCGTGCCCGACCCTTGCACCGGCGAAGCGGTGAAACTGTTCGTGGTCAAGAAAGACCCGGCGCTGACCGAGGCCGAATTGCTGGCGTATTGCCGCACCCAGCTCACGCGCTACAAGGTCCCGAAGTCGGTGGAGTTCAGGGCGGATCTTCCCAAGACCAATGTCGGCAAGATCCTGCGTCGGCAATTGCGGGATGAAATGCGAAAGGTCGAAACGAAGGCGGCCTGAATTCGAGTGCGGTGGTCACGATGAAGCAGGACCAGCAGGCGATCTCGCCAACCGAGGTGATCCAATTCTGGACCGACGCCGGCCCGAAGCGCTGGTTTGCCAAGGACGACGCATTCGACGCTTCGATTCGCGAGCGCTTCCTCGCCACCCATGAGGCGGCCGCGGCGGGCCAGCTTCCGGATTGGGAGCGCACGCCCGAAGGCAGCCTCGCCTTGCTGATCCTGCTCGACCAGTTTCCCCGCAACATGTTCCGCGGCAGCAGCCGCTCCCATGCGACAGACGCACTGGCGCTGGCCGTTGCCGAACGGGCGATCACGCGGGACGACGACAAGCGCGTGCCGAAGGCGCTGCGCACCTTCTTCTATCTGCCGCACCAGCATGCGGAAGACCTTACTGCGCAGGAGCGTGGCGTCGCGCTTTACCGGACGGCGGACGATGCCGATGGCCTGGAGTGGGCCGAGCTGCATGCCGACATCATCCGGCGCTTCGGCCGCTTCCCGCACCGAAATGCGGTGCTCGGCCGCACGACCACTCCCGAGGAGCAGGCGTTCCTCGACTCCGGCGGCTTTGCCGGCTGAGCCCGGGTATCGGGTGGCTCCCTCGGAAGGTACTGGACGGCGCCACAAAAACGGGAGCTAGATGGCGTCTCTTTCGGGAGGACGCGCGATGTCGCAGGCGACAGGATGGATGTGGCAAACGTTGGTGGTCGCAGCTCTCGCGGCTGTCGTAACACCGGCCCTCGCACAGCTTGAACTGAGAGTCATGGCGCCTGCGGCTCCTGGCGGCGGCTGGGATCAGACCGCGCGTTCGATGCAGCAGGCCCTTGTCGCTTCGGGCGCCGCCAAGAGCGTTCAGGTCGTCAACGTCCCGGGCGCCGGTGGATCGATCGGACTTGCACAGCTCGTCAACAGCGGCAAAGGCGACGGCCGCCTGCTCATGGTCAACGGCCTCGTCATGGTGGGCGCCCTGCTCGCCAACCGCTCTCCCGTCAGGCTCGACCAGGCGACACCGATCGCGCGGCTGACTGAGGAATCCCAGGTCATCGTCGTGCCGGTGAATTCTCCGATCAAAAACATCCCGGACCTGGCGGCAGCGGTGAAGGCCAATCCCGCCCGGGTGACGTGGGCCGGCGGATCAGCCGGCGGCGTCGACCACATCACCGCAGCGCTGTTCGCCAAGGCGGGCAACGCGGATGCCACCAAGATCAACTACATCCCGTTCTCGGGTGGCGGCGAGTCGCTTGCGGCCATCCTTGGCGGCAAGGTCACGGCAGGGATTTCCGGCTACGGCGAATACGAAGGGCAGATCAAGGCTGGAAAGCTGCGCGCCATCGGCGTGACGTCGGCGAACCCGTTGCCCGGGGTCGACGTGCCGACCGTGAAGTCGCAAGGCATCGACCTCGTCATCGCCAACTGGCGCTCGGTAATGGCGGCTCCCGGAATCACTGCCGAGCAGCGCAAAGCTCTTGTCGACGCAGTCGACAAGATGGCGAAGTCGACAGCCTGGCGGGACGTGCTCAAGCAGAAAGGCTGGAGCGATGCGTACCTGTCCGGCGACGCCTTCGCGGCGTTCCTCGGCCGGGAGCAGACGCGTGTGCGCGACGTGCTTATCTCCGTCGGACTGGTCAAGCCCTGAGCACTAGTGCGCAGCCGAACGGCGGCGCCGGTCCTGAGGGCCCGATGTCAACGAACCGTGCCAGACGGGCCGACACCGCCGGATTCGTGATCGCCGGATTGCTGCTCGCGCTGGCTCTGGTGATCGTGTGGGACTTGTCCAATCTGCGGATCACCTCGGTCTATGGTCTCGGGCCGGAGGCGATGCCCGTTGTCGTCGCCGCCGGGCTCGTGCTGCTCGCGGCCGGCAATGCGGCTATGGCATACAAAGGTGAACTGCCGGCGCGCGAGCCGGTCGACATCAGGGCAATCGTCCTGATCCTCGGCGGCCTTGTCGCGTTGATCGCGCTGATCGGGCTTGGCGGCGGGTTCATCCCGGCAACCGCGATCCTGTTTGCGGCGACCGCCACCGCCTTCGGCCGGCGTGCGATCCTGGTGGATCTCGTCATCGGTCTCGTTCTTGCCGTGGCGGTCTACCTTCTGTTCGCCAAGCTGCTGACGCTGTCGCTTCCGGTCGGTCTGATCGAGCGTCTGATCTGAGGCCGGACCATGGACGCACTCGCCGCGCTGACGCAGGGCCTCGCGGTTGCGCTCCAGCCGATGAACCTGCTGTTCGCGCTGATCGGCGTACTGCTGGGCACTGCCGTCGGCGTGCTGCCGGGGATCGGGCCGGCGCTGACGGTGGCGCTGCTGCTCCCGATCACGTTCAAGCTCGATCCCGCCGGCTCGCTGATCATGTTTGCCGGAATCTACTACGGTGGCATGTACGGCGGTTCGACCACCGCCATCCTGATCAACACGCCGGGCGAAAGCGCGTCCCTGGCGACGGCGATCGAAGGTAACAAGATGGCCAAGGCCGGCCGCGGCGGACCGGCGCTGGCGACGGCGGCGATCGGCTCGTTCGCGGCCGGCACGCTCGCCACCATCGGCATCGTGTTCCTCGCGCCCTGGCTCGTGCGGATCGCCGTTCAATTCGGGCCGGAGGACTATTTCGCACTGATGTGCGTCGCCTTCATCACGGTATCGGCGACGTTCGGCAATTCGCCGGTGCGCGGCCTGACCAGCCTGTTCATCGGCCTCACGCTCGGACTTGTCGGCATCGACAGGCTGACCGGACAGGCGCGCCTCGGCTTCGGCGTGCCGGAACTGCTGGACGGCGTTGAGATCACGACGCTGGCGGTCGGCCTGTTCGCCGTGGGCGAGGCACTGTATGTCGCCTCGCGCCGCCTGCACCACCAGGAAACGCTTGAGCCGGTGCGCGGCTCGCTGTGGATGACACTGGACGACTGGCGGCGGTCGTGGAAGCCGTGGCTGCGCGGCGCCCTGTTTGGATTCCCGATCGGCGCACTGCCGGCGGGCGGCGCCGAAATCCCGACGTTCCTGTCGTATGCGACCGAACGGCGGTTGAGCAAGCATCCGGAGGAGTTCGGCAAGGGCGCAATCGAAGGCGTCGCCGGCCCCGAGGCCGCCAACAATGCGTCGGCAGCGGGTACGCTGGTTCCCCTGCTGACGCTCGGGCTGCCGACGTCCGCGACCGCCGCGATGATGCTCGCCGGCTTTCAGCAATACGGACTCAATCCCGGCCCGCTGCTGTTTGCCGAGCGGCCCGATCTGGTGTGGGGCCTGATCGCCAGCCTGTTCATCGCCAACGCGATGCTGCTGGTGCTCAATCTTCCGCTGGTCGGCGTCTGGGTGCGGCTACTGGCGATCCCGCAACCGTGGCTCTACGCCGGCATCCTGGTGTTCGCCACCATGGGCACGATCGCCGCCAAGCCACAGGTGATCGAGCTGACCATGCTGGCGGCATTCGGCGTGCTCGGCTTCCTGATGCGGCGCTTCGACTATCCGATCGCGCCGGTGGTGATCGGGCTCATCCTCGGTCCCGTCGCCGAGAGCCAATTGCGCCGTGCGCTCTCAATCAGTCTCGGCGATCCACTAGCCCTGGTGCAAAGCCCGATTTCCGCGACACTGCTGGCCCTCGCCGTCGTGGCGCTCATCGCTCCGTTCACGCTCAGAGGACTCGCCCGGTTCAAGGCGGACGCCGATTGACCGATGTCGCCGTTAACCATTGGCGACCCGCAATCGCTCGCATTTTCCGCATTTCGTCCAACTGAATCTTAACGCTTCCTTGCTACCTATCTCGGGTGGGCAACGCGTCCGGCAAAAGCATGATCCCGAAAAAGCTTGCCCGAACTTGATCCGAGGCGGGAATCGGCTTTTTGGACGGATCATGCTCAATCGAAGAGCTGGCCGGGCGGGCGGAGGCACGTTTGGCACTGATCAAGTCTGAGAACATCGAGCAGACCAGGCATCCCCTGCTGGCTGACGCAGTGGCGCGCGTGCGATCGTGGCTTGCCGACGGCTCCGATACGTCGCTCGCGCGCCGGATGGCTGGCGCCGCATTCCTCATCCGTGTCGCCAGCGCGATCCTCGCCTACGGCTCACAGGTCCTGTTCGCGCGCTGGATGGGCAGCTCCGAGTTCGGCATCTACGTCTACGTCTGGACCTGGGTGCTGCTGGTCGGCGGCATTGTCGACATCGGGCTCGCCTCCTCGGCGCAGCGCTTCATCCCTGAATACACCGAGCGCAGGCAATTCGACTTCTTGCGCGGCTTCCTGGTCGGCGCTCGCTGGCTGGCATTCGGCGTCGCCACCGCGATCGGCGCCGCCGGCGTTCTCGGCGTGCTCCTGTTGGAGCCCTGGCTCGATCATCCGGTGGTCGTGCCGCTGCTGCTCGCCTGCGCCGCCCTGCCGATCTACGGCCTGACACACATGCAGGAGGGCATCGCGCGCTCCTACAACTGGGTCAACCTCTCGAATCTTCCGCCCTATGTCATTCGCCAAATCGTCCTGATCGCCCTGATGGGCGGTGCCTATCTACTCGGCCTGACGACCGACGCGGTGAGCGCCACGATCATGGGCGTCGCGTCGTACTGGATCATCTGCGCCGGACAGTTTCTCGTTCTCAACCGCAGGCTCTCGCGCGGGATCAAGCATGGACCGAAGGCCTACGACTTCAAGTATTGGCTTGCGATTTCGCTGCCGATCTTCCTGATCGAGACGTTCTACCTTTTGCTGATGTATTCCGACGTCCTGATCCTCAAGCAGTACGCCCCGCCGCACGAGGTCGCGGTGTACTACGCCGCCGCAAAGACGCTGGCGCTGGTCGCCTTCGTCTACTACGCGGTGGCGCAGACCGCCGCGCACAAGTTCACCGAGCTGCACGTCAACGGCGACCGCGAGCGCTTGGCGCACTATATCGCGCACATCGTCCGCCTCACCTTCTGGCCGTCGTTTGCCGCGACCGTGCTGGTGCTCGCCTTCGGCGTGCCGCTGCTGTGGCTGTTCGGCCGCGACTTCGTCGATGGCTACCACCTGATGTTCATTCTCGCGGTTGGCCTCTTGGCGCGCGCCGCGGTCGGCCCAGTCGAGCGCTTGCTGATCATGCTCGACCAGCATTACGTCTGCGCGTTGATCTACGCAGCCGCGTTCGCGATCAATGTCGTCCTTTGTGTGCTGCTGATCCCGCACCTGGGCACCGCTGGCGCCGCTGCCAGCATGTCGACCGCCCTGGTGGTCGAATCGATCCTGCTGTACGTGGTGACCAAGCGCCGGCTCGGCTATCACGTCTTCGTCTTCGGGCGCCCGCGGACGCCGCGAGCCGACCGATGACCGCGCGGATCGGGCCCGGGCTGTCGGACCAGGTGCAGGCCGTCACCGCCAACGCACGCCGGGCCGCTACGGCCGAACGCGTGTCGGCCATGAGCGTCGCCGTCGAGACCAGGCCGCTGGCATCGCTCGGCGGCGTGACCGAGCCCTGGAAGGCGCTGGCGGCGCGCGCGCTCGAGCTCAACGTGTTTCTCGATCCCGCCTTCGCGCTCGCCGCGGCGCCGGTGCTCGGCGCCGACGTTCAAGTTGGGCTGGTCTGGTCGCAAAGCTCGCCGACGGAACTGCTCGGCCTGTTTCCGGTGCGGGTCGAAGCTCGGCGCTATGGCCTGCCCCTGGCTGCGCTCTGCTCCTGGACGCATCCGTTTGCGCCGTTCGGAACCCCGCTGGTGCATCGCGACGCTGCGGAGCCGGCGATTTCCGGCTGGCTCGATTACCTGATGCGTGACCGGTCGCTTCCGGCGTTCATGCTGATGCCGTATGTCTGCGACGACGGCCCGTTCGCATCGGTGCTCGACGCGATTCTGACGCGCCGTGATTGCGCGAGCGCAAGCTACGACCGTCATCAGCGCGCGTTGCTCGCGCCCGAGGACAACCGCGCCGATTATCTCGGCGATGCCGTCGCGCGCAAGCAGCGCAAGGAGCTGGCGCGTAAATGGCGCCGCATGCAGGACCTCGGGACGGTCACGGTTTCGTATGCCGACGACTCCGCCGCTGTCGCGGCAGCGCTGCAGGACTTCTTCCGGCTGGAGGCGGCCGGCTGGAAAGGCCGTGCCGGCACCGCTGCAGCCGCCGATCCGGATATCCGGCAATTCGTGACGCGCGCTGCGGGCGACCTCGCTACCCAAGGGGGTGCGACGATCCATCGCCTGTGCATCGCAGACAAGCCGATTGCCGCCTGTATCATGCTGCGCAGTGGCCAGCATGCCTGGTGCTGGAAGATCGCCTATGACGAGTCATTCGCCCGTTTCTCGCCCGGCACGCAACTGCTCGTGCGGATAACGGACGACCTGCTGCACGACACCAGCATCACCCAGGTGGATTCGCTCGCCACGCCCAATCATCCGATGATCGACCACATCTGGCGCGAGCGGTGCACCATGTCGGACCGGCTGATCGCCGTGAAGCCGGATGCATCCGGACCGTTCGCCCTTGTTTGCCGCCTCGAATCGCTGCGCCGGCTCGGGCGCTCGGCGGCGCGGACGATGCGCGAGCATTGGCGCGGACGGTAGGGTGGGCAAAGGCGCGAAGCGCCGTGTCCACGCCGTCTGTTGTCCGCGGGGCTTCGCAGCACTCAGCCCACCCTACGACAGCCGCTATACTCTTTCTCTCAACAAACGCCGGATGATCTTGCCGGTCGTGGTCATCGGCATCGCATCGATGAACGCGACCTCGCGTGGATATTCGTGCGCCGAAAGCCGCGTCTTGACGAAGTCCTGGATCTCGGCGGCGAGCGCTTCGGATGCCACAACGCCGTCCTTGAGCACGACGAACGCTTTGACGATCTCGGTGCGCAGCGTATCTGGCTTGCCGATCGCCGCCGCCAGCGCCACCGCCGGATGGCGGATCAGGCAGTCCTCGATCTCACCCGGACCGATGCGATAGCCGGCCGAGGTGATGACGTCATCTTCGCGGCCGACGAAGTGATAGTAGCCGTCCTCGTCGAGGATCGCCTCGTCGCCGGTCGTCATCCAGTCGCCGATGAATTTTTCGCGCGTGGCGTCGGGACGATCCCAGTATTCCAGGAACATCACCGGGTCCGGCCGCTTCACCGCGATCTGCCCCTGTTCGCCGATATCGGCGCACGTGCCGTCCTCGCGGATCACCGCGACCTCATGGCCCGGCACCGGCTTGCCGATGGCGCCCCCGCGCGTCACGCCGATCGCGCCGCATCCCGACAGCACCAGGTTGCATTCCGTCTGGCCGTAGAACTCGTTGATGGTCAGGCCAAACACCGAACGGCCCCATTCCAGCGTCTCGGCGCCGAGTGACTCGCCGCCGGAGCCGACGGTGCGCATGCGGACATCGTAACGCCCTTGCGGATTCGGCGTCAGGCGCAACATGCGAAGCGCCGTCGGCGGGATGAAGGCGTTGCGTACGCCGGCCGACGCCATCAGCGCATAGGCCTCCTCCGGATCGAACCGCTCGAAGCGGTGCGCCACCACCGGCACGCCGTAGTGCAGGCCGGGCAGCAGCACGTTGAGCAGGCCGCCGGCCCAGGCCCAGTCGGCGGGCGTCCAGAGGCAGTCGCCCTGCTGCGGCAGAAACTCGTGATGCGTCTCGATGCCGGGGAGATGCCCGAGCAGCACGCGGTGGCCGTGAACCGCGCCCTTCGGCGGGCCGGTGGTGCCGGATGTATAGACCATCATCGCCGGATCGTCGGCGGTAGTGTCGACCGGCGTGAACTCCGCGGATGCGCGCGCAAGGCTCGCCTGAAAGTCGACGGCGCCATCGGCGGCTCCGTCGATCGACAGCACAAGCCCGAGCGCCGGCAGATCGGCGCGGATGCCGGCGAGCTTGGCGAGCCCCGCCGTACTGGTCACGATCGCCTTGGCGCCGGAGTTCTGTAGCCGGTAGGACAGCGCATCGATACCGAACAGCATCGCCAACGGCAGCGCGATCGCGCCGAGCTTGTAGATCGCCAGATGCGCGGCGGCGACCTCCGGCGTCTGCGGTAGCAGGATCGCGACCCGGTCGCCGCAGACGATGCGCTGCGCGGCAAGCACATTGGCGAGACGGTTTGAGGTCTCGCGCAGCCATCCGTAGGTGATGTTCTGGCTGCGGCCGTCGCCATGCACATGCAGGATCGCGAGACGCCGCGGATCGCGCACGGCCCAACGATCGCAGCAATCGACGCCGATGTTGTAGCGCGCAGGTACCTGCCAGCGAAACTGGCGGCGCAGCGTCTCGTAATCACGGGCGTCAGGCAGCATGCGTCAGGTCTGCGTCAACGTGCGCCGCACGGCATCCTGCCAGCCGGCCCATTTTTTTGCGCGCATTGCAGGGTCCATCGCCGGCTGGAAGCGGCGGTCGAGCTTCCACATGGCGGCGAACTCCGCCACGTCCGGACAGATGCCGGCCGTCCGGCCGGCGAGATAGGCGGCGCCCAGCGCGGTCGTTTCCATCACCACCGGCCGGTCGACCGGACTGTCGAGGATGTCGGCAAGGAACTGCATGGTCGCATCGCTCGCAGTCATGCCCCCGTCGACGCGCAGCACCGTGCCCGCATCCGCGGCTGCGGGCCAGTCGGCCCGCATCGCGTCGATCAGATCGCGCGTCTGGTAGCCGACCGATTCGAGCGTAGCACGCGCGAGCTCCGCCGCGCCGGTATTGCGCGTGAGGCCATAGATGGCCCCGCGCGCGTTCGCATCCCACCATGGCGCGCCGAGCCCGACGAAGCCCGGCACCAGGTACACCTGCTCCTCGGAGTCCGCGCTGGCGGCGAGCGGTCCGACATCGGGTGCCTGCGCGATCAGCTTGAGCCCGTCGCGTAGCCATTGCACGGCGGCGCCGGCAACGAAGATTGCGCCTTCAAGCGCATAGGTGCGGCGGCCGTCGAGCTGGTAGGCGATCGTGGTGAGCAGCCGGTTGCGCGAGGCGACCAGCGCTGTGCCGGTGTTGAGCAGCGCGAAGCAGCCGGTGCCGTAGGTCGACTTCATCATCCCCGGCGTGAAGCAGCCCTGGCCGACGGTTGCGGCCTGCTGATCGCCGGCGACGCCGAGGATTCGGATCGGGCCGCCGAACAGATCGGGCTGCGTGGTGCCGAACTCGCCGGCGCAGTCCTGCACGCGCGGCAGCAGCGCTATGGGCACGCGAAGGACGGCGGCAAGCTCGTCGTCCCATGCGCCGCGCCGGATGTCGAGCAGCAGCGTGCGCGCCGCATTGGTGGCGTCTGTCGCGTGCACCTTACCGCCTGTCAAACGCCACAGCAGGAAGCTGTCGACGGTGCCGAATGCGAGCCGCCCGGCTTCGGCCGCAGCGCGCGCGCCCTCCACATGGTCGAGCAGCCAGCCGATCTTAGTCGCGGAAAAATACGGATCGAGCAGCAGCCCGGTCTTGGCCGAGATCGCCGGTTCATATCCGCCAGTGCGCAACGCCGCGCATACGTCCGCGGTGCGCCGGTCCTGCCAGACGATGGCGTTGTGGATCGGCTTTCCGGTGGCACGATCCCAGAGAATGACGGTCTCGCGCTGGTTGGTGATGCCGATGGCGGCGACGTCACGGGCGGCAACGTCCGCTTTCGCCATGGCCTCCCGCACAGTCGCGACGGTGTCGGTCCAGATCTCCTCCGGGTCATGCTCGACCCGGCCCGGCGCCAAATAGATTTGCGTCAGCTCCCGCTGCGCGGTGGCGATCGGCGCGAGCACGCCGTCGAACACGATCGCGCGGGTCGACGTCGTGCCCTGGTCGATGGCGATGACGTGAGCCGCCAAATCAAGCGTCCTTCATCGTGCGCCGCTCGATCTCAAGCAGGCGGTCGAGGCCTGAGGTCGCCTGCGCCGCCTTCATCTCCTTGTCAGCGCCGCCGGGGCCGAGGAAAGGGTCGAGGGTGCCGCCGGCGAGGCACCGGTAGGACTGGCGCACCGCCTTGACCATCGCAGCGAAGGCCGTGCCGGAGGACGCCGCAAGCCGATAGCCGAGGCCGGCGAGGTCGCGCTCCGACATCGGGAAGGTCGAGAAGCCGTCCGGCGGCGCGAACGTCATCAGCGGCGACGGCAGCCGTTCGCCGACGATGCGCAGCTCGTCGGCGTTGCGGGTGTGCACGAACAGCATGTCGGCACCCGCGCGCTTGAACGCTTCGGCGCGGCGCAGCGCCTCGTCGAGGTCGTGGACGCGGCGCGCATTGGTGCGCGCGATGATGACGAAGTCGGGATCGGTGCGGGCAGCGAGCGCTTCCGTGATCTTCTTGACCATGAGCTCGGCCGGCACCAGGTGGTCGATACCGACGTGATGCTCGACCCGGCGCGGCAGCAGCTGGTCCTCGATCTCGATCGCGCCGACGCCTGTCACCTCGCTCATGGCGATGGTGCGGTGGATGTGCACCGGGTCGCCCCAGCCGCCACCGGCGTCGAGCACCACCGGCAGCTTGCAGACCGTGCGCATATCCACCACGGTCTCGATCAGCTCCGGCAGCGTCAGGTTCGCCTCGGTGACGCACTTGACCCAGCCGAGCGAGCCGCCCGAGAGGTACACCGCCTTGAAGCCAGCCTCCTCGGCGAGCCGCGCCATGATCGGACTGAGCGCGACCGGCGCCACGACCAGGTCGTCGCCGCGAAACAGCGTGCTGAGCTTCTCCACGTTGGGTACCTCCGCTCGGTTCATCACGAGGCGTTGTACCGGCGTTTTGCCCTTCTTTTCGTCCCTTGCACAAGGAAGATGCGAGATTTCGACTGGTGTGCCAGCGCAATTTGCAATGGTCGCGCCCGGCGGCGGCCGGTACAAGAGAAAACCCCTGCCGGGTTGATCCATGCTGCAATCCCCACTTCACTCCGTCGAGACACGATCCTCGTGGGTGATCGCCGTCGTCTCGCTGGCGATCCTCTCGGTCGCGTTTGGCGCGCCGTGGATTATCACCGTGGCGCTCAAGGAGATAGCGGCCGAGCTTGGGGGCGCGCGGTCGGTGCCGGCACTCGCAACTTTCCTGGTGTGGTTCGGGACGGCGGCCGGCGGCATCCTCATGGGGATGGTGGCGGAACGGATCGGGGTCCGCTGGACGACCCTGATCGGGGCGCTGTCGGGAGCGGCCGGACTGGCCCTGTCGACCGGGGGATCGAGCTGGCAGCTCTATGTCGGGCATGGCGTGCTGATCGGCTTCTTCGGCATCGGCGCGATCAACGCGCCGTTCTACATCTACATCAGCCGCTGGTTCGACCGGCGCCGCGGATCGGCGCTCGCCCTGATTTCGAGCGGCGGCTACCTCGCCGGCGCGATCTGGCCGCCGATCTTCGAGCGGATGATCGCCTATGCCGGCTGGCGGCAGACCATGCTGTGGTTCGCCGTCATCGAGATCGTGGTGATCGTCCCGCTCGCCCTGAAGTTCCTGCGTATGCCTCCAGACATGACGCCGCTGACGCGGCGACCGGCGTTCTTCACCACATCGCAGACGCCAGTGCTGGGATGGCCGCCGAACCGCGTGTTCGCTCTCGTGTGCGTGGGCGTTTTCCTGTGCTGCACAACGATGGCGATGCCGCAGGGCCATCTGGTGGCGTTGTGCAGCGACCTCGGCATCAGTGCGACGCGCGGTGCAGCGATGCTGTCGCTGCTGCTCGGTACGGCGGTGATCTGCCGGCAGGTGTGGGGCCTGGTTGCCGACCGAATCGGCGGATTGCGCACGGTGCTGATCGGCTCGGCAGCGCAGGCCGCGGCGATGACCGCCTTCATCGTTGCACAGAGCGAGCTCAGCCTGTTCCTGGTGTCGGCCGCATTCGGGCTGGGCTTTAGCGGGCTGATCCCGGCCAACGTCCTGGTGGTGCGCGAGCTGTTTCCGGTATCGGAGGCATCCTGGCGGATTCCGACGCTGCTGCTGTGCAGCGGCACCGGCATGGGCACCGGGGTCTGGCTCGCCGGCGTGCTCTATGACTCTTTCGGATACTATGGCCCCGCCTTCGCCGCCGGCGTCATCCTCAACGCACTCAATTTCATCATCATCGCCATGCTGGTGTGGCGGCAGACAGTGCGGCTGGCACCCGCCTGAACAAGACCGCGTTCTATCCCGTTCACTCCCGCGCAAGCAGGGACCTGGGGCGGTAGCGTTGAGAAGCCTGGACGTGTGGCTCCTGGACTCCCTTTTGCGCGGGAGTGAACGGATGTGGTCTAGCTGCTGCTGTCGTCCGCGGGCTCCGCCAGGATCAGCGCCCAGAACACCTTGTACTTCGATCCCGGCGAGTAGATCGCCGCGATGCCCATCCGGGTCGCGCCCTTGAGCAGCATGTTTTGCCGATGCGGCTGTGAATCGCGCCAGCCGGAAAAGGCCTCCGCCAGCGTGTAGTAGCCGGCCGAAATGTTCTCGGCGGCGGTCTTCGAGCGATAGCCGGCCTTGCGCAGCCGCGCGGTGAACGGTCCCCCGGACTCGTGCGAGAGCCGGTCGCGCGCCACCATCGCCCGCGCCTGCTGATCGGCGAGCTGCATCAGCTCTGGATCGACGGCGACCGGCGGCAAACCGTTGTTGCTGCGATAGCCGGACAGCATCGAGGCGGCGGCCGCGGCGTCGAGCTGGGCGCCGGGCTGCGCCAGATTGCGGTAAAAGCTCGGCTCCCCGGTCGGCAATTCGCCGCCGGCGCAGGCGGCAAGCCCGGCGAGCCCGAGGGCAAGGATCAGGGTGCGGGCCAAGCCAATGCCCGGCAGGCGGAAGGCAGACATCGGGAAGGGTCTCCGATTCGCGGGATCGCCATTTTGCCGGCAGAGCATGGCTGAAAGGTGAACGGCGGCCATGCTTAGGCGCAAGGCTTAAGGTATGCTCAGCCCTCAAGCGGGCAAGACGGTGCCACGGGAGGACGCAAGTGTTCGGCAGCAAGAGAATGCGAAACGCGTTACAGACAATCGCCCTGGTGCTGGCGGGTTCGTTCGCAGGAGCGATGCCGCCGGCACATGCCGCCGACCCGATCAAGGTCGGCTTCAGCATGGCCCTGACTGGCGGCGTTGCGCAGAACGGCAAGCAGCTCGAGATCGCCCTGCAAATCTGGCGCGACGACGTCAACGCCAAGGGCGGACTGCTTGGACGCCCGGTCGAGCTCGTCTACTACGACGACCAGAGCAATCCGGCGAACGTTCCGGCGCTCTACACCAAGCTGATCACCGTCGACAAGGTTGACCTGCTGCTCGGGCCCTATGCGACCAACATGGTGGCGCCCGCGATGCCGGTGATCATGCAGCACAACAAGATGACGGTGAGCATGCTGGGAGTCAGCGTCAATCGGCACTTCAACTATCCGAGATACTTCTCGATGGTGCCGATCGGACCCGACGGCGTGCGCTCGTTCTCGAAAGGCTTCTTCGACCTGGCAGCGGCGCAGACGCCCAAGCCGCGGACGGTGGCGATCCTGGCGGCGGACGCCGAGTTCGCCCGCACCTCGGCGGATGGCGCCAAGGAGAACGCCAAGGCGGCCGGTTTCAAGATCATCTTCGACCGCGGCTATCCGCCCAGCACCACCGACTTCGCACCGCTGGTGCGCGCCGTGCAGGCAGCTAATGCCGACCTCGTATTCGTAGCCGCGTATCCGCCCGACACGGTCGGGATCGTGCGCGCCGCCAGCGAGGTCGGCCTGAAGCCGAAGATGTTCGGCGGCACGCTGATCGGTCTCCTGATCACGCCGATCAAGATGCAGCTCGGGCCGCTGATCAACGGCATGGTCATCATGGAAAGCTTCGTGCCGGCACCAAGCCTGCAATTCCCCGGCCTCAAGGAGGTGATGGACAAGTACCGCCAACGGGCGGCCGGCCAGAAGATCGACCCGTTCGGCTACGGCTTCGTTCCGTTCGGCTACGCTGCCGGACAAGTGCTTGCCGCGGCCGTGACGGCGACCAATAGCCTCGACCACGACAAACTCGCCGACTACGTCCGCAAGAACAAGATCCCAACCATCGTCGGCGACATCGAATACGGGCCGGACGGAGAATGGGCGAAATCGCGCATGCTCTTCACCCAGTTCCACGACGTCGTCGCTGGCGGCGGCATTCAGCAGTTCGCCGACACCTCCAAGGAGGCCATCCTGTGGCCGGAGCAGTTCAAGACCGGCACGATCATCTATCCGTACGAGCAGGCGAAGAAGTAGGCGACCGAAGCTCCGCGGCGCAGGCTGTCATGCCCCGCGAATGGCGATAACATCGGGGCGGCGCGTTTACTCTGAATTCGCCGGCGCACGTTCGGCGGGCTCTATTCCTAACCGTACTCCGGCACATTTCCGCTTGCGCCGTAATGCTTGTAGGGAAGTAACTTGCCGGTCATGCCGTCCAGGCGCCATGGAGAGCATGCCGGACGACCGGCCGGCTGACGCGGAAACAGGCAGCGTGCCTTACGTCCTGCCCGCTGGCGCCGGGCTGCCCACTCTACTAACATCGCCCCGACCGGTGCGGTGATTCAGAAGTTCTCGCTAGTCTCGCCGCGCGTCCGTGACGAAAACTTCTGAACCAAAACCGCACTAGATTCATAAAGTTGCTAGTATCCTTTCGAAATCCGAAGTTCGCCAAGAGGACGCCGCGAAGGCGAGCGAACTTCGGATTCGGGACACCAGCGTCCCACCGGTTGAGGAGGCCGTCATGTCCGTATCCGCCCCCGTCCCGCGTACGCCCGGAGCGATCCGCGCCGGCGCCGGCGAATTCGTGTTCGATCTTGCCAAGGCCAACCACATTCTGGGCGGGCCCGACTACTCGACTGCCAACGGCTCCTGTGTCGAAGGCGACCGGATGATCGTGGCGCTGATGCGCATGCCGGCCGGCACCGGCGCCGAGGCGCATTCACACCCCAACGAGCAGTGGATCTACGTGCTGCAGGGCACGTTCCGGGGGACGCTCGATGGCCAGGACATCGAGGTCAAGCCCGGCTCGGTGCTCTACGTCCCCGCCAACGCCGTGCATTCCGGCGGCGCCACGCCGGACGGCGACGTGGTTTTCTTTACAGTCAAGGATGCGTCCCATAGCCTGCACGGCATCAAGGCGACGTAAGACGACGTAAGACAAAACTGCCTGTATAGGCGGCACGGCGGAGGAATGACGCATTCGAGCCGGCAGCACGAAGCCGGACATTCTCAGGGAGGACGACGTGAAGTTAAGGACGACACTATTGGCCGCGGCGTGTCTGGCGCTCGCGGGCAGCGCCATCGCGCAGGAGAAGTATCCCAGCAAGGCGGTGAAGATCATCGTGCCGTACGCGCCCGGCGGCGCGACCGACATCACGTCGCGCATCTACGGCGAGCAGCTCAAGAATATCCTCGGCCAGCAATTCGTGGTCGAGAGCAAGCCGGGCGCGTTCGGCATTGTCGCCATCGAGGAAATGGCACGGTCCAAGCCCGACGGCTACACCCTGATGATCGGCAATGTCTCGACCAACGCGATCACTCCGGTGCTGTTCAAGGGCAAGTTCAAGATCAATTTCGAGCAGGACGTTGTGTCGGTGTCGCGTATGGCGATCTATCCGTCGTTCCTGGTGACGACCACGCACAATTTCAATGTGAAGAGCGTCGCCGAGCTGGTCGCCTACGCGAAGCAAAACCTCGGCAAGGTCCGCTACACCAGCGCCGGCGTCGGCAGCTTCCCGCATTTCGACACAGAGATCTTCGGCCGGCGGGCCAGCATCGACATCGTCCATATTCCCAACAAGTCGGGCGCCGCCGGCATGATCAACGATCTGGTCGTCGGTGACGTGCACTTCGCGTTTCTCAACGTCGCCAGCGGCGCCGGCATGATCAAGGCCGGCAAGCTACGGCCGATCGCGCTGCTCGCCGAGAAGCGGCTGGCGGACTATCCCGACATCCCGACGCTGGCCGAGGCCGGCTTCCCGGGCGTCGGCACCTTGCACTGGCAAAGCATGCTGGCGCCGGCGAAGACGCCGAAGGCGGCGCTGGAGACGTTGCAGAAGGCGATCGTCGAGGCGACGAAGGCACCGGCATTGCAGCAGGCGTTCCAGAAGCAGCTCGTCAGCGTCAGCCCCCACGCCTCGCTGGACGAGTCGCAGACCTGGCTGAAGGGCCAGCTCGACTCGTGGCGCAAGATCACGAGCGAGGTGAAGATCGAGCTCAATTGACCGGAAGCGGCCGCGACGTCGCGGCATTACGCGACGCCGCGGTCGCGATCGGCGCGCATCACCGCGTCATAACAAAGGCGCCGGGCCAAGACGGACCCGGCGCAGCGGAACGGGAGAGCGCGTCCCGATGAGATTGGATCGCAACATACGGCGTTCCGTAGGGTGGCAAAATCGCTCGCTGTGGAGCAGCCACTCGCGCTGCTGTTGCGAGCGATTTTGCCCACGCCCGCGCACCGCGTGGGCATTGCGCCCGCGCAGCAGGTGCGGATGACAAAGCCCGAGAATGCGCGATGCCACCCTACGGATCGATGCGATCGGAATCGGCACCAGCATGACGGCCGGAGGCATGCGGAATGAACGAACGAGTGACAATGCAATCTGCTCCCCCCGCCACGCCTTCCGGAATCCTGCTCGAGAAGGACGTCGACGTGCCGATGCGCGACGGCGCACGTCTCAAGGCCGATGTCTTCCGGCCGGACGACGCCGGCCGCCATCCGGCCATCCTCAATCTCGGTCCATACCAGAAGGACAAGCTCTGGATTCCGCCTCCGACGCTGGAGGAGAAGCCGAATCCCTGGATGAACTGGGAGACCGTCAACCCCGAATGGTGGGTGCCGAATGGCTACGCCGCCGTGCGGGTCGACGGACGTGGCAGCGGCAAGTCGCCCGGCCAATGCGAACCGTGGTCGCTTGCGGAAGCGATCGACTTCTACGACGCGATCGAATGGGCGGCGGCGCAGCCGTGGTGCAACGGGAACGTCGGGCTCTCCGGCATCTCCTATTTCGCCATCAACCAGTGGTTCGTCGCCAACCTGCAGCCGCCGTCATTGAAGGCGATCATTCCGTGGGAAGGGTTCGCCGATCTCTATCGCGATGCGCTGTTCCACGGCGGGCTTCTCAGCGTATTCATGACCAACTGGTTCACCGCCCACCTGATGCACCATACCGTCGGCCGCGCCGCGCAGAGCCTTCCCGACGCCTGGAACATCAATACGCTGTACTTCTGGCTGCACAACAACCTCGACAGCGGCGCTTTCTTCGGTGCGCAGGCGCAATGGGACAAGATCACCGTGCCGATGCTCACAGTCGGCAATTGGTCCGGCATGGCGCTGCATCTGCGCGGCAATACCGAAGCCTTCATGCGCGCGGCTTCGAAGCACAAGAAGCTGCGCCTGCAGGCCGGCACCCATGTGCATCCGTTCTACACCGAGGACGGCAGGCAGGATCAGCTGCGCTTCTTCGATTACTGGCTCAAGGGCATCGACAACGGCGTCATGGACGAGCCGCCGGTGAAGCTCGCCATCCGCAAGGGCAACGACGAGATCGAATGGCGCCACGAGCACGAATGGCCGCTCGCTCGCACGCAATGGACCAGGCTCTATTTCGATCTGTCGACGCCGCCCGCGGGTCAGCCGGAGAACTCAGGCGGCCTGATCTCCACCAATCCGGACATGAGTAGCTCGCGCACCTATCCGGCGACGGCGCTCGGGT
This sequence comes from Hyphomicrobiales bacterium, assembly GCA_009377755.1. GTDB lineage: Bacteria > Pseudomonadota > Alphaproteobacteria > Rhizobiales > Xanthobacteraceae > WHTM01. The sequence goes on along the minus strand of WHTM01000019.1, from coordinate 40,058 downwards.
CGATGGGTTCGACCTCCGCCGCGTCCTCGCAGGTGATGGGCGGGGGCATCCGGCCCGGCATGGGCATTTCGCTCGAAACGCCGCCGCTGCCGCACGCCGTCGAAGTCACCGGCCCAGTGGCCGCGAGCTTCTGGGTCTCGAGCGAGACCGAAGACATGGACCTGTTCCTCACCATCCGCAACCTCGATGCCGACGGCAACGAGGTGCTGGAAACCGGCCAGCAGGGGGCGCCGGTGCCGGTGGCGAAGGGCTGGCTGCGGGTCTCGCATCGCGAGCTCGATCCGGATCTGTCGCTGCCGTATCGGCCATATCATCGGCACAAGCGGCGGCTTTTTCTCAAACCCGGCGAGATCGTGAGGGTCGACTTGGAGATCTGGCCGACCTCGATGGTGTTCGGGCGAGGCCACCGCATCCGCCTCGATATCCAGCCGCGCGACGGCGTCGGCAGCCAGTCGTACATGCATTATCATGCCGACTACAACACTGGCACCAATACCATCCACGCAGGCGGCGAATACCAGTCGTATCTGCTGCTGCCGATCATCCCTCCGAAAAGCTCCTGATGCTTGTTAGGCCTACCAGCATCGTCATTCCGGGCGCCCACGCAGGCAAGTTTGCGCAGCCTGCGTAAACTTGGCTGCGCTCGGCGCGCCCCGGAATGACTCCGCGACAAGTGGGAATGCTCATGAGCGACCGCGCTAGCAAACGCCCCATCCCCGGCCCGCTCGACTGGGGCTTGCTCGCACGCAAGGATGTGCTCGCCGGTCTTATGTTCATGGCCGTGGCCGTTCTCGGCCTCGTCATCTCGAACAACTATCCCATTGGCACGGCGCTGCGCATGGGCACGGGCTATGTGCCGCGGCTGCTATGCTGGCTGCTGCTGGCGCTCGGCGCGGTCATCCTGTTGCAAGGCCTGCGCGAGGCCCGGGCACAGACGATTTCCCAGAACGGCTCGCTTCCGGCGTGGCGTCCGGTGATCTTCGTGACCGCCGGCATGGTGATCTTTGCGCTGACGATCGAGCGGCTCGGCCTGGTTGTTGCGATCCTGCTGCTGACCGGCATCGGCGCCGTCGCCGCGCGGGGCTTGCGGCCGTTCGAAACAGCGATTGCGGCGCTGGTACTGGTTATCCTGTCGTGGGCGATCTTCATCGTCGGCCTTGGCCTGACGATTCCGGTCTGGCCGGATTGGTAGGCCGATGGAGCTGCTTGCAAATCTTGCCCTTGGCTTCGGCGTCGCTCTGACGCCGGTCAACCTTGGCTTCGCGTTCGTCGGCGTCCTGGTCGGCACGCTGATCGGCGTGCTTCCCGGCATCGGCCCGATTACCACCATCGCGATGCTGCTGCCGCTCACCTTCCATCTCGAGCCGGTGTCCGGGCTGATCATGCTCGCCGGCATCTTCTACGGCGCGCAATACGGCGGCTCGACCACGGCGATCCTGGTGAACCTGCCGGGCGAAACCTCGGCGGTGGTGACCTGCATCGACGGCCATCAGATGGCGCGGCGGGGACGCGCCGGGGCGGCGCTCGCGGTGGCGGCGCTGGGCTCGTTCTTTGCCGGCTCCATCGCCACTGCCTTGATCGCCACGTTCGCGCCGCCGCTCGCCTTGGTCGGCCAGTCATTCGGCGCTCCGGAGTACTTCTCGCTCATGGCGCTCGGCCTGATTGCCGCGGTCGTGTTGGCGCACGGCTCAGTCATCAAAGCCGTGGCGATGATCATCCTCGGGCTGCTGATCGGATTGATCGGCACCGACGGCAATACCGGCGGAACCCGCTTCACCTTCGGCATCATCGAGTTGGTCGACGGCATCGATGTCGCCACGCTGGCGATCGGCATCTTCGGCGTCGGCGAGATCATCACCAACCTGACGCAACCGCCGGAGCAGCGGTCGGTCATAGCGCAGAAAATCACCCGGCTTTGGCCGACGCGCGAGGATTTCCGGCGGGCATGGCCGGCCGTGCTGCGCGGGACCGGGATCGGCTCGATCCTGGGTGTCCTGCCGGGTGGCGGCGCGACCCTCAGCTCGTTCGCTGCCTACGCCCTGGAAAAGAAGGTCTCACGACATCCGACGCAGTTCGGGCGAGGCGCTGTCGAAGGTGTCGCCGGTCCCGAATCCGCCAACAACGCGGGCGCCCAGACGTCGTTCATTCCAATGCTCACGCTCGGCATCCCCGGCAATGCCGTCATGGCGCTGATGATCGGCGCATTGATGATCCACGGCATCCAGCCCGGCCCGCAGATCATGTCGGAACGTCCGGCGATGTTCTGGGGCATGATCGCCTCGATGTGGATCGGCAACGCCATGCTGCTGGTCATCAACCTGCCGCTGATCGGTATCTGGGTGCAATTGCTCAAGGTGCCGTATCGTTTCCTGTATCTGTCGATCCTGCTGTTCTGCGCGATCGGCGTGTACACCGTGAACAACAGCTCCGCCGCCGTCCTGCTCGCCGCATTTTTCGGCGTCCTCGGCTATGTGTTCATGCGGCTGCAATGCGAGCCGGCGCCGATGATCCTGGGCTTCGTGCTCGGCCCGCTGATGGAGGAGAACCTTCGCCGCGCCATGCGGATTTCCGGCGGCGATCCCATGATTTTCATCAATCGCCCGATCAGTTTCGGGCTGCTGGTCGCGGCCGGGCTCTTGCTGACACTGGTGGCGCTGCCGACCATCCGCAGTCGCCGCGATGAGGCGTTCCAGGAGTCCTAGTCGCTGACCGAAGCCCTCGTGGCGCGCCTGCGGCGCTCGGCCGGGACGACAGCCGTGGCTCATAGGCACTAACGATTCATTCATCATTGACCGCCCGTTAACGCCAAAAAAACCGTCTGCTCATACGGTCGGTGCAATGCGGTGGGGGGCATGAAATGTTTCGAGTCTTCAACTGTCTGACCAATGAACACGACTGGCGGCTGGTGGTCGTGGCGGGTCTCATCTGCTTGCTGGCAAGCCTGGTCGCGGTGAGCATATTTCATCTCGCGCGGGCATCGTGGGGCCGCCAGCGAGCGATCTGGATCGCCACAGCCGGGCTTGCGACCGGATGCGGCATCTGGGCGACGCACTTCGTCGCCATGCTGGCCTACGACCCAGGGATCGCGATCGGCTTCGATATCGCACTCACCACGATTTCGTTCTTCGCCGCGGCACTCATTACCTCGCTCGGCTTAGCCATCGCGGTCTACCTGCCATACCGGTTCTCGGGAATCATCGGCGGCGGCATCATCGGCGGCGGAATCGCCGCCATGCACTACATCGGCATGTGGGCGGTCGAGGTCCCCGGGCGCGTCACATGGGACCTATGGCTCGTTGCCCTGTCGATCTTGCTCGGGGTGGTGCTTGGCATGGCGGCCTTGGAATTGGCCAGGCGCCGTGAAGATACGCAGGCCGTCATTTTCGCCGGCATCCTGCTCACGCTGGCGATCGTCTCGCACCACTTCACCGCCATGGGCGCCGTCGTCATCGTCCCCGACCCGATCAGGACCGTCGCCGAGAACGCCTTGTCCGGAAGGTGGCTCGCCCTGGCGGTGGCAAGTGCCGCGCTGTCCATTCTCGGCATGAGCCTGGTCGCCGCATTCGCAGACCGGCGCATGCGCAAGCAGAATCGCATCCTCGACGCCGCGCTCAACAACATGGCGCAGGGGCTCTGCATGTTCGACGCCAACCGGCGTGTCGTCATCTTCAATCAGCGATACCTTGAGATCTATCGGCTGTCGCCGAACGACGTGACGGCCGGGTGTACGCTTCACGACCTGCTGCGGATTCGGGCCAACGCCGGCACCGCGTCCGGCAATCCGCAGCAGTATGTCGATGACCTGCTGAAATCGATCTCCGCCGGTAAGATCGTCAGCAGCACCGTCGACCTGCCGGATGGCCGCTCGATCCTGGTGGTCAACAGTCCGCTGTTGGGCGGCGGTTGGGTGGCGACCCATGAAGACGTCACCGAGCGCCGGCAGACCGAGCAACAGCGCGCCGCGTTGGCGGAGCAGAGGCAGCGCCGGGCCGTCCTCGAAGGCGCGATCGCCGCTTTCCGCGAACGCATCGAAAGCCTGCTGCAATCCGTCAGCAGCAGCACGAACGCCATGAAATCGACCGCGAGCGCGCTGCTCAACGCCTCCAGCCAAACCTCGCAGCGCGCCGAAAGCGCCCTGGTATCCTGCAACGAGGCGTCGACCAACGTCGAGACGGCAGCCGTCGCCGCCGACGAATTGTCGGGATCGATTGCCGAAATCAGTCAGCAGCTCTCCAGGGCGACCGATGTCGTGCGCGCAACCGTTAGCGAAGCCAAGTCCACGAACGAGCAGATCTCCGGACTGGCGCGGGTGGCGCAGAGTATCGGCGACGTCGTCAAGCTGATCCGCGATATTGCCGGGCAGACGAACCTGCTGGCGCTGAATGCCACCATCGAGGCGGCGCGCGCCGGCGAAGCCGGCCGCGGCTTTGCCGTGGTCGCGTCCGAGGTGAAGTCGCTGGCCGTGCAGACGGCGAGCGCCACCGAAGAGATCGCCGGACAGATTTCCGGGGTGCAGTCCTTGACGACGGACGCGGTCTCGGCGATCCACCGCATAGCCGAGCGCATGCAGGAGATCAATCTCTACACGTCGGCGGTCGCGGCTTCGATGGAGCAGCAGAACGCCGCCACCGGGGAGATCTCGCAGAACGTCGCGGGCGCCGCATCCGGCGCCAAGACCATGGTCTCGCTGCTGGCGGATGTCGCCGGGGCGGCGACCGAGACGCGCGGTTCGGCGGAGACGGTGCTGACCGCCTCGCAGTCGGTCGAGCAGGCGTCGACAAATCTGCGCGCCGAGGTCGAACGGTTCCTCGAGAAGGTCGCGGTCTGAGCGACCTTCTCGAGTCGCGTCTCATTTCTTGACCACCGCGCACGCTATCCGGCCGCCGGCGTCGCCCGCCGGCTGGCTCTTGTAGTCGTCGCCCTTGGCGTGCAGCACCAGTGCAGTGCCGTCGCCGCCGAACAATGTGCCGGTGCCGCTGCCGAGCGTGACCTGCTCATTGAGCACATTCGCCTTGAGCACGCCGTCGGCGCCCACGAACTGGTTCGGCATGTCGCCGGCGTGGGTGCCGCCGGCCGTCAGATAGCCGTGCTGCTTCCTGCCCGGATTGTAGTGGCCGCCTGCCGACATGAACTTGTCGGCCGCATTGCAGACGCCCTTCTCATGGACATGGAAGGCGTGCTCGCCCGCCGGAATGCCCTTGAGATCGAGCGTGATCAGCACGCCGTTGGGCGTCTGGATCAGTGTCGCCGACCCGATCGTCTTGCCCTGGCCGTCGATGAAGCTCGCGGTCGCCTTCTGGCCGTCCTGCGCCGTCGCCGGCGCAGCAAGACCCAACGCCAGCATCATTCCAACCCATGCGTATCTCATGGCGGTCGACGCCTCCAAAGTTTCCGAACCCCCGCTCTGCAAGAGGAATTTGCGTGACTTGGTTTGGTTCCCGTCATCGGCGCATGCGGTCGGACTCCGCGAACCAGCCGATGATCGAATTCAAGCCGATCGCCAGCGCGAACAGCACGATCAGCAGCGAATACATCAGCGGCATGTCGAACGTGTTGTAGGACTGGATGATCAGGAAGCCGACGCCGCGGTTCGACAGCTTGGTCTCCGCCAGCAGCGTCCCGATCAGCGCGACACCGAGGCCGAGCCGCACCCCGTTCAGGATCGGCGCCCGCATTGCCGGCAGGTAGATCTTGGTCACCATCTGCCCGGTGCTAAGGCGAAAGCTGCGCCCGACCCGGATCAGCACGCGGTCGATCTCGCGCATGCCGGCGGCGACGCTGAGCGCGATCGGAAAGAAGCACGAGATGGCACCCATCGCCATCTTCGAGCCGGGGCCGATACCGAACCACATGATCATGACCGGAAAAAAGATGATCTTCGGCGTCGGCCCGAGATAGTAGAGGAACGACTCGAACGACTGGCTGAGCAGCCGGTTGCCGCCGAGCAAGATGCCGACGGCAAGCCCGCAGGTGCCGCCGACCGCCAGGCCGACGGCGATCTCGTAGACCGTTGCCCAGAGATGGAAATAGAAGTCGCCCTGCGAAAGCGTGGCTGCCAGCGACGCGATGATGCGTTGCCATGACGGCACGACGTCGCGGAACAGCCAGCCTGATACGGCGACGATCTCCCACAGTGCCACCACGGCGACGATGATGACGATGCGCAGCCGCATCACCGGGTTGAGCAGCGGCCCGATCAGGCTGGGGTTCTTCAACCGGCCGACGTCAGCCATCGCTCTGCTCTTTCCGTCGTCATGAACACCATGACGCTGACCAGGATCACGAAACAGATCGCCGCATAGGTCCCCGCGAGGTCGAAGCGCTCCGACAACTCGTTGATGAGCGCGCCGAGCCCGCCAAAATTGATCAAGAACTCGACGCCGACGATGTTGATGAGCGCGAACACCAGGCCCAGACGCACGCCGACGAAAATCGTCGGTAGCGCCGACGGGAAGAGGATTTTCCAGAACAGCTGCCATTCGGTCAGGTTGAAGCTGCGGCCGACATTGACCAGCACCCGCCGCGTCGTCGACAGGCCTTCCAGCGTCTTCAAAGTGACCGGCGCCAGACCGGCGACGAAGCCCATCATGATGATCGTGGTTGCGTTACGCCCGAAGATGACCAGGAACAGCGGATAGAGCAGCACCGTCGGCGCGGCCGCGAAGGCGGCGACCCACGTCTCGGTCGCAAGCCGCAGAATGCGGACCTTGTAGAGCAGTACGCCGGCGCTGATGCCGAACAGCGCCACGAACACGCTGGCGATGACGGCCTCGAAGGCCGTATCGAGGAAACGGTCGCCGACGTGCTCTTCGGCAAAAAGCCGCGGAAACGCCTTGACGATGTCGCTCGGCGGCGCCACTGCGAACTGATTGATCAGGCCGAAACGCACGGCGAATTCGAGGAAGATGAAGAACAGGATCAGCGACCCGACCCCGATCAGCACCGGGCGCAAGGCCGATCGCGTCAGCGATTTGGAGAGCCCGCTCACTCCGCCCTCCCCCTGCCACGGCTGCGCGATTCGTCGGCAATCATGCCGCGGCTCGCCTCCTCGCGCAGATCGCTCCAGATCTGAGCGACGTAGTGGCCGAAGGTATCGCTGCCGACGATCTCCGAATTGCGCGGGCGGGGCAGATCGATCGCAACAAAGCGTTTCACCCGGCCGGGCCGGTAGGTCATCACCAGCACACGGTCGGCAAGCTGCACCGCTTCGGTGATGTTGTGGGTGATCAGCAGTGTGGTCTGGTTCAGTTCCTGCTGGATCTGAATCACCTTGTCGCCAAGCAACAGCCGGGTCTGCTCGTCGAGCGCGCCGAACGGCTCGTCCATCAGCATGATCTTCGGCTCGGAGGCGAGCGTGCGTGCCATCGACACCCGCTGGCGCATGCCGCCGGACAGCTCGGCCGGATAGCGCCGCTCGAAGCCGTCCAGCCCGACCAGCCTCACGAAATGCCGGGCGCGCTCGATGCGCTCGGCTTTCGTCATGCCGGCGACCTCGAGCGGGAAGGCGACGTTGTCGATGACCGTGCGCCAGGGGAAGGTGGATTCCTCCTGGAACACCATGCCGATCGAGCGATGCGGGCCGATGATCCGTTTGCCGCCGACCGCAACCCGCCCCTGGTAGCCGTCGAGCAGCCCGCCGATGATGTTGAACAGGGTCGATTTGCCGCAGCCGGACGGCCCGATCACCGCCAGGAATTCGCCCTGCTTGACGTCGAAGCTGACGTGCTCGACGGCCGTCACGCTGCCTTCCGGCGTCTCGAACCGCATGACGATGTCGTCGACCACCAGGAGCGGCGGCTGCGCCGCCTCAGCCGGCACAACCGGATCGCGTGCTGGGGCGATACTCATGTCCCGGGCTTTCCACTCCTGCTCACAGAACCGCTGATTTTCGATCGCGAAAACTATACCGCAGATTCTCAGCTGTCATCCCAGCCGAGCACCGCAGGCAAGCTTACGCAGCCTGCGTAAACTTGGCTGTGAGCGAGAGCCGGGACCTATGTATCCCAGTGTTTTGGCTCGATCGGATGCGACGCGGTATATGGGTCCCGGATCGCCGCCACCCAAGTCGGCTGTTGCCGACTTGGGCTCGTGATATTGCTGATCTCTGGTAAACCCGAGATCGGCTCTCTGGTAAACCCGAGATCGGCGGCGGCGTCCGGGATGACAACGGAGAGGATTGCCCCGACGGAGATCAATCCAATTCCTGCATCGGCCGGCCGGCGCGGCGGCACCAGTTCTCCCACGCGCGGTTCAGCGTATAGGGGCCGACGCGCTTGATGATGGTGTCGATCTCGCCATCGGTCAGATACTTGACCTCGCCCATCTGCATCGCCTGCATCTGCAGCTTGGCGCCGACCTCGACATAGATCGATGTAAACACGACGTGCCGCAGCATTGCGGCAACCACCACCGCACCATGTCCTCGCATCAGCGCGGTACGGCCCGGCCCGAGGAATTTGGCGAGGTCGCGGCCCATGTCCATGTCGGACACCAGCAGATCGGTGTCGCCGAACTTGTCCTGGGAATCCCAGACCCCGACGTCATGGCCCATCGACGCGCACATGTGCAGCAGAGGCCTGAGCTTGCAGTTGGTGACACCGAAGGGAATGACGCTCGGGCTGTGGTTGTGCACGACGGCGTGCACATCCGGCCGCGCCTCGTAGCAGGCACCGTGGATGAAGCGCTCCAGATAGGGCTTGCGCTCGCCGGCATCGAGCGGCGTTCCGTCGAGCGAAAAGGTGATGAAGTCGGAGACCTCGACGCAGTCCGGCGCCCGCGCCCGCGACATCAGGAAGCGGTCGGGATGGTCGGGATGGCGGATCGTGACATGGCCGAAGGAATCGACCACGCCCTCGCGCGCAAGGATGCGGTTGGCGGTCACCAGTTCTTCGAGCATCACATCGAGCTTGGTCATCTGGTCCTCCTCCTATTCGTGTCGTCCCGGCCAAGCGAGCGGAGCGAGCGCGAGCCGGGACCCATAGACACCGACTGATTCGAAGTGTGTAGGCCCCGCCCCATCGCGCGCGTGTGGTGGTTATGGGTCCCTGCCTTCGCGAGGACGACCGCGGAAAGCGCTTTCATTCAATGCCCCGTCGCCATCGCCGCGAGGCGCCGCGGATCGTCCGGCGCGCGTTGTCCGCGCCAGACGATGTGCATATCGGGACGCAGCAGGATGAGATCATGGCCGTAGACGTCGCGCGCGTGCGCGTCGTCGATGTCGAGCGCCCGGAACGGCGCACTGTGGGCCTTGAAGGCGCGCTCCAGGCCTGACGTATCGGCCGCCGAGCCGCCGAGCCGCAGCAGCGTGTAGCCGTGGTCGTAGCCGATGCGGTCCTGCATCGCGGTGCCGTCCTTGAGCCACACATGCGGCAGCCGCACGCCGGGGAAGGTCGTCGGCACATACTCGCGGAAATCGTAGGGCGGCTGGCCGGGCTCGGGCCAGATCAGCGGCGAGCCGGCGTAGTGGTAGGCAAGCTCGGCACCGATCATCTCGTTGCTCTTGCGTTGCTCGACATCGGCGACCTTGATCAGCTCCGCACGCGCCGCGTCCCCCGCCGGAGTCTTCTCGCGCATCTCCGGGCCGTACATCCCGCGCCACTTGCGCCGCCCGAGCGACGCATAGGTCGACGCCTGCACGTTGTTGTGGCCGACCGTGCGCCGCTCGGTCTCATAGGACTCGAGCAGCTTCGGCCCGCCCCAGCCCTGCAAGGTCGCCGCCAGCTTCCAGGACAGATCGATGGCATCGCCGACACCGCTGTTCATGCCGAGCCCGCCGGTCGGGATGACCAGGTGCACCGCGTCGCCGGCCATGAACACCCGGCCCTCCTGATAGCGTTCGGCCAGCAGCAGGTTCTGACGCCACCTGCCGACATAGAGCATCTCGTACTTCACCGGCATCGCCACGACCTTCTCGAATTGGGCGGCCATGTCGGCATCGTTCTCGACCACGGCGTGCAGCGTGAAGTGTTTGGTGGAGTCCTGCACGATCAGGAACGAGCCTTCCTTGTCGACCGCGTGATAGTGGCGTCCCTGGCCGATCGGAATGCGCTCATACAGATCCTCGCAATAGTAGAGCGCCTGGCGCAGCTCCAGGATGTTGGCCTCGCCGCTGAGCTTGATGCCGAGCTTGCGGCGCACGACACTGGCGCCGCCGTCGCAGGCGGCGAGATATTTCGCGCGGATGGTCGAAATGGTTTCGTCGAGCGCCTTCACGCGCGCCGTCACCGATTCAGCGTCCTGTTCGAACGACAACAGCTCGAAACCGAAGCGTACCGACACGCTCGGCAGCTTCTCCGCCTCGGCCTTAAGGAGCGGTTCGACGGTATATTGCGAGATGAGCTGGTACGGCTCGAGCGGCTGGCTGCCGTCAGTGGTATTGGCGATGATCTCCTTGAACTCGGCGACCGACGGAAACGGAAAGCGCAACAGTGGCGGCTCGACGCAGGAGAGGACGAGAAAGACGTCCATCGGCGCGTCGGCGCGAAGACCCGCGGCCCGCACCTTATCGACAAGGCCCATCCGACGGAAAATCTCCATCGTGCGCGCGTTGCAGCGTTCCATTTTGGGGAGGAACTGCGGTGCGGGCTTCTGGTCGATCAGCATGCAGCGCACACCGCGCAGCCCGAGGTCGTTAGCCAGCGTCAGCCCGGTGGGTCCGCCGCCGACGATCAGTACGTCCGTATCCATTCCTGTTCCAATTGACACATGACCACAGCGCGGCGGCGAGCGCCGCCGCGCTGTGGTTTTGCATCTCGGGATCAATGAGGCAATAGGGGCGGCATCAGTCCCGGGCCTCGCTCCGCCTCATCCTAAGGAGCGGTCCAAAGGACCGCGTCTCGAAGGACGAGGCGGCCCATCCTTCGAGACGCGCAGCGCTGCTGCGCTCCTCAGGATGAGGCCAGGAGAGGTTTTTCCTATCCCGCCACCGCGATCTCAAGCGGGAACCGGTCGACGATCTCGTGGCCGGTGTCGGTGACGATGAAGGTGTGGCCGAGGAAGATACCGAACATGCCGTCCATGGTGATCGGGTTCGGCTCGGCCATGATCACCATGCCGGGCTTGAGCACCATGTCGACATCGACGCCGCGCACGTGCTCGGCGGAAACGTGCGGATTGTCCGTCACGAGGTCGATGCCGTGGCACTGGGTCGGCCGCGACTGCACACCCTTGTCGCGGAAGAACTTGCTCGCCTCGCGCATCGCCTCCGCCGGCTTGCCGGGCTCAATTTCGGCGACGATCTTGTGGTAGCCCGGCAACGTGATCTCTTCCCAGAACTTGCGCACCATGTCGGTCGGAGGGCCGACCGTGATCGGCGAGCCGATCTGCGCCGAGTAGCCGCGATAGCCGGCGGCAAGCTCCATGTTGATGATGTCGCCCTGCTTGAGCACGCGGCCGGAGGGACGCGGATTGCCGAAGATCAGCGCCGGGTCGTCCATCGGCGTAGAGCCGATGATGAGGAAGTCGATGTCGCCGCCGCCGTCAAGGATGGCCGCGCCCGCCGCTGCGCGCAGCTCGTACTCCTTCACGCCAGGCCTGGCGCGCGCCACCATCGCCTCCATGGCGTCCTGGCAGAGCTTGCCGGCCCTGCGCACGCAGTCGAGCTCCTCGACGCTGTGGATGACAACGAGGTCGTGCAGAAAGTTCTTGGTGAACACCAGCTCCGCGTCGGGCAATTCCTTGCGCAACGTGTTGTACTGGTTGACCGGCATATAATCCTCGTGCCGCGGGTCGATTTCCATGAGGCCGATGCGCCCGTGCCCGAGCTTGAGCTCGCGCAGGCGTTCGACCATGACCTGCGCGTACTGGCCGTTGCGGCTGTGGCGCACGTCCTGCACCGCCACCTCGACGCAGCGGCGCACCGCTTCCGCGTGCGTGCCGCCCATGGAATAGATCATGGTCGGCTCGCCATCGAGCGGCACCAGCACGTAGCAGGCGAGCGCGTGCCACTCCCAATGGCCGGTGAGCCACAGCATGCCGGCGCCGAAGCTCCAGTGGCTCGGCCCGCCGGCGGCGATGACGGCGTCGAGCTTGTGCTCGCGCATCTTGTCGCGCAGCGCCGCGTAGCGCCGCGCGTATTCGGCCTTCGAGAACTGTTCGTAAATGCAGTCGCGGTAGTACGGCGTGCCGCGCATGTTGGCGAACGGGATCGCCTGATCGAGCTTGGTTCTCACCACCTCCCACGGCTGCGGACCCAGCGGCCGGTGCGGCATTTCGTTCATGATGTGTCGTCCTTTCGTGTCCCGGGCGCGGCGCAGCACGGAGTGGTGCGCCGCACAACCGGGACCGTTACGAATGCTGACTATGGAACGGTCCCGGATCAGCGGTGCGGCATTGCATGCCGCACCGCGTCCGGGACACGAACAGCTAAATCGAGCAGTTCCCGATCGTCACCCGCCCGCCGGCAAGCTTGAGCGCCTCCTCGGCGAGCGCGATGTTGGCGACCTGCTCCACCGTCGGCTGCTTCTCTTTTGAAATATCGCCGTTGCGAACGCTGTTCTCGATCGTCCATTGCGTGCGCTTGGGATCGAAGCCGGTATTGATCGACCATATGCAATTCCTGGTCAGCACGTCCCAGGAAAACTCAACCGCCTCCTGCGGCTTGCGTGTCGCCTTGACGATGATCGGAATGACCTTGCTCTTGTCCTTGTACATGGCGCGGTTGGCCTCGATCATGCCGGCGACGGTGTCACGCAGCAGCGCGCGATCCCGGGCGATCCAGTCGGTGGCGGCGCCGTAGGCGTTGAACATGTAGTTCGGCATCAGATCGGCGAGCTGCACCAGAACCCGCAGCCCCGGCTTTTTCTGCTGTGCGAGATGCACGTCCTCGGGATGCAGCGCGACCGCGTCGACCTGCCCGGCCAGCAGTCCCGGCAGCCGCCCCGCCGTCGGGGCCGGAATGAACTGCACGTCGCTGACGTCGAGGTTTGCGGACTTGAGCACCTCGCGGCCCATGCGCCAGTTGAAGCCGCCGACGCCGCCGCCGGTGGCGGAAAGCCGTTTGCCCTTGAGGTCGGCTGCGGTCTTGATATCCGCCTGTACCATGTAGCCGTGCGGCATGCGCGGCGCCAGGCCCCAAATCTGCTGCACCTTGACCCCGCGCCCGACGGCGACGTCGCTGACGCTGATGATAGCCGTACCCTGCGCGGCCGCCACGTTGGCGGTCTGCGACTGGCCGCCCTCGAACTGGATGACGTTGGCGTCGATGCATCGCTTGGCAAAGAAACCGAGTTCCTTGGCCACATAAGGCGTCGTATGCACGACGTTCGGCGGCGACACCGCAACGCCGACATTGATCTTGCGCATGGTCGGGCAATTAGGAGCAGTCTGCGCCGATGCCGTGGCGAGGATCGCCACAGTGACCGATGCCGTGGTTGCAAGGCCAAGCAGCAGAGTCGTCAGTTGGGTGGTTCGCATGGTTTCAGTCCTCCCGATCTTTCAATTCTTGGTTTGACGCGGCACATCAGACGTATCGCCTAATCCTCCTGCGCCGCTGCCGTCCAGGGCGCGACGCGCTTCTCGGCCATGCGCAGCAGCGCGGTGAGCGTCACGCCCAGCAGCCCGAGCGTCACGATCGGCACGAACATTTTGTCGACCTGGAAGGTCGACGCGGTGCGCACGATCAGATAGCCGATGCCGGAAATCGCCGTATAGAGATCGGCCAGCACCATGCCGATCATGCCGCGGCCGACCGCGAGCCGGATGCCGGTGACGATGAACGGCAGCGCCGCCGGCAGCACGATGTTGCCCCAGAGCTGCCGCTCGGAGCAGCGGAACGCGCGCCCAACCTCCAACAGCTTCGGATCGACCGCCTTCACGCCCTGATAGGTGTTGATGACCATCGGGAAGAACGCGAAGATGAACAGGATGATTACCTTGGCGGTGGTCTCGTAGCCGGCCCACATCACGATCAGCGGCACCAGCGCCACCGACGGGATCGAATACAGGAATGTGATGTAGACCATCACGCCGACGTCGAGGATGTGATAGCGCGCCAGCACGAGCCCGATGCCGGTCCCGAACACGACGGCGAAGGAGAGGCCGATTGCCAGCACGATCAGGCTCGGCCACAGGTACTCCCACAGCTCGCCGCTGACGATCATGTCGAACGCCGCGACCGCGACCTTGCTGGGCGTGGTGAACAGCACCGGGTCGACGCTCGCGCCCGCCGCCTGCCAGAGCGCCAGCGCGGTCGCCAGCGAAACCAGGCGGATCACCAGGTTCTGCAATTGCGCACGCCGCCGGCGTTCGGCGGCCACCCGCACCGCGCGGGCGCGATCGCTGTCGAATTGCTGCGCCTCGCTGCGCGGCGTCAGGGTCGCGCCGCCGGCCTGGTCGATGGTGCTCATGCGACCTCTCTCGGCGCTCGCGTCCGTTCCGGACGTGCGGTGTGGAGCTGGTGCCAGATGTGCTGGCGGATTTCGGCAAAGCGATGGTCGAGCCGCACGGCATCGACGTCGCGCGGCCAGCCGAACGGCATGTCGAGGACTTCCTTGATACGGCCCGGGCGCGCGCTCATCACCGCGATGCGGTCGCCGAGGATGATCGCCTCGTCGATCGAATGGGTGATAAACACCATGGTCTTGCGCTCGTCGGGGCGCTGCATGAGCGCCAGCAATTCCTCCTGCAGCACCTCGCGCGTCTGGGCGTCGAGCGCTGCGAACGGCTCGTCCATCAGCAGCACCGACGGGTTCATCGCCAGCGCCCGAACCAGGCCGACACGCTGCTGCATGCCCCCGGAGAGTTGATAGGGATAGTGCTTCTCGAACCCGGCGAGACCGACGAGATCGAGATAGTGGCCGACGCGCGCTCGGATTTGCTCGCGCGGCATACCGGCCATCGACAAGCCGAAGGCGGCGTTCTCGAACACGGTCTTCCACGGCAGCAGGCCGAAGTGCTGGAACACCATGGCGACGCCGTCCGGAGGCCGGCCGGCGACCGGCGTGCCGTGCACCAGCAACTTGCCTTCGCTCAGATCGGTCAGGCCGGCGATGCAGCGCAGCAGCGTGGTCTTGCCGCAGCCGCTCGGGCCGACGACGCAAAGGATCTCGTTCTGCTTGACGTCGAGCGTGAGTTGCCGGAACGCGACGACCGCGCCGTCGAGAAACAGCTTGGTCGCGCCATCCGCAACGATGGCTGGCTGCCCGTCGCCCACGGACGATGCCATACTGACGCTCCTGGCCATTTCCTCTGGGAACCGGGTGTCCGATCCCTCGTTGGCTTCTTTCTTATAAGGGGATGAGGGAAGCGACAAGCTCAGTTGCTATCATCCCGGACGAAGCGGCCGAAGGCAAGCTCATGCTTGTCATCCGGACGGCCCGAAGGGCCGACCCGGGACCCACGTATCACAGTGCTAATGGTCGGACGAGGTGCCCGCCCCATTCAAACAGCAAGCACTGGGAAACATGGGTCCCGGCTCTCGCACGCAGCAAGTTTACGCAGCCTGCGTGAACTTGGCTACGTACTCGGCCGGGATGAGAGCGGAGAGAACTATCGCGAGGTCTCCGCAGCAACCGTCCGCAGCGATGCGGCTGTGCCGATGGCACCAGCCGCCGCATGCGCCGCAAACACTTGGCCAATCATCACCGTGACGGGTCCAGCCAGCGGCGTTGCAGCAAGGCGAGCCGGCAGATCGGCGACCCGCGCCGCCAGGACCTGCTGATCCGCCTGGGTCGCGCGCGCGATCGCTAACGATGGGGTCGACGGATCGAGACCGGCAAGAACCGCCCGCTCGACCAATTGCCCGAGCGTTTTCGTCGGCATGTAGACGACCGTCGTCGCCACCGGATCGGCGAGGCTCGCCCAGTCGACATCCGACGGCAGGCTGCCGTTGGCGCCGTGGCCGGTAACATATTGCAGCCGGCGCGCATCGTGGCGGTGCGTGAGCGACACCTTCAACCGGCTCGCAGCGCCTTGAGCCGCCGTGATGCCGGGCACCACCTCGACCGGAATCTTCGCCGCACGGCAAGCCGCTATCTCCTCGCCAGCGCGGCCGAAGATCATCGGGTCGCCGCCTTTGAGCCGCACCACGCGCCGCCCCGCCTTGGCGAGACCGATCATCAGTGCGTTGACCTCATCCTGCTTGCAGGAAGGACCATAGCCGGTCTTGCCGACCAGCATTTTCTTCGCCTCACGCCGGGCGAAATCGAGAACTTCCGGCGCCACGAGATCGTCGATCAGGATGACGTCTGCCGATTGCAGTGCCCGCACCGCGCGCAGCGTCAGCAGTTCCGGATCGCCGGGGCCGGCACCGACCAGCGTGACGCTGCCACTCTCGACAGCCGTCCCTTCATCCTTGGTCTCGGCCAGGAACCGGTCGTAGTCCGCCGGTTGCGGCTTGCGGTCGGGATGCGTCACCGCGAAGCCGGTGAACAATTGCCAGAACCGCCGCCGCCCAGCGAACGACAGCCCGGAACGCTGAACCTCACTGCGCCACTGGCGCGCGGCTTGAGCCCACTGCGCGAAGCCACGCGGGATCAGCGCTTCGAGCTTGGCTCGGATCGCCTGGCCGAACACTGGCGCCGCACCGTCGGTGGAAATGCCGATCACCAGCGGCGAACGGTTGACGATGGCACCGAAGGCGAAGTCGCAATGGGCGGGCTTGTCGATCACATTCACCGGCACGCCGGCGCGGCGCGCCGCGGCGGCGAAGCGCACCGCTTCTGCGTCGTCCTCGCAGCCTCCCACCGCGACGACGGCACCCGTGAAGTCCGGCGGTTCCCAGCCGCGCGGAAAAATCGTCACGATGCCGCGTGGCGGCCGCGCGGCAAGCGCGGCCAACTCTTCGCCGGGCTGAGGCGCATAGACATCGACCTGGGCGCCGGCCGCCGACAGCAGCTCGGCCTTCCAGGCGGCAGCGGCGCTCCCGCCTGCCACGATGGCGCGCTTGCCCTGCAGCGCCAGGAATACCGGCAGGCGCGCCAGCGATTCCATCTGCGGCGGCTTAGCCTCGACCGGGGTGCGGGCGTCGATCACGGCCAGAACCCTTCGATTGCGACGACATGGCCGGCGCCTTCGTCTGGCCATGTCTGGAATTGGGCGCCGCAGGCACAAAGAGGAGCCCCCGCGGCGTAGCTGCCGGCTCCCATAAGCCCGGTCAGCAAACTGCGTGCCAGACGCCTAGACATTGATTCCGCATGAGAATTCCCAAAGCGTCGGCGGCCCCGTGGCTCCAGCGAGGCAGCATCCGGTGAAAACTTGGGCACGATGCGCATCAGCACAGATTCAAGGCGTCAGGCGCGGCGCTTGGCGCCGGCGTCGGTATGAAAATCGCGGCCGTTCTCGGTGCGCGCCACGAAGCCGGCGCGGATGACGAAATCGCCCAGCCGCTCGCCTGGTGCCCGCTCGGCCGCATAGGCGGCTAACACCGGATCGAGCGCCGCAATGATCCCGTCGTTGTCTAGGTCCTCGGCGAACAGTTTCGACAGCCGCGTGCCGTCGAAGGCGGCGCCGAGATAGAGATTGTAGCGGCCGGGTCCCTTGCCGACGAGGCCGACCTCGGCGAGATACGGCCGCGCGCAGCCGTTCGGGCAGCCGGTCATGCGAATGACGATGTCGTCGTCGGCAAGATCGTGCACGGCGAGCCGTTGCTCCAGCGCCGTGACGAGGTCCGGCAGGTAGCGCTCGCTCTCGGCGAGCGCGAGGCCGCACGTCGGCAGTGCGACGCAAGCCATGGAATTGCGCCGCAGCGCGGAAACGCCGGCGGCGAAACCATGCTCGGCGATCAGCGCCTCGATCGCGGCACGCTTATCCTTTGCCACATTGGCGATGATGACGTTCTGGTTCGCAGTGAGACGGATATCGCCGTCGTGGATCTCGGCGATCCGGCGCAACGCCGTCATCATCCGTGCGCCGCCGGCGCGGTCGAGCACGCGCCCGTTCTCGACGAACAGCGTCAAATGCTCGCGCCCGTTGTCTCCGCCGGTCCAACCATAACGGTCGCCGGTGGAGTCGAACTTGAACGGGCGCGCCGATTCGAGCGGCTTGCCGGCACGCCGCTCCACTTCGGCGCAGAAGGCATCGAGGCCGCGGTCGTCGATGGTGTACTTGAGCCGCGCATGCTTGCGGTTGGCACGGTCGCCCCAGTCGCGCTGCACCGTCACCACCGCCTCGGCGACCGCGACTGCGTCCTCGGTGCGGCAGAAGCCCATCACGTCGGCGGCGCGCGGATAGGTCTCCGGCTCACCGTGGGTCATCCCCAAGCCGCCGCCGACGGTGACGTTCCAGCCCTCGATCTCGCCCTTGGCGTCGACGATGGCGATGAAGCCGAGGTCATTGGCGAACACATCGACATCGTTCGACGGCGGCACCGCCACCGCGATCTTGAACTTCCGCGGCAGATAGGTCTTGCCGTAAATCGGCTCGACCACCTTATCGTCATCCTCGCCGGCGATCTTTTCGCCGTCGAGCCAGATTTCGCGGTAAGCCCCGGTGCGCGGCTCGAGATGATCGGAAATCGCCCGCGCCAACGACAAGCTCGCCGCATGCGCCTTCGACTGGTGTGGATTCGGATTGCACATGACATTGCGGTTGACGTCGCCGCAGGCGGCGATGGTCGACAGCAGCTCCTTGTCGATCGCTTGCAGTGTTTCCCTGAGATTGAACTTGATGATGCCGTGCAGCTGGATGGTCTGCCGCGTGGTGATCCGCATCGTGCAGTTGGCGTAGACCCGCGCGACGCGGTCGAGCGCCAACCACTGCTTCGGAGCGAGCACGCCGCCGGAGATGCGCACGCGGATCATGAAGGCGAACGCCTTCTCCATCTTCTTGCGCATGCGCTCGCCGCGCAGGTCGCGGTCGTCCTGCAGATACATGCCGTGGAACTTGACGAGCTGCTGATCGTCCTCGGTGATCGAGCCGGTGATCTCGTCGCCGAGTCCTTCGCTCAGCGTGCCGCGCAGATAGCGGCTCGCCTCCTTGATGCGCTCGTTGCGGGAGAGTTGGTCGGTCATCGACCTATCCTTCGTCGTCCCCGCAAAAGCGGGGACCCATACTCCGTGAAGCCGCCGTGTGGCGCAGATGGTGCAAAACTCCGTGCGTATAGTGGCTAATGGGTCCCCGCCGGAGCCTGCCCCCGCGTAAGCGGGGCGGGGACGACAGCCTCAATGCACCTCAATGCACCTCAATGCACCTCAATGCACCTCAATACACGTCCTGCTGATAGCGGTGCTCACGTTCGAGTTGCCGCACCGCCTGCTCGGCTGCCTCTGGCGCCAGCGCCTTGATGTCAGCCACCGCGCGCACCAGCGTCGCTCGCACATCCTTTGCCATCGCCTTGGCGTCGCCGCAGACATAGACATGCGCGCCGTTGTCGAGCCAGTCGACCAGGTCGCGGCGCTGCTCCCACATCCGGTGCTGCACGTAGCGCTTCTCCGCGCCATCGCGCGAGAAGGCGACGTCCATGCGCGACAGCGCGCCATCGGCCAGTGCGTCCTGCCATTCGAGCTGATAGAGGAAATCGTGGGTGTAGCGGCGGTCGCCGAAGAACAGCCAGCTCTTGCCGTCCGCTCCGGTCGCACGCCGCTCCTGCACGAAGGCGCGGAACGGTGCGACGCCGGTGCCCGGGCCGACCATGATGATGTCTTTGCCCGGATCGGGCAGCGCGAAGTGCTTGTTGGGCCGCAGCTTGACGCGCACGCGCGCGCCTTTCTTCAGCCGGTCGACGGCGTATCCGGAGGCAACGCCTTTGCGGTCGCGCCCGAACGTCTGATAGCGCACCGCGGCGACCAGGAGATGCGCTTCGTCTCCGACCTCGCCGCGCGACGACGCGATCGAATAGGCGCGCGGCGCCAGCGGCCGCGTCACGGCGCGGAGTTGCTCGGCGGACAGCGAGATCGGGAAATGCTCGAGCAGATCGATGAGCTGCCGCCCGGCGATCCAGTCGCGGGCTTCGCCGGACTCCAGAAGCTGCTTCACGTAGATGTGGCCCGTAGTGGCCGCATAGGTCTCTACCGCCTTGAGCGATAGTGTCGTGATGTCGACGTTGCGCTGCAGGTCCTGGCGCAGCGCGTCGTCCTTGAGCCCGGTCGCCTTCAGCACGGCATCCACGTAGGCCAGATCATTGTCGGCGTAGAGATCGAGGGAGTCTCCGGGTTTGTAGGCCGGAACAGCGCCGTCGAACGCGAGTTCCAGGTGGACCGTCTCCTTGTCCGAGCGAGACGAGTTGAGATCAATGTGCTCAATCACCTCCGCCTCGACCGGCCCGATATCGGCCGACGTCACCTGACGTCCGCCGAAGTCCACCGCGATCACGCGGCCGCGCCCCGGCTCATCTTGAGGCGCCAGCGCCGTCAGCGCGCCTTCGATCCATTTGGCCGCCGGCGCCGCGAAATCGAGATCGCAGTCGACCCGATCGGCAATCCGCTTGCCACCGAGCTCTTGAAGCCGCTTGTCAATTGCTTTCCCGACCGCGCAAAATTCCACGTACGCGGTGTCACCCAGCGCCAGCACGGCGAACTCGACGCCGTCGAGACGGGGGGCCTTGTCGGTCATGAGATCGGCATAGGCCGACACCGCACGCGCCGGCGCATCGCCCTCGCCCCATGTCGCGGCAATCACCATCAGCCGCTTCACACCGGCCAGCGTTGCCAGGTCGAGGTCGGCCATATCGATCAGCGTCGGCTTCAGCCCGAGCTTGCGCGCGGCCTTGGCAGCGTCTCCGGCGAGCTTCTCCGAGTTGCCTGATTCCGTGGCGTAGAGAATGGTCAAAGGCTCGGCCGCACGCGGCGGCGCGGCCGGCTGCGGCTGCCCTTCGGCGGCATCGAGGCCCGCCAGGAAGCCGGCGAGCCACGCCCGTTGCGTCGCCGAAGCGGGTCCCATTACCCGGTTGAGCAGTTCGATCTGCTCCTCGGGGAAGGGGGCGGTCTTCGGAATCGGTACGCTGCTCATGCAAACCTCGGTCTCGCGGATTTGAAATAGAAGTATTTTCTTCGGAAAGGCAATATTGCGGCCTCAAAAAGAAAATCGTTTCTAAAATCCATCTGACCGCACCCATGATGGCGCGCCATCGGACCGCTTTGGGAAACGAACGCCCCCGCAGCGGTGCAGGATTCGTCGGCCTCGCGGGTTCAATGACCGGTGGTGGCCGTCGGCCGCGGTCGTGGGCCGGAGCTTGAGTCCTTGCAGAACTTCAAATGTGCCAACATCGGACCGGTTAACACATCGGCCGTCTTCGACGGTCACCGGACCGGCATGGCATGGACGACCCCAGCGACGAAGAACTCATGCGCCGCATTGCCGGGGGTGACGAGTCGGCCTTTCGCGTGCTGGCCCGTCGCTGCGTTCCACCGGCCATTGGGCTCGCCCGCCGCATCCTTGCCAATACTGCCGATGCCGAAGAGGTGGTGCAGGAGGCGATGTTGCGCGTCTGGACCACGGCACCGCGCTGGCGCCCGGAGGCACGATTTCGCACCTGGCTCTATCGCGTGGTGGTCAATCTCTGCCTCAACCGGAGGCGCCGGGCGCCGTTCGCCCGTCTGGACGATGTCGGCGATCCTGCCGACCCGCGTCCCGACGCGGCCACGCAGATGGAGCGCGATCAGCGTCACCGGACGATCGCCGACGCCATCGCGCGCCTGCCCGAACGCCAGCGCGCCGCGATTGTGCTCACCTATCACGACGGCCTCGGCAATGCCGAAGCTGCAGCGGTGCTCGGGACCACCCGCCCGGCAGTCGAGACGCTGCTGGTCCGGGCCAAGCGTTCACTGCGCCAGCAATTGGGGCCGCTGGCCACCGATGACGAATCAGGAGAATGACCGATGACGGGCGACGACAAGCTCGACCGGCTGCTCGCACAGCATTTCCACGACAATCCGCGCACCGGGACGATTGACCGCGACGCGGCCGCGCGCGTACTCACCGCGCTCACGGCACCATTGCCACCGCAACGGCGGTCGTGGCGGCATTGGCCGGCGGCGCTGCTCGACTGGGACTTTGCGCCCGCCTGGCCTCGCGTCGCGGCGCTCGCCGGCTGCGCGGTGCTCGGTTTCGCGATCGGCGCCGTGGGCCCGACGCTGCGCCATCGCGACGCGCAGCAGATGTTGACACTGCGCGGCGATTTTCAGCTCAACACCGTGCTCTCCGAGCCTGAGCCGATGACTGGAGTGCTGCCATGACGTTCATGGGACTGACCCTGCGCGGGTCCGAGGGATCGTCGCGCTGGCTGTTGCTGAGTTCGCTGGCGCTCAATCTGTTCTTCATCGGCATCGGCGGCGCGCTGCTGATGCAGAGCTACGGTTCCGATGCTCCGGCGCCACCGACCGCAAGCGACCGCAGCGTCGCCGGCCGCATCGCGCGGATCGCAGCAACTCTGCCGCGCGAGGACGCCGATCGGCTGCAGGCTGCCTATCAGGCGCGCCGAGACGAGATCGACGGCACACGCGCTGCCTATCGCGAACGGCAGGACGCGGTCCGTGCCGCACTGCGCGCCCAGCCGTTCGACGTCGAGGCGTTGAAGGCGACGATGACGGAGATGCGCGCCGCCCGGCAGATCTTCGACCGCCTGATCCACGACTTCTTCGCGCAACAGGCATCGGAGATGTCGCCAACGGGCAGGCAGAAGCTTGCGGACCGGCCCAGTTCGCGCCGGGAAACGGAAACAGGTCAGCAATCGAGAAACTGAAGTCGCAGGGAGTACGGTGCACGCTGCCTGATATCCGCACGTTGGTTGCGTACACGTTGTTGATGAAAGTCGTTGGGGCTGGAAGCCAATCGTATGCGTGGAAATCCGGTTGATGTCTGGCGAGTCAAGGCACCGCGCCTGGCTCGCATCCTATGGGGACTCTGTATCGTGCAGCCGTTGTCCGGATGCATGCTAGGCACCGAGAAGCCAGACCTGGCCCTGGCGATTCCGGCGGCGTATCGCGATGCCGCAACGACATCGCGTATCGCCTTGCCGAAGGCAAACTGGTGGCGTGGCTTCCGATCGCGCGAGCTGACCGGACTGATCGAGGAAGCCGAGCTCGCCAATCTCGACATCGCCGCAGCCATCGCCCGCGTGATCCAGGCGGATGCGCAGGCGCGGGTCGCCGGTGCACCACTCTTGCCCGACGTGAACCTGAGCGGGTCGGCATCGCGGTCACGCGCGTCTCGGGCAACCGGCACGCGCCTCGGCGGCGACGGCGGGCCGGCGGAGCGCAATCAGCCAGCGGAGCGCAATCAGTTCGTTGGGCGGTTGAGTGCCAGCTACGAGATCGACTTCTGGGGCAAGAACCGCGCGATGCTGCGCGCCGCCGAGGAGACCGCCGTGTCCACCCGCTTCGACCGCGAGGTGGTGGCATTGACCGCGATGGCGGCCGTCGCCAACGCCTATTTCCAGGTGCTGGCCGCGCAGGACCGGCTGCGCTATGCGCGCGAGAACATCACGAGCGCGAACCGTGTCCTCACGGTGATCAAGCAGCGCCTCGACGTGGGCACCGCCTCCTCGCTCGACGTCGCGCAGCAGGAAAGCGTGCTGAATACCGAGCGGGCCGCAATCCCGACGCTGGAGCAGATCCTGCGCCAGAACACGGCGGCCCTGGCGGCGCTGATCGGGCGCCCACCGGAATTCGTCCGCATCCGCGGCGGCACGATGACCAACGTCAGCATTCCCCGGATCGCACCGGGAGTTCCGGCCGAACTGCTGACCCGCCGGCCCGACATCCGTGCCGCCGAGGCCGACCTCGCCGCCGCCAACGCCGATGTCGAGGCGGCGCGGGCCGCATTCTTCCCGAGCATCGAGCTGTCGGCTGCAGGCGGTGTCCAGGCCTCCATGCTGAAGTGGCTGACCCGGCCGGAAGCAGCGATTTGGGAGGCGGCGGCCGGGCTGACGCAGCCGGTCTTCGACGGCGGCCGCCTGCAAGGCCAACTCGACCTGCAGAAGGGCCGCCAGAACGAGCTGCTGCAGATCTACCGCAGGTCGATCATCCAGGCGTTCGCCGACGTCGACAGCGCACTGGTTGCCACGCGCCAGCTCGCGATCCGCGAGCGTTTGCAGAACGAGGTGGTCGCGAGCTCGCGGCGTGCGTTTCAGATCGCCGAGCAGCGGTTGAATGAAGGCACCGTCGACATCATCTCTGTGCTCGCCACCCAACAGACACTCTTCCAGGCCCAGGACACGCTCGCCCAGGTCCGCCTTGCGCGGCTGCAAGCCACCGTCAGCCTGTTCCAGGCGCTGGGCGGCGGCTGGGGCGCCGATTCCGCCCCCAAGCGGGCAAAGCTCCAATGAATACATTTCGGCGCATCTTCGTGACAATGCTGCTTGGCCTGCTGACGGTCGGCGGCGTCGTTTACGTCGTGAGGGAGTTTCAACCGGAACAGCAGCAGCAACAGCGGCGGGGCGGACGATTCCGCGACACGCCAGTGCCGGTCCTCGCGGCGGCGGCCAAGACCGCCGACGTGCCGGTCTACCTGCAAGGGGTCGGGACCACCAAGGCGCTGAACACCGTCACGGTGCGCCCGCAGGTCGACGGCAAACTGATCAGCATCGCCTTCCAGGAAGGACAGGACGTCGCCCGCGGCGACGTGCTCGCACGCATCGACCCAACCACTTATCAGGCGCAACTCGACCAGGCAGTGGCGAAAAAGGCGCAAGACGAGGCGCAGCTCGCGAACGCGCGGCGCGACCTCGACCGCTACACCCGGCTTGCCGCCAACAATGCCGCAACCCAGCAGCAGGCGGATACCCAGCGCGCGATGGTGGCGCAGCTCGAGGCGCTGGTGCGGATCGACCAGGCGGCAATCGACAACGCCCGCGCCGTGCTCGCCTACACCACGATTACGGCACCGATTTCCGGCCGCACCGGCATCCGGCAGGTCGACGAAGGCAATATCGTGCACGCCGCCGACGTCACCGGAATCGTGGTCATCACGCAGATTCGCCCGATCTCCGTGCTGTTCAACCTGCCGCAGCAGCGGCTCGCCGAGATCAACGCCGCCTTTGCGGAAGGCGCACTGGCGGTCGAGGTCATCGGTCCCGACAACAAGGCCGTGGTCGAGCGCGGCAGGCTGACCGTGGTGGACAATCAAGTCGACCAGACGACTGGAACGGTGCGGCTCAAGGCCGAATTCCCGAATGTCGGTCTGCGGCTCTGGCCGGGCCAGTTCGTCAATGTCCGCCTGTTGATCGACACGCTGCGCAACGTCGTGGTGGTGCCGACGGCGGCGGTGCAACGTGGGCCGAACGGAACGTTCGTCTTTGTCGTCCAGCCCGGTGACACGGTCACGGTGCGCCAGGTGACGGTCAAGCAGCAGGACGATGTCCAATCGGTGATCGATGGCGTGCCGACGGGGCAGCAGATCGTCACTACCGGGTTCTCGCAGCTCGCCGAGGGCAAGCAGGTCCGTATTTCCGATAGCGCTGCACCGCCGACGGTGGGGCCGCCCAGCCGGCGTCCGCCAGGCGCTCGCCGCGAGGGCGGCCCTCAGGAAGCGCTCCGGCGCGGCCAGCGCACTGATGCGCGGGCGGATCCTGCGCCGATTCCGCCGCCATGAACGTCTCCGCACCTTTCATCCACCGGCCGATTGCGACCTCGCTGCTCGGCGTCGCGACGCTGCTCGGCGGCATCCTTGGCTATTGGTGGCTGCCGGTGTCGGCGCTGCCGCAGGTGGACTTTCCGACCATCCAGGTGACCACGCAGCTCCCCGGCGCAAATCCGGAGACGATGGCGTCGATCGTGACAGCGCCGCTGGAACGCCAGTTCGGCCAGATCCCGTCGCTCGAGACGATGACCTCGTCAAGCTCGTTCGGCATCAGCCAGATCACGCTGCAGTTCAACCTCGACCGCGAGATCGATGGCGCTGCCCAGGACGTGCAGGCCGCCATCAACGCCGCCGGCTCGTCGCTGCCGCGCGGGCTCCCCTACCCCCCGACCTATTCCAAGGTGAACCCGGCCGATGCGCCGATCGTGACGCTGGCGCTGACGTCGCCGACCATCCCGCTGCGCGACCTGAGCGATCTCGCCGACACGCTGATGGCGCAGCGGCTCGCCGAGGTGAGCGGCGTCGGTGCCGTCTCGGTGCAGGGCGGCATCCGGCCGGCGGTGCGCATCCAGGCGGACCTAAGCCGGCTGGCAAGCTACGGTCTGGGCCTCGAAGACCTGCGTCTGGCGATCGCCGGCGCCAACATCGCCGGCCCGAAGGGGTCCCTCGACGGCGCCCATCAATCATACGCCATCGCCGCCAACGACCAGATCAGCTCCGCCGAAGCCTATCGAGCCCTGATCGTCGCCTATCGCAACAATGCGCCGATCGTGCTCGGCGACGTCGCGCAAGTCATCGAAGGGCTGGAGAACAGCAAGGTCGGCGGCTGGTATCAGGGCACACCGGCGGTGATCATCGACGTGCAGCGTCAGCCGGGGGCCAACGTCATTCAGACGGTCGAGCACATCCGCAAGGCATTGCCGCGGATGCAACGCGCGATGCCGGTCGGCGTCACCCTCACCATCGTGCACGACCGCACCGATACGATCCGCGCCTCGGTCCGCGACGTGCAGTTCACACTCGTGCTCAGCGCCATCCTGGTCGTGCTGGTGGTGTTCATCTTCCTGCGCACGATCCACGCCACGATCATTGCCGGCGTCGCCCTGCCGCTGTCGCTGGTCGCCACGTTCGGAGTGATGTGGTTCTGCGGTTTTTCCCTCGACAACCTGTCGCTGATGGCGCTGACCATCGGCACCGGATTCGTCATCGACGACGCGATCGTGATGATCGAGAACATCGTCCGCCACATCGAGAAGGGCGAGAGGCCGTTCGAGGCCGCGCTGCGCGGCGCCCGCGAGATCGGTTTCACGATCATTTCGCTGACGTTCTCGCTGATCGCGGTGTTCATCCCGCTCCTGTTCATGACCGGCATCGTCGGCCGGATGTTCCGCGAATTCGCTCTGACGCTCACCATCGCAGTGGTGGTCTCGGCGATCGTGTCGCTGACGCTGTCGCCGATGATGAGCAGCAGGCTCCTGCGCCCGAGCCACGGCGGCTCCGCCAACCGCGTCACCCGCGCCTTCCACCAAGGCGTCGACTGGTCGATCGAACGCTATCGGCACAGCCTGGAATGGGTGCTGCGGCATGCCAGCCTGACCCTCGCCGTGATGTTCGCGACGCTTGTCGCCACGGTCTGGCTTTACATCGTCATTCCCAAGGGCTTCCTGCCGCAGCAGGACACCGGCCTGATCACCGGTGTCATGGAGGCCGGGCAGGACGTCTCCTTCCAGCGCATGCGCGAGCTGCAGGGGCAGGTCGAGACGGTGCTCCGCAACGATCCCGATGTCGCCGGGGTGGTTTCGGTCGTCGGCATCAGCCCGATGAACCCGACGCCGAACGCCGGCCGCCTGGCGATGACGCTCAAGCCGCGGGACCAGCGCCGCGATCTGGCCGGCGCGATCGTCGAGCGGCTGCAGCGCGCAGTCGCAACCATTCCCGGCGTCGCAGTCTACTTCCAGCCCGTGCAGGACATTCAGATCGGCACCCGCGTCAGCCGCGCTCAATACCAGTACACGCTGGTCGGTTCCGATGCCGATCAGCTCATGATGTGGGCCGCCAGGCTAACGGACCGCCTGCACACCGATGAGGTGCTGCAGGACGTCTCGTCGGAGGCGCAGCAGGGCGGTCTGCAGGTGATGGTTCACGTCGACCGCGAGAAGGCCGGCCGCCTCGGCGTGTCGATGCAGGCGGTGAACGATACGCTCAACAGCGCCTTCGGGCAGCGGCAGATATCGACCATCTATGCCCAGGCCAACCAGTATCGCGTGATCCTGGAGGCGATGTCGCAATACCAGCAGGATCCGTCGTCGCTCGGCAGACTTTACCTCAACGGCACGGATGGTGTGCAGGTGCCGCTCAACGCCATCGCCACCTTCGAACGCACCACGGCGCCGCTGGTGATCGCGCACCAGGCACAGTTTCCGTCCGTGACCCTCAGTTTCAATCTCGCGCCCGGCGCCTCGCTCAGCGAGGCCGTCGCTTCGGTCTCGGCGGCGCAGCGGGACATCGGCATGCCGGCCTCGATCAGCGGCAGCTATTCCGGCGACGCCGAGGAGTTCGGCAAGTCGTTGGCCGGGCAGCCGTGGCTGATCCTCGCGGCCATCATCACCATCTACATCATCCTCGGCGTGCTGTACGAAAGCTTCATCCACCCGATCACGATCCTCTCCACGCTGCCATCGGCCGGCGTCGGCGCGCTGCTGGCACTGATGCTGTTCGGCTACGACCTGTCGCTGATCGCACTGATCGGCATCATCCTGCTGATGGGCATCGTGAAGAAGAACGCCATCATGATGATCGACTTCGCACTGGAGGCCGAGCGCGGGCAAGGTCTGTCGCCGCGCGACGCCATCGTGCAGGCGGCGCTGCTGCGCTTTCGCCCGATCATGATGACGACGTTGGCGGCGTTATTCGGCGCGCTGCCGCTGGCACTGGAAGGCGGCACCGGCTCGGAGCTTCGCAACCCGCTCGGCGTCACCATCATCGGCGGCCTGCTGCTGAGCCAGTTGCTCACGCTCTACACCACGCCGGTGATCTACCTGGCGCTGGAGCGGCTGAAGCTGCGGATGCAGCGCCGGCTCGCGCAGCACCTGCCGGAGGCGGCGGAATGAGCCGGAACCTCTCAACTGTCATTCCGGGGCGCCGCGCAGGCAAGTTTACGCAGCCTGCGTACACTTGGCTGCGAGGCGCGTGCCCGGAATCCATAATCCCGGCCTGTGGCTATGGATTCCGGGCTCCCTCGCTACGCTCGGGCCCCGGAATGACGACTGTGGCGATGCTCGCGTGAACATCTCCTATCCGTTCATCCGGCGCCCCGTCGGCACGACGCTGCTGTCGATCGGACTGATGCTGCTCGGCATCGTCGCCTACTCTCACCTGCCGGTGGCGAGCCTGCCGACCGTCGAGTTCCCGACCATTCGCGTCGCCGCGAACCGTCCCGGCGCCGACCCCGCGACCATGGCGGCGAGCGTCGCGGCGCCGCTCGAACGCCGTCTCGGCGCCATCGCCGGCGTCACCGAGATGACGTCGATCAGCTCGCTCGGCAATACGCGCATCATCATCCAGTTCGATCTCAGCCGCGACATCGACGGCGCGGCCCGCGACGTGCAGGCAGCCCTCAACGCCGCGGCGACCGACCTGCCGAGCGACCTGCCGACGCTTCCGTCGTTTCGCAAGGCGAACCCGGCAGCGTCGCCGATCCTGATCCTCGCGCTCACCTCCAACACCTTGCTGCCGAGCGCCCTCTACGATTCCGCCGACAGCGTGCTGGCGCAGCGGCTTTCCCAGGTCGATGGCGTGGCCGAGGTCAGCGTCAGCGGCGCCGAGCAGCCGGCGATCCGCGTCCGCGTCAATCCGATCGCGCTGGCCTCGATGGGCCTGTCCATGGAGGACGTTCGCACGGCCATCGCCAACTCCAATGCGGTCGGGCCGCTCGGCAACTTCGACGGCTCCGGCCAGGCCGAGGCGATCACGACGGGCGATCAGCTTCGCGCCGCCCGCCAATACGATCCGATCGTCGTCAAGGCGGTGAACGGCACGGTCGTGCGCCTCTCCACCATTGCCTCGGTCGAGCAGAGCGTGCGCAACCGGCGGTCCGCCGCCTGGTTCAATCGCCAGCCGTCGGTGCTCCTGGTCATCACCAAGCAGGCGGACGCCAACGTCATCGAGACCGTCGACCGCATCCATGCGATGCTGCCCGAGCTCAAGCGCTGGCTACCGGCCGACATCGAGATCTCGGTCCTGTCGGACCGGACGGGGACGATTCGCGCCAGCGTCGCCGACATGCAGTGGACCTTGATGGCATCGATCGTCATGGTAATGCTTGTCGTCTTTCTGTTCCTGCGGCGGATGACGCCGATGATCGCGGCCGGCGTGACCGTGCCGCTATCGCTCGCCGGGACCTGCGCGGCGATGTGGGCGATCGGCTACTCGATCGACAACATCTCGTTGATGGCGCTCGCCGTTTCGGTCGGCTTCGTCGTCGACGATGCGATCGTGATGATCGAGAACGTGTACCGCAACCTCGAGAAAGGGTACTCGCCGCTGCGCGCGGCCATCGAGGGAGCGAAGCAGATCGGATTTACCGTGATGTCGATCAGCATCTCGCTGGTCGCGGCGTTCATTCCGCTGCTCTTCATGGGCGGCGTTGTCGGACGCATGTTCCGCGAGTTCTCGATAACGCTGTGCTTCGCCATCGGGGTGTCGATGGTGGTGTCCTTGACATTGACGCCGATGATCTGCGCGCACTTCGTCCGTTCGGTGCCGAGCGCGCGCGCCACGCTGTTCGACCGCGTCGTCGAAGGCATTCTCGGGTCCATGGTCGCCGCCTACGGCTGGAGCCTGCGCGTGGTTCTGCGCTATCGCGAACTCGTGCTGATCGTGTTCGTGGCGACGATCGCACTGACCGTCGATCTCTACGTCAAGACGCCGAAAGGATACTTCCCGCAGGACGACACCGGGCTGGTGTTCGGCGGCACCAGTGCCTCGACCGACATCTCCTTCCCGGCGATGGTCGAATTGCAGCAGAAGGCGGTCGAGCTGGTGCTGGCCGATCCCGCGGTTGCGGCCGTGGGCTCGTCGGTGGGCGCCTCGGGGTGGAACGCATCCGTCAACCGTGGGCGGCTGTTCATCAGCCTGAAGCCGCTTGCCGAACGCGACGGCGTCACCACCCCGCGGGTGGTGCAGCGCCTGCGCATGCGGCTGAGCAGCATTCCGGGGCTGAGCGTGTTCATGTTTCCAGCGAGCGATATCCGCGTCGGCGGGCGGCAAAGCGACTCCACCTATCAGTTCACACTCTGGAGCGCGGATTTCGACGAGCTGCAAAAGTGGGTGCCGCGGGTGCAGGAGAAGATCAAGCAGATTCCCGGCATCGTCGACGTCACGACGGACCGCGAGCAGGGCGGGCTTCAGGCCAATATCGTGATTGATCGCGTTGCCGCGTCGCGCCTCGGCGTACGCGTCGAGGACATCGACAACGCGCTCCACAATGCGTTCTCGCAGCGGCAGATTTCAACCATCTTTACCCAGCGCAACCAGTACCGCGTGATCCTTGAAGTCGATCCCAGGTACCAGCGCGATCCATCCGACCTGACGCAAGTGCATGTGCGCGGCGCCGACGGTAAGCAAGTGCCGTTGTCGGCGGTCGCCCGCATCGAGCGCGGGATCGCTCCGCTCGTGATCAATCACCAGGGTTCGTTCCCGGCGGTCACGCTGACCTTTAATCTGGCGCCGGATGTCAAGCTCGAGAACGCCTCGGACGAGATCCTGCGGGCGGTCGCCGAGCTGCACATGCCGGATGCGATCCGCGCCGAATTCGCCGGCGACGCCCGCGATTTCCGGCGCAGCGCCGGCGCGCAGCCGCTGCTGATCCTCGCCGCGCTGATCGCCGTCTACATCGTGCTCGGCGTTCTCTACGAGAGCCTCGCACATCCGCTCACGATCATCTCGACGCTTCCGTCGGCCGGTCTCGGGGCTCTGCTGGCATTGCAGTATTACAATGCCGAACTGAGCATCATCGCCTTGATCGGCATCATCCTGCTGATCGGGCTGGTGAAGAAGAACGGCATCATGATGGTGGACTTCGCGCTCGAAGGCGAGCGCCAGAGCGGGCTTTCGCCGGAGCAGGCGATCTACGAAGCCTGCCTCACCCGCTTCCGGCCGATCCTGATGACGACCATGGCGGCCATGCTCGGCGCCGTCCCCTTCATGATCGCGACCGGCCCGGGTTCGGAACTGCGGCGCCCGCTCGGCATGACCATCATCGGCGGGCTGTTGGTCTCTCAGATGCTGACGCTCTACACCACGCCGGTGATCTACCTGATGCTTGACAAGCTGCACCGGCGCCTTGGCGGGGCTCGGACGGCGCGGCACGCAGCGCAGCCGCGGCCGGCGAAGGCCACGCCATAGACATGGTTAACCATGGTGGCAGTGGGCGCGCATGCGCCGGCGTTGCTACGGATTTCGCGCCGAAATCGCCGCTGGTAACGCGCCAGCAAGGGTTGCGCCGCTATGTTCATCGCGCCCGGACGGCGCCACTTGGTCGTCCCCGCGCAGGCGGGGACTCATAATCCGACACGGTCGTGATTGACCGAGGCGGTACGGCGTATGGGTTCCCGCTTTCGCGGGAACGACCCGGGGGAGATGACGCGGCGCTATTTACGAGGACCCCATGCTCACCGCCAAGCTCGACGAGGATCACAAGAAGCTCGTCTCCCGCAACATCCGGCAGGAGTTCTCCCGCTTCTGGGACGTGGTGGTCGAGGACGGCGGGGCCGAGTTCTTCAAGTTCCTCTATCCCCTGTTCTTCCGCGTTTACGAGCTCTCGTTCGAGCAGCGCTTCCTGACCAAGACGGAAGCGATGGACTACGTGCTGCTGCGCCACGCCGGCACCTTCAAGAAGTACGTCGAGGCAGCCGCCGCGCGCGGCTTCTTCGATTTCGTTGAAAACCCCGCCGACCGGCGCGAGACGCTGATCAAGTCCGGGCCGGAGCTTGCCCGCTTCGTCGAGCACGAGATCGACAAGTCCTACCGCGCGCTGATGGACCTCGCTTCCGCCTGGGGCGACTACAAGGTCGTGACGCGCATGCCGGGCATCAGCCGGCCGTTGGATCGGGAGGCCGAGGCCTCGTAGCTGCCGGTCGTCCCTGCGACGGCCGTTCACTCCGGCTTGAGGCCGATCTCCTTGACCAGCGTTCCCCAGGCGGCGTGCTGCGAGTTCACGTAGTCGCGCGTGTGTTGCGGCGTGGTGGCGCCGGAGGTGGAAAAGCCCATGCCGCGCAATCGCTTCAGCACGGCCTCGTCCTTGAGCACCGCGTCCATTTCCCGGTTCATGCGCGCGATCACGTCGGCGGGCGTTCCCGTGGGCGCGGCCAGCAGCCACCAGCCGGGGAAGTCGAATCCCGGGAAAGTCTCGGCGACTGTCGGCACGGTCTCCAGGCCTTCGATCCGCTTCAGCGACGTGACCGCAAGCGGACGCAGCGCGCCGCTGGCGATATGCGGGCGGGCGTTCGGCACGCCGAGGATGATGAGATGCACGCGGCCGGCAAGCGTGTCCTGGATGCCCTGCGTCTGCACCTTGTAGGGCACCTGGAGGATGTTGGTGCCGGCGAGCTTGTTGAGCCAGGCGACGATCATGCCGGAGAAGCGCCGCTGGCCGTCGGTGGCGAACGAGTACCTGCTCGGCTCCGCCTTGGCGAGCGCCATCAGTTCCGGCAGGTTTTTCGCCGGCACGCTCGGATGCGCCATGATGGCGAAGGATATTTCCGCGACGCGCGCGACCGGAACGAAATCCTTCATCGGATCGTAGGGCAGCGATTTGAAGGTGTAGGGATCGCTCACCAGCGGTGCCGCGGTTGCGAAAAAGAAGGTGTAGCCGTCCGGCGCCGAGCGCGAGGCCGCCTGCGTGCCGATGACGTTGCCGCCGCCGGGCCGGTTCTCGACCACGATCGGCTGGCCGAGCCGCTGCGAGAGCAGATCGGCGGTTAGGCGCGCGAGCGTATCGGTGGCGTTGCCGGCCGCCTGCGATGAGATGAACTTGATCGGCCGGTCGGGCCAGGTCTGGGCAGTAGCGGTGGTGGCGGCGGCCACCAGCAATAGCGGTGGCACAACGAGGCAGCGAAGCAGCATGGTCATGGCGTTTCCCCTGACGGCATTTCGGTGCCGATCGTGGGATTTTGCCCGTGATTGGGCAGCGGACGCAACGCATCCCGGCGCAATTCGGGTATCGCGGAACGCGGTCTGGATTTTGCGGGGCCATAGCGTGCTGTGATGGGGCGGGGTGAGAGGAATATCGTCATAGATAGGGTGGAGCTCGAATCGATCATCATCTGTCCGCAGTGCAGGCATGCCGAGCAGGAGACCATGCCCACCGCTGCGTGCCAATGGTTCTATGAATGCAAGGGGTGCGGCAAGAAATTGAAGCCGAAGCGAGGCGACTGCTGCGTCTATTGTTCTTATGGAAGTGTTGCGTGCCCACCCGTTCAGACCAGGCAATCGTGCTGCAGTTCGTAGGATAGGTCGAGCCCGTAGGATGGGTTGAGCAATGCGAAACCCATCGCTGAAATTGCACACAATTGGTCGTGATGGGTTTCGCCGCGCTCAACCCATCCTACGCGCCGTTGCCGTACCTACCCCGCCTTCTTCGCCAGCTCCACCTGCTCCGCCGCATAGGCAGCGTCCATGCGCGACATGAGGCCATGCTTGGCGAGCTCGGCGGCGAACATTGCGCGCACCTGCGGGCTTTCGTCGGCGTAGTCGATCTGGTCGCCGCCGAGGCGTCTGCTGATCCACGCCTTCGGCACGCCCTGCACGTTGCGGATCGCGACGCCCTCGTGCTTGAAGGCGAGATAGCGCGCCGGCGTCGTGCCGGTGTTGAAGTGCTGATGGATCCACATGTTGGGCGGCACGATCATCGCGCCGACCTCCCAGTCGTAGCGGTTCGGCTCGGCACCGTCCGGCCCCATCAGCGAGTAGCCCTCGCCGGTGAGGATGATGACGTGCGCGCCCGGCCCGTGCGCGTGCGCCTTCTTGTAGGTGCCGACCGGAAACTGCGAGATGTGGCTGTTCATCGAGCCCTTGGCCATGTTGAAGCGGATGTGGCCACCGCCGGCGCCGCGCTCCTTAGCGCTGATCAGCGGCAGGTTGACGGCGTCCGCCACGAAATTGGTCTCGAGCAGCAGGCCCTTCTGCTCGCCCTTGGCCGCAAAATAATCCGGCTCGCCGGAGAAGCGGTTCTTGAAATCGAATGTCGTGTTGAAGACGAACTCGGGGTCCTCATAGAGGTTGATGACGATCGGCGCGTTGGTGACGGCGACGTAGCGTGCCGGCTCGCGACCCGAGCCGTTGAAGTGCTGGTGATGCGCGTTCAAGGGAATCGCGAACAGCGAGCCGGCGCTCCACTCGAAGGTGATACGCTGGCCGGCGTCGTTCCACACCGCGGTGGAGCCGCGCCCGGCGAGGATCAGGATCATCTCCTCGTAGAGCTGGCGCTGGGGTGCGAGCTTTCCGCCCGGTGCGATCTCGCAGACGTAGCAGTCGTTCGAAGTGCGCGAGGCCTCGTGGTTGAGGTAGACGCCGCGCCCGCCGCGGCGCGGCCACGACTTCAGCTCGACCGTGTGCAGGCTGCGCACATAGACCGACGAGATGATGTCGAGGCCCTCGCTGCGCACCCAGCGGGTGTAGGGCGTGTCCTTCTCGGTGGCGAATTTCTTGGCGAGGTCGTCGGATACGATCGCGTCTTTGGCCATGGGGATTCGGGCTCCGGCTGTTGGTGCACAATACACCGCCACATACTCCGCCGTCATCACCCGCGAATGCGGCGGTGCCCCGGACGCGGTGCAGCGCCATAAGCGCGTTTACGCGCGTCTTCGATGCGCTATGGCGGTGCGCCGCAGAGCCGGGGCCGTTCCGGATGCAGTGGAACGGTCCCGGTTCTGCAGCGCGTCATTACATGCCGCGCTGCGCCCGGGACACGCGGCTGCGCATGGCCTCCTCAGGATGAGGCCTTGTGGGTATGGTGGTGGTCGCCATGGCCATGCGCATGGCCGTGCTCGTGCCCATGGTCATGAAGGTGGTGCTCGTGCAAATGCGGCACATCCGTCTCGGCGCGCGGGTCCTCGCGGAAGATCAGCGACTTGATGGTCACCGGCACGGTCATCGACGGCAGGCGGATCTTGCCGAGATCGACATAGTCGAAATCCTGCAGCGTCACGCCGTCGATCACCAGGATGTCGCTTGCGACGCCCATCTCCTCGCGCAGCACGGCGCCGAGCGTCTGCGCCACGTCGCCGTCGAGCATCACGTAGAGGGGCTTGCCCTGGCGCAGCGTGTTCGGCACGCCGAGACAGATGCCCCTGGCGAAGGCGGCGATGCGCTCGTAGGACGGCGCGCTGCGCCAGCGGAACGCCAGCGCCACCTCGGCCTCGCCCTCGACCACATCGAAGGCCGTGAGGTGCCGACGGATCGCCGCGCCGATGGCCTCGGCGTCGACGCTCTCCTGGAATTCATAGGGCGGCTGCACCACCGGGAGGTTCCGCCGCGGCAGCAGCGCGCCCGGATTGGTGATGGTGCAGGTGTTGCCGGAAAGCTGCACGCTGTATTCCGAGGCGCCGAGTGCGGTGGCGCGGATGCATTCGCCCGCCGGCAACAGCGGCCACGGCAGCGCGCCGGAATCGATCCGCCGCCGCATCGCGCCGCCGAGCCGCCGGCCCATGTCGCCGAAGTCGCGCGTCTCGCGCGCGTAGACATACTCGCCGACGCCACCGGAGATCATGATGCCGTCGATCCGGCCGAGATCGGCGATCGGCTCGGTGAGATAGAGCTGCTCGACCGCATGCGGCATCGGCCGCGCCGTAATCGCTGACACCAGCGCGTCGGCCATCGCGTCGGCGACGCGGTCGAGCTCGCCGCCAGTCACGGTATCGCCGACGTGCCAGTCGAAGCCTGCCTCGGCGGCATGATGGCGGCCGGCGGGATCGAGACGGATGACCCTGCCGTCCTGGTCGACGACTTGCAGCCGTCCGCCGACGTGCACCGCCGCGGTAGCGATCGCCTTGCCGTTCTCCACCAGCCCGAGCTTGGTGGTGCCGCCGCCGATGTCGATGTTGAGGACGCGCTTGCGCTGGTCGCTCGATACGCGTGCGGCGCCGGAGCCGTATGCGGCGAGCATCGCCTCCATGTGATGCCCCGCCGCGGCGCAAACGAAATCGCCGCCCTGCTTCGACAGGAGGTCGGCAATCGCCGCGGCGTTCTCGCGCCGCAGCGCCTCGCCGGTGAGGATCACGGCGCCTGTGTCGATGTCCTTGCGATCGATTTCGGCCGCACAATAAGCGTCGTCGATGATCGCGCCGAGCGCGGCGGCGTCGATGCGCTCGGCGCTCTCGTACGGCGTCAGCGAAACCTGCGACTGGAACAGCGTCTCGCGCGAGACAACGTAGTAGCGGCTGGTCAGCTCTTCGCCGAGCCGGCGCAGCTTCACCCGCGAGAACACGACCTGCGTACCGGACGAGCCGATGTCGATACCGACGCTGGTGAGCGTCACATGGTCGGCGATCCAGATCGGGTTCTCTTCCAGCGGTCCGGGGTCGAGGGTGTCGTGGTCGTGGTCGGCATCCCCGTCATGCACGTGCGCCGGATCGGTGCCGAGCGTGTGGTCGGCCAGGGTGTGGCCGCTCTTATTTTTCGGTTCGTCAGTGCCCGACATTCATTTCTTCTTCAGGTGTGCGTCGATGATCGGCTTGGCGGTGCGAAAGCAGTCGACCGCGATCGGCGCGCCGCAATACATCAGGACGTGCTGGATCACCGCGCGAATCTCGTTCGGCGTGAGGCCGTTGTTGAGGGCGCCACGCACATGGGTGCCGAACTCCTCCATCTTGCCCAGCGCGCCGATCATGCCGAGGTTGATCAGGCTGCGCTCGCGCGGCTTCAGCGTATCGTCGGCCCACTCGCCCCAGCAGTATTCCGTCAGCAGGCGCTGGAAATCGCGGTTGAAGTCGTCGACATTGCTGAGCGCCTTGTCAACGTATTCGGCGCCCAGCACCTGCTTGCGCATCTTCAGGCCACGGTCGTAGCGGTCCTTGTCCATCCTGATGGTCCTCCCTTGTTGACGATTAAATGCAGCGGCGAAAATTATTCGCCTTCCGGCGGGCCGCCCTGCCAGCGCTTGACGACGCCGGTCTCGATGCCGAACAGGTCGAGCAGTCGGCCGACGGTGTGATTGACCAGGTCGTCGATGGTCTTCGGCTTATTGTAGAAGGCCGGCACCACCGGCGCGATGATCGCCCCCATGTCGAACAACGCCGTCATGGTGCGCAGGTGGCCGCCGTGCAGCGGCGTCTCGCGCACCGCCAGCACCAGCCGGCGCCGCTCCTTGAGCACCACGTCGGCCGCGCGACTCAGCAACGTCGAGGTGACGCCGGCGGCGATCTCGCTCATGGTCTTGATCGAGCACGGTGCGATCACCATGCCCATGGTGGGGAAAGATCCCGACGAGATCGAAGCGCCGATGTCGCCGATCGGATGCATGACGCTGGCGAGCTTGCGCACGTCGCGCGACTTGTAGTCGGTCTCGTAGGCGAGGGTCATTTCCGCCGAGCGGCTCATGACGAGATGCGTCTCGATGCCGGACGCCTTGAGGATTTCCAGCATGCGGACGCCGTAGATCGCCCCGGAGGCGCCGGAAATCCCGACCACCAGCCGCCGCGGCTCTTCCGCCTGCGCGCGCTTGCGTGGCGTCTTGGTCATCATTGCCCCTTTCAGAGTGCAATCCGGCGAAGTGGAACCCGGTTCGCCGCTAGATTGCACGACAAATCTTAATGCGCGCCCCGGCCGCCGCCGGCACGGCGCGCGTAGCTCGAAAACGCGGCCATCACCGCGGCGACCGCATCGTCCGGAAACGGCCGCGCACAAATGGCTTGATAGGCGTTGATGTTGGCATGGGCGGCCTCCTCGGGAGAAGAGGCGGGTTCGCCGAAGCGGGAGGCCTGCGCCATGTCGTACAGCGCCTCCTGCTGCAGCCGTTCGGCTTCGAGCTCGATGCCCTTGATCCTGGTTCGGTACGCTTCGGCGGTCCCGGCCTCGATCACCGGCGGCGGCACCTTGATGGCGCGCCGGATGGCGCGCAGCGGCACCACGACCTGGTCGCGCCACGGCGCGATCCGCTGCTCGATCGCCGCCACGTCGGCGTGGCTCAGCCGGCGCTCCAGTGATGCATGCCACAGCAGGTAGAACAAGAGGTTGACGTCAACGCCGGCCTCGTCCTGGAGGAGGATGCAGGCATCGGCGACGGCCGGCTGGCGATAGAAGCCGAGCGAGAAGCGCCAGAACGGCGAGCCTTGCGGGTGCGGCTGGGTGTCGGTGTCGGCCATGGGGTAAGCCCACTCTCTCCGCCGTCATGCCCGGCGCCCAGGTCCGGCCTTCGGCTGGCCCGGGCACAAGCCTCGTGCCGGGCATCCACGTCTTGCGACCTTGCAACAGTAAAGGCGTGGATGGCCGGGACAAGCCCGGCCTTTGACCGAGACCGACAATCGCGCGGGCGAGGCGTCAGCCTTGGCTTTGTAGCCGGTTTTTCCGGTGCGTGCGATCCATTCGAGGACGGTGCCGAGATCGCCGTGCAGGGCGATGTTGAGGTCGCCACGTTTCTCACCGGGCGTGATGACGATGCGGTCGATCACCTCGCGCAAGGCTTCCGCCGCCTCACGGGCGTCGTCCGGATGGCCGAGGGCGTCGGACAGGCGCTCGATCCTGCGCCGGTAG
Source organism: Hyphomicrobiales bacterium (assembly GCA_009377755.1). Taxonomy (GTDB): domain Bacteria; phylum Pseudomonadota; class Alphaproteobacteria; order Rhizobiales; family Xanthobacteraceae; genus WHTM01. Next base: position 857 of record WHTM01000019.1, on the reverse strand, counting down.
ATGTCGCCGATGTTGGGATGGATGTCGGGGATGTCCACGGGCCCCTGCGACAGGCGGGCGTTGAGGCCGTCCTGCCGGGCCTCAAGCTCGGTGAGACGATCGAGCAGCACACGGTGGAAGCCGCCTTGCTCGATGACGTGGACGATCTCCTTGATGGCCTTCTCGGTGTTGGCCAGCTCGCGGCGGCTCGCTTCGCCTGACGTGCGCCGTTCGCGGTTCAGGCGGTTGGTCTCCTTCGCATAGGCGCGCATTGCGGCGGCTGCGGCTTCCGGTGCCATCAGCCGGTCGCGCAGACCGGCGAGCACGCGCGCCTCCAGCACCTTGCGGTTCACCGTGCGGGCATTGTCGCAACCCACGGACAGGACATGGTTGGTGCAGGCGTAGCGATCCTGTCCACGCCTTGCATAAGAGCCGCCGCAACAGCCGCAGACCAGAAGGCCGGAAAGAAGGGTGCGGGGCCGGTGTGTGGCGTTGAGGCCGCCATTGGCGATGACGCTGCGCCGGATGCCTTCGCGGGCCGTCTCGATCTGGTTCTTGTAGAGGGCGGTCAATTCATCTTGCCGGGCCTTGGCCGCGTTCCAAAGCTCATCCGGCACGATGCGAAGCTCAGGGACTTCCGTGCGTATCCATTCGCTCTCGGGATTCAGCCGCAGGACACGGCGGCCGGTATCCGGGTTTTTCATCTGACGCTGCCGGTTCCAGCGAATGACGCCGACATAAAGCTCGCAATTGAGGATACCAGACCCGATGATGCGGTTGCCCCGGATCGTGGTGTCCGACCAGCGCTTGCCGGTGGGGCTCGGGATGCCGTCGCGGTTGAGGTCGGCCGCGATCTTCTGCGGCCCCTTGCCGGCGAC